>DASUWS010000197.1:0-39425 GCA_036378295.1 Ktedonobacterales bacterium
TTCGGGCAGATCGCGGGCGGCCCGGTGATCGGCGCTATCGGCTCGCTGCGGTCCATCCGTGCCGCGCTGGTGGCGACCGGCGTTGTGCTGACCCCCGTGCTGCTGCTCTTCGCCCGTGTTTCGCGGCTGGCGGAGGTTGCCACTGCCGATGCGGCCGCGATCACCACCGGAGGCGACGAGAAGGAGGCCATCACGGAGGAGCTCGCGGGCAGCTAGTGTCCGCTGCCGGGGAGTGGCGGGCCGGACGTCCTTTCTCTTGCCCTACACTCTGCGGCGGCTCTTGCTCAGTGCCTTGCGCGAGAAGGTAAAGGCAAGCCCCTCGCGCTCGGCAAACTGCTGGAAGAGAGCATAGAAGCGCGCGCGGTCCTCCGCCGTAATCACCGCGACAGCATCTGCTGCCTCGATGGAATAGGGGTAGCCCTGGCCAATGATGATCTCGGCGCGCAAGATATCCAGAATCTGGTCAAGCTGGCCATCTTCCAGCAGCCACGCGGGAAACTCCACACGCGCGGGCGGGCGATCGCCCGCGGCACGTAGATAGACAAACGCGACGGCATCCGAGCCGCCACGATAGCCCATTGCCGAGAGATCTTCGCGGGCCGAGATGAACGCGGGCGTCCGATCACCCCAGGAGAGCGCGTCGCCCCAGAGCAGAGCGTCATGAATGCCACGCGCCGGAGGTAGCTCGTCGCCGCTGAGCGTCCGCAGCATTGTGATGGTGTCGCGGGCATAGCTGGTGTCGATGTAGCCCAGGAGCGGGATACGGGTACGGTGCGAGGCGTCCAGCAGGCGTTTGGCGGCGGCAGCATACCGCTCAGGATAGGGTGGTGGCATCTTGATGGCGAACGAGACGATCAGGCTCCCGTCGAAGAGGGCAATAACCGGTGTGGTTGGCTCTCGCTGCGTGTCTCGCCGCCGCGCCGCATGGTGTTCCAGCCGCTGAACCAGCGTATCCACCTCCAGCTCAAACCGCCGCAGATGGACGATACGCTCGGAGTAGCCCGCCGCTTCATTCGTGCGTACGTTCACCATCTCCGGCTCGCTTACCAGCAAATCTTCCGGCGGCAGCAGTTCCGTGCGCACATCCTTCAGATACGGTGTGGGCGGCTGGTGGGGATTCTCGAAGATGCCCGCCTGCACCAGCGCGACCGGCACCGAGGCATCGCGCCAGGGGAGCAACTGGCTGCCATCCACGGCGAAGGTAGTGGTGCCGCGCATGCCCTCGGCCCACACGCGCGACTCCTCATGATGGGCGAACGCGTGGCCAAATGGCAGCACGGGTGGGCCGGATCGGCCAGTCGCGCGCCAGCGGTCATACTCGTTCGTTGGCAGTGCGCCCGCTGCATGCGATCCCCCAGCAACGACCAGCGCCGCATCCAGCGCCTGCCGTAGCACCGCGGCGGTCGGATAGGTGGTGCCGAGCGCCGCCAGCGCCTCGCGCCAGGTCTCTCGCTGCTGTCCATAACGCTCATCATACGAGGAAAAAAGCGCCCGCTTCCGCTCTAACTCGGCAACCAGTTTTTCTGTATAGAGCACGGGAAGCCTCCTCTGGCTATGGCGCTGTTCCTGATATACTCGCCCGGAGCCGCTACGCTACAGGAAGTGCACCGCGAGCAGGCCAATGATGGCCAGCCCCGCGAGGATGCGGTAGACGCCGAAGGCGATGAAGCTGTGGTGCGCGACGTAACGCAGCAGCCAGTCTATGCTCAACCACGCGATAATCATCGAGACGACCGCGCCGAGGAAGAGGCGTCCCAGATCGCCCGCCGTCACATTACTCAGGCTCGTGAGCAGGTCAACGATGGTGGCGGCGCCCAGTGTGGGAATGGCAAGGTAGAAGGAGAACGCCGTGGCGGTGCGGCGGTCGAGTCCGCCGAACATGGCGCCGAGGATGGCCGCCCCTGAGCGTGAGACGCCCGGCACGAGCGCCAGCGTCTGCGCCACGCCAATGCCGAGCGCCTGCAGCCAGGAGACGCCTTCCAACTTGCGCGTTGTCTCCCGGCGGGGCAGCAGTTCCACCACGATGAAGATGATGCCGCCGAGAATCAGCATGGCCGCGATGACGTCGGGACGGAAGAGATACTCTTTGATGGCCTTGTGCAGCGCGAGGCCGATGACGGCGGCTGGAATGAAGGCGATCAGGATGGCAAGCCAGAAGCGCTGGGTTGTTCGGCTGCGTGGAAGGTCGCGGACCTGGGTCAGCAGATCGCGCAGATAATAGCCCACGACGGCAACGACTGCGCCAAGCTGGATGAAGATCTCGAACGTGCCGCCGACGCTATGCTCGAAATGCAGCGCCTGGGCCGCGACGAGCAGGTGTCCAGTGGATGAGATCGGCAAGAATTCGGTGACGCCTTCGACGACACCAAGCACCACGACTTTCCACCATTCGGGGTCAGCGGGAATCGTCAGTGCGAGTCCCACGATGAGAAGAACCGCCGCGGCGATCCAGAGCACGATGACGGTACGCTTCGAGGTTCCGCGCGCGGGTAGCGACTCGACTGTAGCCGGGGGGGACGTCGTATCGGACATGCGTATCTCCTCATCAGTAATCGTACGTCATGGGGTAAGGAAGGGCAGGGAAGGAAGCGCGCGCGGGCGTGGAATGCACAGCGGTTCGCCGGGCTGTAGCATACGTCTTGCGTGCCCGAACGTCAACGTGCCGCGCACTTCCTATCCCGCACCAGCTACTTGCTATAGTCGAATGTCCCTAGCTGCATCGTGCAAAGTGGCGTAACCGTGAACGAGAAGAAACCGTTCGAGGCATCCGTCCACGTGACGTAATCGATTGCCCCTGGAATCCGGCGTGACGTGGTGACGTAGTATTTGCCTTGCGCCACCTGCTTGAAGGTAAACGCGCCTGTCTTGGGGTCTATTGAGGTTGAGTACTCGTTCGAAAAGAAGAACGTGTTCCAGTTCATGCGTTTCGAGAGATGCACCGTTGGCAAAGGATTGGATGGCGCGTTTGTGATGAAGCCCGTCACATCCTGGGGTGCTTTCAGTGCGGCCTGCGCCGTAGTGGCCTCCAGAGTATCCTTGTAGTTGGCGACAAGCGTCTGATAAGTCGTCACCGCGCCAGAACAATTCTGATTGGCGATCTGTTGCTTGCCATAGGCGAGGTAGGCGGTGGCAGCGGGGGCGTGCGCCTGTTTGGCGTATGGGCTGGAGCCATACTGCGTGGCCAGCTTCCCAAACTCGGTAATGGCGAGCTGGTAGCGTTTCTGCTGCACGAGCTGCATGCCATAGAGATAATATGCCTGGGGTGCGACCTCAGCTGCCGTCGCCAGGCAAGCGCTGTCGCACTCCGGGCTGGAGGGATAATTGGCGAAGACGGCGATGGCCTCGGCGTAAGGCACATGCGCGGCATCGCTCTTCATCCAGGTGGCATAGGCGAGAAACTGGTTCTTTCGCGCGCGTGCCACTTCGCTGCCGCTCTGCTGATAATCGTCGAGCACAGTCTGAAAGTGTGTCAGGGCGCCGCGGTAATTGTCCTGCTTGAGCAACTGCTCGCCCCAGGTGTTTTGCAGCCGCGCAATGTCAGGCGCGTTTGGCCCTTTCTGGCCCGCCTGATTGTACTCGCGGATGGCATCGCTCCACTGCCCGCTCGTTTCCAGCGCCTTCGCCTGTGCCAGATGGAGCGGGGTACTGCTGATGAGACCAGCCGCGCCGGAGCCCAGCAGCACAACCAACAGCAGCAAAGTGAGCAGCGCGAAGCCGAGCGAGCGCCGTCCCGCCGCTACCCGCAACAGCGCGGTCAGCAGCGTCACGACCGCCACTGCCAGCGCAACGACTCCCGCCGCTGCCGCAGCCTCGGCCCAGTCGCCGCCGAAGAGCACGCGCGCGCCGGCGACCAGCGCCAGCAGCACAACACAGCCGAACGCAAGGAACAGCGAGAGCGGCAGCGGGAACGGGCGGCCCAGCCTGCCCTTTTCTTTCTTCATGGCAGGCATATGCGATGGGTCCAGCGGTGCTTGCTGGCCATAGGTCGTCATGCCGTACGGCAGCGGATAGCCAGGCGCGGTGGGATATGTGGGCGCGTCCTGGCCGGGAAGGGTGGGGAACGTCTGAGGGTAAGGTGTCAGCGGCGGTGGCGCGTTCACCGAAGGCGCGGGCTGATTGCCTCCCGTATTCGTCGAGGACGGTGTCGGCTGATCGCGCTGATCTGGTCGTTCGTCCATGTTTCCTCCTACCTGCCTCCCTCATCACACCCCCGCCACATAGACGGAGTGGCTCGCCACAACAGGACGCCCGCCTGTATTGTACCGCCACTGCAAACAACCGAGAAATTATGTCGGGACCAGCGTACCATCCTCCGCGATCTCGGTCTGACCGCTGCGTTTCTCCAGATGGATGACACCGTCGAGTCCCTGCTCAAACGTATCATCATGGCTGATGACAAGCAACTGATCAAAGCCGCGCACCCGCCTGATCTGCTCGGCGAGATTGCCCCGCCGCTCGCCGTCCATGTTCTGGGTCGGCTCATCGAAGAAGGCCATATCGAGCCGCGAGAGCCGCCGCAGCAGCGCCAGCCGGACTGCCAGAGCCGCGCTCATCTGCTCGCCGCCGCTCAACTGTGCGAAGGTACGCTCGCGCCCATCCCGCCGCAGCACAATCTCGTAATCCGCTTCCCAGGAAAGTTCCGCCGAACGGTCTCCGAGTATCTCGCCAAAGATGCGATTGGCTTCATGGGAGATGGCGCGCAACTGTAGCCGCAGAATACCAGGCCCCGCCTCTTTGATGGTGTCGCGGAACTGGTGCAGCATCTGCTCCATCTCATCCAGCGTCTGTCGCTCCTCGCGTGCGGCGCTCAGATCAGTGAGCAGCGCCTCAACGCGGGCGATCTCGCGTGCGAGACGCGCGCCCTCCTCCTGGGTGGCACGCAGCGCCTCGGTCAACTGGCCATGCTCTCCGCGCACCGCATCGCCGCGTGCGGTCACCGCTCCGAGCCGGTCAGCGTCGAAGGTTGCCCGCGCTCGCTCGAAGTCCTGCGCAGCCCGCTGGCGTCGTGTGGCTGCCGCTCGCGCCTGCTGCTCCGCCACGGCATACGCCTTCTTGCGCTCGCCATGCTGTGCTGCCAGATGCTCGTGGCGTAGGTAGCGCTGGTGGCCATCACTTGCTCGCGCGCGGGCTTCCTCCAGCCGGGCAAGCTCATCATCCAGTCCGGCAAATGGCGCGAGCCGCTTGTCGAGAGCCGCCAGTTCGGCATCGAGCCGCCGAAGCTCCGCCTGCGTGCGCTTTACTCGCTCAGATCGGGCGGATATCTCGGCAGCCACTGGTCGCAGGGATGCCGCCCGCCCGCGAGGGTCGCCCAGCGCCACAAGCTGCGCCTCGATACGCTGCAGATCAGCGGTGGCGGCTTCCAACGTCGTAAGTTCACCCGTGATGCGCTCGATCTCGTCGGCCAGGGCGTCGCGCCGGATGCTGGTCTCGCGCAGATGCGCCTGGCGGTCGGGCAGCCGGGCATACTCCAGAGCGGCCTTCTCGCTCCGCTCACATGCCGCGCGCAGGCTGGCGAGCGCGCGAGCGTCGTGACCCCTGGCGAGGATGGACTGAAGCTGCTCTTGCTCGTTTGCCAGCCGTCTGGTCTCGGCTTCCAGTCGCTCTTGCTTCTTTGCTGCCAGGCGCTGTTGTTCTTCGTAGATGCTCCGACGATCCCAGTAGCTCAGCACCTTGCGCGCATGGTCCATGCGCTCCGCCACCTCGTGTGCCTGCTCTTGTAGCGGCGTCAGCTCCTGCTCGGCATCGGTGATCAGGCGGTCGAAGTAGCTGCTAAGGCTGTTCTCGCCGCGCCGCTGGATATTCAGACATGGCTCGCGCAGGAAGGGGCAGTTGCCCATGCCCGATTGCTGGCGTGAGAGGCTGTGCTGCTCGATGCGCGCCTGTACCTGGCGGATCTTGTCATCGATCTCTTTCTGCTCGGCTTCCAGCGCTGGGAATCCCTCGACGACTGCCTGTTGTGCCAGAATCTTGCTCAGATTTGCCGCCGCTTTTGCCTCGGTCCGCGCCTCTTCCTCGCGCTGCTCCTGTTTCTCGCGCAATTCCTGCCGCACTGCCTCCAGACGGGCATTATTCGTCTCCCAGGTGGCCTGGGCCGCCTGTGCCTGTTCGAGTTGGCCGCGCCGCTCGGCCACTGCGTCGGCTTCTGGCCGCAGCTTTTCCAGCCGGGCGATCTCCTGTTCATCCTGTGCGCAGGCCTGCTGGCTGGCGCGTAGATCGGCTTCGAGACGCTGGCGTGTTGCGGATAGCTCTTCGCGTCGGGCGACACGCTGGCGCGCGGTGGTCCGCTCATCTTCGAGCGTCTGCTGGCGCGCCGCCAGGGGCTCCAGTGTCGCCAGATCGCGCGCGGCCTGTTCCGCTGCTGCCAGTTGCTCCTGCGCATGGGCGAGGTCGCGGCGCGCGCCCTCCTGCGCACGAGCCGCCTCAGCCCGTTGCTCGCGTAGATGCGAGCGCTGCTGCTCCCGGGCACGCGCCTGGCCAAGCTGTTTCTCGGTGGCCAGATAGGCGTCATGGTCGGCGCGACTCTCCGCGCAGATGCGAACCGCCTCGGCGGCCTGCGCAAGCTGGCTTTCCGCCTCCTGGCACCGGACTTCCGCCGCGCTGTGCTCGGCCTGCGCCACCTCCGCCGCGCTTTGCAGCCGCAGCACCTGCTGCTGGCGCTCCACCAGTTGCCTGCGCTCGTTTTCGAGCGCTTCGGTCTCGCGCTGAAGCTCGGCCAGCCGGTTCGTCAGCACGCGCTCCTGTTTGCGCCCCTCCTCGAATTGCGCGCGCCAGCCGTCCAACTGCGCCGTCTCGCGCTCTAACGCCTCGATTCTCGATTTCTGCTGTTGTTTCAGTCCCTCCAGATAATGCTGCGAATCCAGAAGATTAGTTGCCGCGGTGCGATAATCTTCCACCTGGAGCAGCACATCGAATTTCTTCTTACGGATGGCGGGGGTCTGCAGGAAATCGGCGGTGAACGTGCCCTGGGGAACGCCGATGGCGTCGTTGAAGAGCGTACTCAAATCCAGGTCGCTCTCGATGCGCAGATGTTGGCGCAGAAAGGCGGCGACGTCGGCCCGTTGCTCGACAACGCGATCATGCAGGTCAGGATCGTAGATATACCAGTCGGAAGACGTGCCACAGCGGCGCACAGCCTGATATTCGCGGTCATCCAGCGCCGAGGTGAAGGTGACGGTCACGACGCCGATTCGCTCGCCCTCGCGCACGAACTGTGCCTGCTTGTAGGGCAGGGCATCGAAGAGGGCGAAGCCGATGGCTTCCACCAGCGTAGACTTGCCCGCGCCGTTGCTGCCGCGGATGGCAACGGTGCCTGCCGGAAGGTCGATCCGCGTATCCCTATAGCTCTTGATATTTTCGAGTCGAACGCTGGTAATTCGCACGAGTTTGCCTGCTATGCCTTCTGTGCCTGCGCACCGCTTACGTCTGTGTTTGGGGAGAAGCCTCTAACATAGAGAATTCCGCACCCGGCGCAAAAAGCGGAAATGCGGCCCCGTGATTCGCGTACATCTCTACCGCAAACAGCGCTGAGGCAGGTGTATTTCAGCGGAAGTATAGCATGCGGGCAAGCATAGCCGTCGCGCGATAGGATGGTTGCCCCATGCCAGAGGTCATGGGCGGTGTGAAGGCAGGGAATGTCCTATATTTCCCACGCGATATGCAACGAGCGACGAACCCGCAGCGAGCACAGGCACGTAAGAGACACATAACGATGTGCCTCGCTGAGAAGAAAGAAGCAAGCATTTTCCCTCAGGGAGGCACATATGACCTCTTCACCGGTATTTCCTGGTCATCCTCTCCAGCCTTTCGGCCATCTCAGCCGCAGCCGGGATCTTGAGGACGTTGGTCTCAACAAACTCGCGCGCGAACGAGTTTCCGCTTGTAGTGAGTTCTTGCGCGGCAGCCAGGGCATCGAACCGTGTCCACCGAAATTCATGCCCTTCTGGACTCAACGGGAGCCAATATGCGCCCGGTTGATTGGCGAAGGGCATTCCGACGCTGCCCGCATTGAGAATGCGCCGCTTCCCTAGCTGTCGTGCGAACTGCATGTGCGTATGCCCACAGACAACGATGTCCTGCTCGATGCCAGAGAACAGATCATTGAGCCGTTCGTCTGGTGTCATGGGCGTAAAGAGTTCTTCATCATTGCGCGGGGTCGCGTGGCAGAACAGGATTTCACCTTGACCCTCGATGTGGAACAGTAGCCGCTCCGGTAAGGCTGCGAGAACATCCCGTTCCGCGCGCGTGAGTTGCCCAGCAATCCAGCGAATATCATTGAGCCCTTGCTCTGACGGGGCTGGTAGATAGCGCCTGACCACAGGCTGGCCGTCAAAAACCGTCACGACTTCGCGATCATTATTGCCGCGGATCAAGCGCACGTGTTCGCCCAACTGGAGCAGACGTTGCAGGGTCTGTGCTGGCATAGGGCCAGAGACGATATCTCCCCCCACCACAATCAGATCCGGTTGGACCGCCGTGAGTTCGTCCAGCACTGCATTCAGCGCGGGCAAGTTGCCATGAATGTCGTAAAGTGCCGCAATCTTCATGCTTCGCTTCTGCTCGCTCTCTTGGGTGTCTTCACGCGATACCGGCGCGCAAATGTCTGGGGAAAGGGACTTCCTATGCTCTCAGCATAGGTGTCGATTTCCCTCGGCCAAAACAGATCAATGCGAAGCATGCTGTGCCGACTTCTCTGCTGGGCTCAGCGCGTTGCACATCCCGTGGGTATTTCAGGTGTGTGTCGCGTTGTACCAGTCGATAGTCACCTCGATATGACCAAGATGCAGGCCCAGATGCTCGATAGTATGTGTCAGGCAGCGGCGCTTCATGCGGTCGCCCGCGGGATGGCGGCTGATGGCCGCCAGTTCTTCCGAGGTCATGCCGGTGAGAAGCGCTTCTGCACTGGCCAGAAATCGCTCGAAGCGCGGGCGCAGCTCGGCCCAAGTCGGCAGGGCGGCGAACTCGGCGTCGCGGTCGCGCTCGATGGGGCCATCTCCCACGCAACTGAGCACCCACCACTCCGCGGATGAGATGGCATGCGTACAGATGGCCGCCAGCGAGTTCGCCTGCTGAGCGGGCGGCTGCCAGGCGAACACTACTTCAGGCAACGGGTCGAGCGCTTCGAGGTACCACGTAATCAGCCGCCGCAGGTGATACCGGTACAGTTCTGACTCGTTGGTGGGTTCTTCGCCGGGCTTCGGTGGCGTTGGCATCGGCATGGCTACTGCCCCTTCCCGCTTGTATCCGTCAAGGTGTTGCGGAGCATGCCTACCCGCTCGATCTCCATCTCTACCACATCGCCCGGAATCAGCCAGCGGTGGCGCTCGGTGCCCAGCTCAAGGATACAGCCCGTGCCGCAGGTGCCGGAGCCGATGATGTCGCCGGGGCGTAGGCGAACGTGCTGCGAGGCGCGCTCGATCATCTGCGGGAAGGTGTAATACATGTTCTTCGTATTGTCGCGGGTTAACTGGTCGCCGTTGATCCACCCGCGCATTTCGAGGTCGAAGCGCTCGTCTTTGCCAGTGCCGATGCGGCGGTCATCCAGCTCGTCGGGAGTCACGAGCCATGGGCCAAGCGAGGTGGCGAAGTCCTTCCCTTTGGCTGGACCCATATTGAGCACCTGCTCTTTGCGCCAGAGATCGCGCGCGCTCCAGTCGTTCATCACCATATAGCCCGCGATGTAGCCTGGCGCATCCTCGGCAGCGATGTCGCGCCCCTCGCGCCCAATGACCACCGCCATCTCCAGCTCGAAGTCCACCTCCTGGCTGAGGCGCGGGTACGGCACTGGCTCTTCGGTGCCGTACAGCTCTGATGTGTTGGAGAAGTAGAAGACTGGGAACTCATACCAGGCTGGAATCATCTCCGCGCCGCGCCGGGCACGCGCCGCTTTGACGTGTTGCTCGAAGACGTAGAAATCGCGCAGTGTCGGCGGATTGGGGACGGTCGCGCGCAGCTCGATGCCGCTCAGGTCATGCGCGATGATCGGCTCGCCCGGTTCCAGCGTTACATCCTCAGGGTGGCCCTTGTCCGCTGCCGCCAGCGCCGCGCGTACCGCTGCCATGCCGTCCGGCCCTATCTGGAGCAGCGCCAGCATCGTTGCTGGAAGACCCGGCGCGCCGTTTACCTCCGGCAGCGCGACTCCATTGCGCGCCGCCCAGATTCCTAGCGCGGCCAGGTCGAATATCTGCCCGTCCGCATTGCCGGAGAAGACGCCCACGCGCCCCTCTTCCAGATGCGGCGCACCCGCCTGCACGTATGTCACCAGCTTCATCGCTTCATCACTCCTGTGTGTCTCTGATGGGGAAGCCATTCGAGAATGTCATTGGTTGCGTGGCGAGCAGCGGCGCCGCCACGCCTGAAGGAATCCTGAAGGAGTATAGCACGGGCGGCGGCAATCAGACTGCTCATTGTGGCCCCGGTTTTGCTGCGTTAGCTACTTTCGGCACGAGTGAGTGTCGGCATGAGTCTGCGGATTCCGTCTGCGCTTTCCAGTGTTATCCGAAGTGCGTATGTCAGTGAGTATCGTGGATCCGGTTCGTTCACATTCGTTCACGTGGTCTCCAGTGCATTACCCATGACTCGTGACGTGTGACTCGTGGAGCGTCTCTACTGGCTTCGCACGGTTCCAGCGTTGGTTGGCAGACCGCGCACCCGGCGCATCGAACCAGGTGGGATTCTCCACGCAGGGCACAAGCAAAGGCAGGTCAGACCCATGGATCACTCGCAACAGTCCGAATCGCAGCACGCCCATACCGATCCTACCTTCTATCCATCGCCGCGGCTGGCAATGGACGCACCGCGCGAGCAACTGGCGTATGTCGTCACGTTGAATCCTACAGGCGATGGGCGCCCAGACGCCCTGTGCGTCGTGGATGTTGACGCTGGCTCTCCCACCTATGGTCAGGTGGTTGGTCGTCTGGATATGCCCTATCCTGGCGATGAGCTACACCACTTTGGGTGGAACGCGTGCAGTTCTTGTCTGTGTCACACCGGAGCCCATGCCGGGCACATGGAGCGGCGCTATCTCCTCGTGCCGGGTCTCCGCTCCTCGCGTATCAATATCCTCGATACCAAGCCAGACCCTCGCCAGCCGCAGCTGGTGAAGGTCATCCCAGCGGAAGAGCTTGCGTCCCGCGCGGGATACAGCCGACCGCATACCGTCCACTGCGGACCCGACGCCATCTACATCAGCGCCCTGGGCGCGCCAAACGGCGAGGGGCCGGGTGGTATCCTGATGCTCGATCCTGAAGACTTCAGCGTCCGCGGCCCATGGGAAAGCGCGCGTGATTCGCAGTACCTCGCCTACGACTTCTGGTGGCACCTGGGCCACGACATCCTGCTCAGCAGTGAGTGGGGCACTCCGAACATGATCGAAGCTGGCCTGAATCCTGACCTGCTGCTCGCTGGCAAGTATGGCCACGCTCTGCATGTGTGGGACCTGCGCGATGGTCGCCATCTGCAGACGCTTGAGCTGGGTGCGGAGCAGCAGATGGTGCTGGAGCTGCGGCCCTCGCATGACCCTACCCAGACCTATGGCTTCGTGAATACGGTCGTCTCGCTCGCGGACCTCTCCTCCTCTATCTGGGTTTGGCATCACGACAATGGTGCCTGGCGAGCGCAGAAGGTGATCGAGATTCCTGCCGAGCCCGCCGACGCCGAGGTGCTGCCGCCCGCGCTCAAACCCTTTGGCGCTGTGCCGCCACTGGTGACGGATATTGACCTCAGCCTCGACGACCGCTCTCTATACGTCTCGTGCTGGGGTACTGGCGAGTTCCGGCAGTATGACGTCAGTGACCCATTCCACCCGCAACTCACCGGCGTCGTCCGGTTAGGCGGAATCGCCAGTCATGCGCCGCATCCACGGAGCGGCGAGCTCAACGGCGGCCCACAGATGGTGGAGGTCAGCCGTGACGGGCGGCGTGTGTACGTGAGCAACTCGCTCTATGCCAGCTGGGATGCGCAGTTCTACCCTGAGGGCATTCGCGGCTGGATCGCCAAGCTAGATGCCGACCCTGCGGGCGGCCTGACCCTCGATTCCGATTTCTTTGTGACCTTCGAGGGCGAGCGCCCTCACCAGATTCGCCTGCAAGGCGGAGACGCTTCCTCCGATTCGTTCTGCTTCCCGTCGCAATGAGCCATAAGCACGGGAAAGCTGATCAATATGGCGTGGGACGACTGGCGCGTCTCGATAGCGGGCAGCCAGTCGTCTACGCTCCGGTGCGTATTGATCGTGATGGTCAACAGGCGCCGAGAGAGGCCATTTTGTCGTGAGAGGGGTGCCTATCAAGTGGAGTTGGGCAAGGAGGGATCACATGGAACACCGACGGGTGGCGCGGGCCGTGCGGTTGGCCGTCATAGGAGGCATAGGAAGCATCGGAGGCATGGCAGCTACCTTCATCTTCCTGTTTGCAAGGCGCGGAGCGCTTCGATGGGGGGCGACCAACCAGGAAGCCGGAGAATCACTCCCCGGCGATGACCTTATCGCGCACGCGAACATCACCGCAACCCGCGCCATCACCATTTGCGCCACCGCCAATCACGTCTGGCCGTGGATCGCCCAGTTGGGGCAGGGGCGTGGCGGACTATACAGTTACGATGCGCTCGAAAACATCATCGGCTGTGATATCCATAGCGCGCATCGCATCGTGCCCGAGTGGCAAAATATCGGCGTAGGAGATGAGGTCAGGCTCCATCCGAACGTGGCGCTCTTGGTGGCCGCGCTCGAACCGGGGCGATGGCTTGTAATCCGTGGTGGCGTGCCGGTCGGGGATACTCCACCCCCCTTCGACTTCACCTGGGCCTTCGTGCTCCATGACCAGCCAGACGAGACAATCCGACTACTTGTACGGGAACATTACGCGTATACACAGTGGTGGGCGCCGTTCCTCATCGAGCCGATCGCGGCCATCAGTTTCGTCATGAGCCAGAAGATGCTTCGGGGCATCAGAGACCGAGCCGAACGCGCCGCCGCTCGTGAGGCGATACTGGCTACACTGGCTATGAGGCCGCCCGATTCTAGAAGCCGAATGCAATCGTAGTCCGGTCGCTTGTTCGATAGGGCGCCAGCTTACCCTGGGCTCAACGCCTGCCATGCGCGTCACCATGTCATATCGGGCGCGGTGAGAAAGGCATATTGACCCCGCCATCTCATTGCGCTCCTGCCGCGCTTCATCCCTCAGCGTTTCCCACCTGCTGCCTGCTTCAACTCGGCATGCGCGCTGTTCGTCGCCGCGTGTATCGTTCTTGCCTGCGCCAAACCATCGCTGAAGCCCGGGCACACCTGGCTAGCTCGGCCATGTCTTGCTCGGGTGGCGACCCTCTCCCCTGCCCCCTCCCCGCGAGGGGAAGGGGCACTGAGGCGACCGCTGTGGCCTCCACATCTGGCGCGCATCCTGGCTCCCCTCCCTCTTTAGGGGAGGGGCTGGGGGAGAGGGCCGGGGGAGAGGGCTGGGGGTGAGAGCAGCAACGCCACCGCAACACAGCACTGCTTACCCACATAGCCCCGCTACGTTAGCGTAAATGACTGCCTATGACTGCCAAAGACTCCCAATGTCTGCATATGACTAACAGGGCGGTCATATTGACGTAAACGCTAGCTTTCGGGAAACTGGCGACATTTATCATGATTTATCACGGCTATCCAGATGTGGGAGATTGGCGATGCCGATGTCAAACGTGCCAGATGATGATAACATGCCAGGAGCGTCCGAAGCCGCCGAGCCAGCGCGTCCGGCGGGGAGATGGGGAGGTGCAGGGCGCCTGCTCTTGTTGGTGCTCAACGCGGCGCTGCTCTCGTCATTCCTGGTGCTGTTCCTCACACAACCTGCCGAGAGCACTCCTCCGGCGATCCAAGAGCCGCCGACCTGGACAGCACAGCCAGTGCTGACGGTCGCGCCGGGAGCAGAGATCGTTCCATCCCCCACCGCGACGGCTCGCAGCGGGTCAGGAGTCCCGCACAGCCCGATACCCACCGTCTCGCCGACAGCGCCACCTCTACCTACCCCAGCGCCTACGGCTACGCCCATTCCTACAGTGGTTGCGGGCGGCGGCTGATTGCCATGGTGGGCCAGGCTTTCGTAGCCTCAGACCAGATTTCGCGCCTCGTCAGCGAGGTTGCCGGGAGGATGGGGGATGCTTGCGAGGTCATGAGTGATCATCGGAACGCATCATGCAATGCGACCGGGGTATCTGGCACGAATACCATGCATACGATGTGCCGCTGGTGCGCTGGAGCTAGCTGGAAGGCGTCAGGAAAGGTGCCTGGACATGATCGGGCGGCGGAGTGAGTATTGAGATTGAGTATAATCAATCCAGCACATAGCTTCTCTTACCGCGTCCGAGCGATTCAGCGCAACCATCCTATGTGACGAGGAGGTTCTCATGGCAACGACCCATCAAACGACTCATCAGACGCATCACCTTCCCGCAAAGATCTACCGCACGGCGCTTCGTGTGATGGTCGCGGTTCCGATGCCTGGTCTGGAGCCGAATGACATCAGCGTCGAGGTGACACCCGCCGCGACACTCATCATTCGTGGACGGCAGCGTGGCGAGTTGAAGGGCCTGAAAGATGAGCTGCTCAACGAGTGGACCGTAGGCGACTACGAGCGCGAGATTTCGCTGCCCATGGCGGTTGATGGCCAGCTTGCCAACGTCACGTATGGCAATGGTGTGCTCGTCGTCGCGGTGCCCATAGCATCCCAGACACGCCCGGCCACACTCACACTGACCGCCATCACTGCCACACGCGGCCAGCATGCTGGCAACATGGGGCGCCCCATCCGGCCATATGCGCGCGCATGATCGTCGAGTTGTCGGCGGTTGGCGCGCGTATTGGCTGGTGGACTCGCAAGGCGCTCCCCGCCGCTTCTGGCGCGGTTGTGGCTCACATGGAAAATAAATGCCTGAAGTCCGATGACGGCAGAGCCTCCCGCTCCATACTGCTGAAGGTTCCCTGGCGCAAGATTTCTTGCGCCGCGTGACGTACCGCCCCAAGCGCCACACGCGCGAAACCACCCCCGAAACTGACACGGGCAACGCCGAGGCTTGCCAGCTCTGGAATGGTGGGGGTTTGTGGGCTGGCCAGGATATTGACTGGAGCATTGATCTCGCGCACCAGGGTGCCAATGGTCGCCGTATCGGTTACGCCAATCGGAAAGACACAATCCGCTCCCGCCGCCAGATACGCATGTGCCCGGCGCACCGCTTCGGTCAGCATGGCCTCAGCATCTCCCGCTCTATGGAGATACACATCGGTACGCGCGTTGATGACCAGCGGAATACCCCACTCCACCGCCTCCGCGCGAATCGCCTGAATCAGCTCGGTCTGTGCCGTCACGGACGCGAGTGCGGGCGCGCCACGCTCCATCGAATCTTCGACGTTGATGCCCACTGCTCCGGCTTCTACCACCTGCTGGATGGTATGCAGCTTCTCTTCGATGGTTTCGCCGTATCCCGCCTCGATATCCGCAGTCACAGGGCAATCCACCGCTCCCGCGATGCGCCGGACCGTCTCGATCATCAAGCTGCGGCTCATGTGTTCTCCATCGGGATAACCATATGCCGCCGCAACGCCTGAGCTGGTCGTGGCGACCGCACGAAACTCCAGTTGCGCGAAGATGCGGGCGCTGGCGGCATCCCACGCGTTCGGCAGCAAAAGGATCGGCGGCTCCTGATGCCACTGGCGAAGCTGCGCGGCACGCGTCTGGAGCGTTTGTTGCAGGGTACTATCCATCGAGGGCCTCCCTTTCGTCTTCCTCCTCGGCACGCCATCTCAATGGCGCGCATATGCCTCACCCACGTCTTAGGAAGATTATGCGCCGCCCCGGTTCATCACGGCCACTTGCCCTCGTGTCCTCTGATGATCCTCCCCTGGCGTAGCGTGAATAGAGCAAGCCATGACCCGTTGTGACAAACGTCGCTGTCAGGCCGAGGGTCTGGGGCATATTATGATCCGGTTGAACCTCATGCTGTCCCGATCAGCGACGGATTCCTGGCGATAGCGCGTGTGCCATGATCTGGCAGGCATCCGAGACCGCAGCGAAGCGGCCTGCGACGAGGGCACAACGGCGTGCCCCCGGATACCTGCCCATCGAGCCAGTTGAGCCAGTACAAATGCGCGCACCCTTCCGTGAGCTGCCATATATCCCCAGTACGTATGCGAGGGTCTCTCACCCCAGCTTCATCGCTCAGGCATAGCTGACAGTCTGGCCTTGTTTATGCAGGCAGATAGGCGCAGCGCATGCCGAACACACGCGGTATACACGCGGTGGAACCCAGGACGCTGCTCATTTGCAGCGCATCAAGCACTCACAAATGGAGGTGCGTGGATGGCCAGCACAGGCGGAACAGGCGGAACAATCTACAAAAAGACCGAGCTCGTCGGAACTTCGACCACCGGGTATAACGAAGCGGTGAAGGCGGCCATCGAGCGAGCGCAGAAGACGCTGCGACACGTGGACTGGTTCGAGGTGAAAGAATTGCGCGGGCGGATTGACAACGGCATGATCGTGTATCAGGCGACGCTCGAAATCGGCTTCGCGCTGGAAGATACGCAGCAATAGCCATGAAACGCCCACGCGCGATTGGATTGCTGGCGGAGCAAGAGTCGCGCGAGGCCGGAATATGGCGTGATGTGGCATAACAGGGCATAACGTGGTACATCTTGAAGGAGAGCAGGCGGACGCCGCGCGAGGGATGTACGGCGCGTGTGCGCGGCATCCGCCATAGTGCCGAGGAGGGTAGGCATGCGGGCGATACGCGTTCATGAGGTGGGTGGGCCAGAGCAACTGCGGCTGGAAGATATGCCGACGCCAGAGCCGGGGCCAGGACAGGTTCGTGTGAAGATCGAGGCAGTGGGGGTCAACTTCGTTGACGTCTACCGGCGCAAAGGGCAGTACAAGGGCCAGGTGCCGTTCACGCCAGGCTCCGAGGCAGCGGGCGTGGTAGACGCGGTTGGTCCCGACGTAACGGACGTGCAGGTGGGGCAGCGGGTGGCTTCGGTATCTCTGCCGGGCGCCTATGCGGAGTATGCGCTTGTGTCCCCGGCGCAGCTCGTGCCCGTACCAGCGGGGATCGACACACGAACAGCGGCGGCAGCGATGCTCCAGGGGATAACGGCGCAGTACCTGTCGCACAGCACGTTCCCGCTGCGTTCGGGCCAGACGGCGCTGATTCACGCGGCGGGTGGCGGCGTGGGGCAATTGCTGGTCCAGTATGCGAAGCGGCTGGGCGCGCGAGTGATCGGGACAGCGGGCACAGAGCGCAAGGCGCAGCTGGCGCGGGAAGCTGGCGCGGACGAGGTGATTCTCTACACGCGAGATGATTTCGAGACGGAGACGAGGCGCTTGACCGGCGGAGCGGGCGTGGAGGTCGTCTATGACTCGGTAGGCAGGGACACCTTCGAGAAGAGCTTGAACTGCCTGAAGCGTCGCGGGTATCTGGTGCTCTTCGGTCAGTCGTCCGGGCCGGTGGCGCCTGTTGATCCACAGACGCTCAACGCGAAGGGGTCGCTCTATCTTACGCGCCCCACGCTCGGCGACTACACAGCCACGCGCGAAGAATTGCTCGCGCGGGCAAACGACCTGTTCACTCCGATCCTGGAAGGGACGCTCCACGTGCGCATTGACAAGACGTTCCCACTGGCGCAGGCGGCTGAGGCGCATACATACCTGGAGGATCGCAAGACCGAGGGCAAGGTGCTGCTGGTCCCGTAGCGCCCTGATGGTATAGCCACCCAGGTGAACAATGGCGCTGCCGCGTCTGGTTCTGCTGGTCCGCTGCTGTTCGGCCAAAGGACCATTCAGGCGGGGGCTATTGACGCTCGCTGGTAATCTGGTTGTGGAGGCTGGCTCAGCGTCGTTTCGCGGCGTGACATCGCGACGGCGACTACCACGAGCCAGTTTCCCGCGCCGGGTTGGAGCGTGACTCAGCCTGTTCGGATGCCGTTTTTGTCTGCCATGTGCGCTGACTACGCCACCTGGCAGCATGCTCTACAAGAGGAAGGGGGTGATCGATCATGTTCTCCTTTGTTCTCCATCAGTTGAACCGAAAGGTGTTTGACCATGCACATTCGATCGATCGCCCCAGACGAGCTGGCGGCGTTTGCCTCGGTGCCCGGTGACGCTGAACGCAGCGCAGCTATCAAGGAGGTGCTGGGCACGTACCTCGCGGATGGCATTACCCATCCACGCTTTCTATGGATCGCCGAAGACGAAGAGCAGTGGCTGGGACGTGTCGCCTATACCGCAAATCGTGGCGAGACAGAGCCGTCCTATCTCGTCTGGCTCGATGTTGCTGCTCATCAGGATGAGACCTCGGTCGCCAGCGCGCTCATCCGCGAGAGTCTGGCGCACCTGCGCACCCCGTCGTTGCGTCAGGTAGAAGGCATTCTGGACGCACCCTCGCCATTTACCGCCGACCCGCGCCAGAGTGCCCAACTCCTGAGCGCGGGCGGGTTCCATCTCTCCGTGGATCGTCGCCGGTTCGAGTGGACGCTTCAGGACCCGCTCCCTCCGTCCACGACGCGGTTGATCTTCCGCACACTCGCCGACGTGGGCGACGAGGCGTTCATTGCGACGATGGCGCGGATAACCGAGGGATCGCTCGACCACTACACGCAGGAATCAGTCCGCGAGCTTGGGCCATTGGAGGCGGCCCGGCAGCACTTCCACGATGAGCAGCGCTATCAAGAACGCTCGGAGCCGCACTGGTGGCAGTTGGGACTGCTCCCCGATGGGCAGGTGGTGGGGCTTGTTATGCCCGCTGAAAACGTCAACTGGCCCAACATCGGCTATATCGGTGTGGTTCCAGAGCAGCGCGGGCACGGCTTTTGCCAGGATCTGCTGGCTCAGGGAACGCGAACACTTGTTGCGGAGGGAGCGAAGCGCATCATCGCGGATACCGATGTGGGCAACGTGCCCATGGCAAACGGCTTCTTGCGTATGGGCTATCGCCAATTCGCAACCCGCCAGTTCTGGACGCTTCAGCTAGCGCCTGAATAGGCTCCCGTCTTTCCAGGTGATCAGCCACCCCACGGGCCGGACGAGCGGGGAAATTCTCCGCAAGATTTCTGCCTGTGGGGCGTCCTGCAGTTGGTGATACAATGCCGCTGTGCTTCTTGCCCTCCTCTTCACACGGTGGAGGGGGCCATCTGGGAGACGCTACCAGTTATCGAGGAGGAATCCTTTACGACAAGAAACGAACGCGTGATCAATCTGCGCGCGGAGCAGCGGCCCGAACGGGCATACCTCATCGCTGTAGACAACGAGAGCGAGGATTCGCTCTGGAATGCCGAAGATTCACTGGAGGAGCTGGCGGCGCTCGCCCGCACGGCAGGCGCCGAAGTGGTTGGCATGGGGGTGCAGCGACTGAAGTCGGTGAATCCGACGCTTTATGTCGGTAAGGGGCGTGCTCAGGAACTGGCGATGCTTCGTCTCGAGCTCGATTTCACGCTCCTGATCGTAGATGACGAGCTTGCGCCCACCCAGCAACGTAACCTGGAAAAGACCGTGGGCGTGCGTGTGATCGATCGCACAGCACTCATTCTCGATATCTTTGCTCAGCATGCCCATACGCGCGAAGGCCAGCTTCAGGTCGAGTTGGCGCAGTTGGAATATCGTCTGCCCCGGCTGGCGGGAAGCTCACGCGGCGAGTTGTCGCGCCTTGGCGGCGGCTCGCGCGGCTCTGGAGGCGGTGGCGTGGGCGGCGCGATTGGCGTGCGCGGTCCTGGTGAGACGAAGCTGGAGATGGATCGGCGGCGTATCCGTGCCCGCATCGCTGAGCTGCGTCGTGAGCTGGAGGTCGTGCGCCAGCACCGTACGCTGCAAAGGCGCCAGCGTGAAGCGCGCGCGATTCCCGTCATCGCGGTTGTCGGCTATACCAACGCCGGCAAATCAACTCTCTTCAACACACTGACATCGGCGACGGTGCTGGCGGAAAACAAGCTCTTCGCGACGCTCGATCCGACAACGCGTTATCTGACACTGCCCAGCCACCAGGAGGTGCTGGTGACGGATACCGTCGGATTCATTCAGAAGCTGCCAACGACACTCGTCGCGGCATTCCGGGGAACGCTCGAAGAGGTGGTCGAGGCGGATGTGCTGCTGGAGGTAGTGGACGCGACACATGAGAACGCCATCGAGCAGAGCCAGACGGTGGACGACGTGTTGCGCGAGCTGGGGGCCGCTGATAAGCCCCGCGTGACAGCGCTCAACAAGATCGATCTGCTCGCCAACCCGGACGACCTCGACCTTTCGCTCTATCCCAACGCAGTGGCCGTTTCCGCGCGTACGGGAGAATATCTCGATCTGCTGCTGCGCACGCTGGGCGAGGTTCTGGCTGATGAGATGGTACGCTTCTCCGTGCTGCTGCCCTATGATCGCGGCGATCTGGTCGAGGTATTTCATCGCCGGGGTCATGTCTTGCGACAAGAAGCCCGCGAGGATGGCACCCTGATCGAAGGGACGTTGCCACGCCAGATCGTCCCGGCGTTCGCGCCCTGGCGGGTGGCGCCTGCGATGAACGGGCGCGCGGCTCGGCGCAACCGGGCGCAGGGGCGCATCGCTGAGGCACAGCCCCAACCACAGCAGACGGTGTGAGGGCGTGATCCTCTCTGCAGAAATGGTGCCGACGGATGTGGTTATGCCAAACGCAAGCAACTGGTGAACCATAGGGCGCTCGGTACCCTTGGGACTAAGTGGATAGCCAATGACGTATAGAGCGGGTGGCGACCCTCTCCCCCTGCCCCCTCCCCTGCGGGGGAGGGGCACTGTGGCGACCGCTGTGGCCTCCGGGTCTGGCGCGCATCCTCTGGCGCGTTCTGGCTCCCCTCCCTTTGAGGGGAGGGGCCGGGGGAGAGGGCTGGAGGGGTGACTGCAGACCTGAGATTGAGGCCGGGGGAGAGGGCAGCAACGCCACCGCAACACAGCACTGCTTACCCACGTAGTCGCCGCAGGCTGAAGCCCTGCGGCTAATCTCTATGGTTCATGGTTCTGCTGGCGGATGAGAGGGTGCGTGCGTTCCAGGATGAGCCGTGGTCTTCAGGCCACGGCATGGTACCCCGAGATGTTTTCTGCCCGGTAACCATCCCCACTCCGGGTTGTGTGGCATGGGTCACCGCTGCCCCATCCTTTTTTTGTGAACTTGTTCCTTTTCGCGCAGACAAGGAGCCTGTACAATATCCTCGATATGCAGGGTCATATCGGCCCGATAGAGGAGAGATTGTATGGGCGCTGTTGTCTTGTGTGCGCTCCCCTTGCCCATTGAGCTTCCAGAGCAGATCGGCGGCTTTCCTACCCTACTCGTCATTGCCGTAAACCTGGGCCTGGCGCTCCTGGCTACCTTGCTCGTGCTGTTCATCGCGCGCACGATCCGCGCTGGGAGGCGTCTACGCCAGGTCAGCCGCGAGGGGCGGCGTGCTTCCAAAGCTTCGCCAGAGCCGCTCCCGCTCACATGTTTCCGCCGTGACGGGGTGCCCGGCGACCCGCTCAATGTGCGCATCATGGCGACCGAGGCCCAGCTTGGCGCGGCCTTTGCCAACGCGGGTTGGTATCGCGCCGATGAGATTACCCTCATTACCGCGCTGCGCATTGCGATTGATTCGCTGCTGGCTCGCAAGTATAGCACGGCTCCCGTGAGCAACCTCTACCTGTTCGGTCGCCGCCAGGATATCGCGTTCGAGCAGCCCGGACGTAGCGTGCGCGAGCGCGACCACGTTCGCTTCTGGAAGACGCCCATTACCGGCAGACACAAGCGGCCACTCTGGGTCGGCGGGGCGACGAAAGATATCAGGGTTGCGCTCTCGCCAAAGACGCATCTGCCCACGCATCTGATCGCGCCGGATGTGGACACCGAGCGGGATTTCCTGGTCGAAGATCTATCCGCGACGGGCTGGGTGGTGAATGTAGAGCATCTGGCCGGTTTTGGGCACGCGATCAAGCGCAGTAATGGCGATGGTGGCGAGTATTACAGCGACGGCACCGTGGTTGTGCTGGAACTCGCCGATGTGCTGGCGCCGCCGTTAGCTTCCCAGATACGTGGCTCGCTTACCGCCCGGTTCATCAAGAATGTGGTCGCCCCAGTATTTCGGAATCGCCTGCCAAAGAGCGGACGCGAGCGCGCGGCGCACGTGGCCGAGCAGCGGGCCGAGCGGGCGGCTAGCTCGGCTCGCTTAAAGAAACCGGGTGGATGAGGAAGTCCAGGGCCATCCAGAAGCTCTTGGAGTGGCGGTAGAAGAGGATGGGAAGCGCGATCATCAGTGGGATGCCGATGCCCATGACGAGGAGCGGCGACGCCTGCATGATCGCCAGGGGGATGGCCGCGGCTGCCGCCAGGAACTCCGCCACCACCAGATTCACGGCTATCGCGCCGGTCCAGTAGCCTTCCTCGCGCTCGAACATCCAGCCGCAGTTTGAGCAATGATCGTTCATCGTGAAACCGTGGCTGAAGAGCCGCCCCTTACCACAGTAGGGACAGCGTAAGCGCAGCGCATGCCAGAGCAGGCGGTGCAGCGGAATTTGGTACATTGATATGCTCTCCTCCGATGCCGCGATATCCTTCTGCGGCAGAACTATTCACCACTCATTATACCCCAAAATGCCGCATAAAATCAGGATTCGCCGTCCTCCATCGCATGCGCGGCGCTCGTTTCGGGCGACAGGCCAACATCAGGTAGATCGCGGATATGGTAATCGTCGTTGTAGCGCACCAGGCGCCAGCGCGCAGCGCCTTCTGGTCGCTCGCGAAACCCATCGCTTTGCTCCAGCTCCCATTCCGTGATCGAGGTGTTGTGGGTGTAGAGCGCAAATGGGGGCACCTTGAGTGAGTGTACCTGGAAGAAGACTATGATCGAGGCGTCTATGACGCCGCCATGCGTCACGAGCACCACGGTTTTGCCCGCGTATTCGCGGGTAACGCGGTCGAGCATTGAGCCGACGCGCAGGATAAACTCGCCCCAGTTTTCCGCGCCAGGCGCCAGCCGCGCATACGGCGTCTCACGGTAGTCGGGAATAGTGTAGCGTTCGAGCAATTCGCGCTCGGTCATGCCGTCCGCCTCTCCGGGACGCATCTCTTGCAGGTCGTCATCGGGGATGATCGGCAGGCCAAGCGCCGGGGCAACAATCTCAGCGGTCTGCCAGGCGCGGGCGAACGTGCTGGCAAGCAGCATATCGGGCCGTATCTCGCCGGTCTTCGCCAGCCGGTCCCGCAGCCGCTCCGCCTGGGCGCGTCCGCGGGGTGTCAGCCCCTTGTCGCCGCGTAGCCCGGGCACGTTGCCGTTGCCGTCGCGCTCGACATTGGAGTACGCCTCGCCGTGGCGGATGAGATAGAGGTGCGTCATGATGTGCTCCCGTGACGATGAATAGCGGCCAGTTATTCGCTGCGCAGATGCGAAGTATCATTATAGCGCAGCAACGTCCAGACCGATGGCTGATTGCGCCAGGGGCGCTGTTCCCAGGTGGTCAGGCTGGCGTTGTCGGTCGCGAACCAGACTGATGGGGGTATGAGCGTGTGCATGGAGAAGAAGACGAGAAATGTTGCGTGGATGACGCCACCAGAGGTAATGAGGACGATAGTCTTGTCGGCGTAGTCGCGAGTGATGCGGTCCAGCATCGTTCCCACGCGCAGCACGAATGCGCCCCAGGTTTCGCCGCCGGGCGACTTTGGCTGATAGGGCTCTTGAGCGAAGTCTACGAAGCCATAGCGCTCGTGCGCCACCTCTCTGAGAAGGCCATCCGCCTTGCCCGGGCGTAGCTCGTGCAGGTCGTCGTCAGGGATGACTGGTGTATCCCAGACGGGCGCGAGTATCTCCGCGGTCTGCCACGCGCGCGGCAAGGTGCTCGCCAGCACAACATCGGCGGCCAGTTCGCCGTTCCGTAGCAGCCGGTCGCGCAGGCGCTCCACCTGAGAAACGCCGCGAGGGGTCAGTCCTTTGTCGCCGAGCATCCCCGATACCATTTTGCCGTTGTGCGGTATATTCGAGTACGCTTCGCCATGGCGGATGAAGTGTAATCGTGTCGTAAACAACTGATGGCCTCCGCTGTGAGAGGATCGGCACGCATGGGTTTGGGATCGCCCGCTATCACACCGCGTGTGAATGTCTATAGTCCGCTGCTCCCAACGTTCACGCGCAAGGACGTGGTTGCCTGGGCGAGCAGGCAACCCAGGGGCCAACTACTGCCCGGCGCTCGCCGCAGCCGCGCGCGGTGCCACCCGTTTCGCGCCGACGATCACGGGTAGCAGCTCGTGAAGCTCCGCCAGCCAGATCAGCGGCTCGGTCGAGAAGCGATGGCGCGAGAGCCGCACCTCGCCTAGCTGCACGAACGCGTCGCGTCCATAGCGCTTCGTCAGCGCCAGGCGGTCGAGCGGTGTCGTGCGCTTCACCTTGAAGGTGATCTCGTTGCCGCGCGCGCTGACCGACTCGTAGCCCAGCGCCGCTGCTTCGGTTTTCAGCCGCACGATGCCCAGCAATGCTTCTACCGGCTCAGGTGGCGCGCCGAAACGGTCAATCATCTCGGTCTGCATCGCCTCGACCTGCTCCGGCTCGGCCAGGTTCGCCAGCCGCGAGTAGAAGCTCATCTTCAGCGCGCGGTCGTTGATGTAGTCGTCCGGAATGTAGGCGCCAATGGGCAGCTCGATGCTGACAACGGGCTGCTGCAGCGGTGCTTCTTTGCGCACGCCCTGCATTCTCGCGATCTCTTCGGCAAGCATGCGCGTGAAGAGGTCGAAGCCAACCGCGTTCATATTGCCGGATTGCTCCGCGCCGAGCATATTGCCCGCGCCGCGAATCTCCAGGTCTTTCATCGCGATACGGAAGCCCGCGCCCAACTCGGTCGCCTCGAAGATAGCACGCAGCCGCTTCTCCGCCACGGGCGTCAGCTTCTGGTCCTTGTTGTAGAGGAAGTAGGCGTATGCCTGTTGCTGCGCCCGGCCCACACGGCCACGTAGCTGGTACAGCTGCGAGAGGCCGAAGAAGGCGGCATTGTTGACGATGATCGTGTTGGCATTGGGGATGTCCAGGCCGTTCTCGATGATCGTGGTGCAGACGAGCACGTTCGTCTCGCCCGCCGAGAAATCGAGCATGACGTGTTCCAGCGCGTCCTCTGGCATCTGGCCGTGGCCTACCGCGACCTTCGCTTCGGGTACGAGCCGCCGAATCTTATCGGCAATCGCCTGGATGCCGCGTACGCGGTTATGGACAAAGAACACCTGGCCGCCACGATCGATCTCGCGCAGGATGGCCTCGCGCATCAGGTCGTCATCCGACTCGCGGATAAACGTGCGGATGGGCAGGCGCTCCTGTGGCGGCGTCTCGATCACGCTCATATCGCGGACGTTCGAGAGCGCCATGTAGAGCGTGCGCGGAATCGGCGTTGCCGTCAGCGTCAGCACGTCCACCTCGGTACGCATCTGCTTCAGCCGCTCTTTGTGCGCCACGCCGAACCGTTGCTCTTCATCGATGATGAGCAGACCAAGCTGCGAGAAAGCAACATCCTTCTGCAGCAGCCGGTGGGTGCCGATGACGATGTCTACCTTGCCCTCGGCCAGATCGGCCAGCACCTCTTTCTGCTCTTTCTCCGAGCGGAAGCGGCTGAGCAGCTCGACACGGACTGGATACGGGCGCAACCGCTGGGTGAACGTGTTGAAGTGCTGCAGCGCCAGCACCGTAGTCGGCACCAGTACGGCCACCTGGCGCTGGTCCAACACCGCCTTGAAGGCGGCACGCAGAGCAACTTCGGTCTTGCCATAGCCAACATCGCCGCAGACGAGCCGGTCCATTGGCCGGGCGCGCTCCATATCTTCTTTGACTTCGGTAATGGCGCGCGCCTGATCGGGCGTCTCCTCGTAGGAGAACGCCTCCTCAAGCTCCTGGAGCCAGGGCTGCTGGTCGTCCGGCGGGAAGGGATGGCCTGCCACCGCCTCGCGGATACTGTAGAGCCGCAGGAGATCGGCGGCGATATCACGGATGCTCTCGCGTGTGCGTTGCTTCGCTCGCGCCCAGTCGGTACCGCCCAGCTTGCTGAGCGCGGGCACGGCATCGCCCATGCCGATGTAGCGCGTGATGCGGTCGAGTTGGTCGGTGGGGATGTAGAGCTTGTCCGTTCCCGCGTACTGGATGAGCAGGTATTCGCGGGCGACGCCCTCGCTCTCTATCTTGGTCAGCCCCTCGAAGCGGCCAATGCCGTGGTCCTGATGGACGACAAAATCGCCCGGGTGGAGTTCTGCCAGAAACGAGGCGGGTGTGACTGATCGCCGCTGCTCGCCGCGCCGCTTCGACCAGCCGAACACCTCGGCATCGGTGAAGACCGTGAGCGCCAGTGAGCGGCTGTGCCAGCCCTCCGGCAGGCGACCGTGCACCACCTCCAGCGTGCCTGTGTCGGGTGGGTCGGGCAGGTCCACCTCAGGCGAGACCATCACAATGCCACTATGACCCAGTAGCGCTTCGTCGCCGAACATCTCGGTCAGTCGTCGCGCCTGCATGCTAACGACTACCACTCGCTGGCGCTCGCCAAGCATCTTGCGCACATCCTGGGCGAAGGCGCGGGTGCGGCCACCGTACGACGTGGCGGGAGTAAGATCAGGGGCGAGCGCGCTGCCGTGAATCGTGCCTTCCACCTCGGCGGCAAGCCCGGCGAAGTGTGCCTGTAGCGGGGAAGCGAGCTTCGCTGCAACCACGTCAGGCGGGAGGATGACCGGGAGCAGCCCTGGCGGATTCTCGCCCTCGCGCTCCAGGTGATCGCGCAGCTCCTCGCCCAGCTCCACAAGCTCCGCCACCGCTTGCGCCGTCTGTTGCGGGTCGTTGAGAACGACAACGCTTCCCGCTGGCAGGTAGTCCAGCAGCGAGGCGGGCGTGTGTAGATAGGGCAGGTAGAACGCGATATCCTCGAATGATTGGCGCGCTCGTAGCGATTCCAGGTCGCTATGCCACCGCTCGCGCGCGTCGGGATGCATGCCCGCGATGCTGAGCTTTTCCAGTCGCGCGGCGGCAGCGGGACCATTCAGGGCGAGCGCCTCACGCGCCGGGCCGACCACCACGGACGGCTGGGGATTGAGCGAGCGCTGGCTCTCGGCGTCGAACGTGCGAATGGAGTCGACCTCATCACCGAAGAACTCGACACGAATCGGGCGTGCCATGACGGGCGGGAAGAAATCGACGATGCCGCCGCGATGGCTCATCTGGCCGACTTCCTCGACCTCTACCACTGGCTCATAGCCCACGGCCATCAAATGCTCCAACAGCAGGCGCGGGGCAAGCTCCATGCCAGGACGAAGCTCCAGCAGGGCTGCGGCGAACTCCTTCGGCGGCAGCACGGGCTGGGCCAGCGCGCGCGACGAGCAGATGATGATGGCTGGCTCGCCACGCGAGAGGGCAGTCAGCGCCCGCATGCGCGTCTGCACGGTCTCGACGTCAGGCATCAGCCGCTCGTAGGGCAGTGCGTCGCGGTCAATCCAGGGTAGGACGGTTGTCTCGCGGCCCAGCAGCCCTGTGAGGGTCTCTGCCACCTGGGTGACGCGCTCGTTGTCGCGTACGACGTACAGCAGAGGCGTCTGCTGGGTGGTGGCCAGCGCGGCTATGAGATACGGGCGGGCCGCCTCGGTCACGCCGGAAAGCAGGGGCGCGGAGGCAGCGGGTGCGAGCTGCTCGCGCAGACGCCGGAACTCCGGGCGATTGATGAGCAGTGGCAATAATCCACGAAGCGCCACTCTAAGCCTCCAGAAATATCCTCTAGACGACATGCATAGTGCTCAATACGGGTAGTTCACCAGGTTCATCCGGATGGGACACGCCGATGGTGACGTTGTTGCCGGGTGAAGCGCGCCGCAGGCTTCGGTGTGGATACCCAGGTCGATATACGCCATCATGCGTGCCGCGCCTATCCGTTGTACAGGTTCATGGCAACATCCGCACCCTCGGTGAGCCAGGCAAGGGCTGCGTCCGCAGCCCGCTCGATAGCGGCATCGAGCTCGACCCGCTCATCACCACGTGGCGCGCTCAGCAGAAAGTCAACGTTCTCGTCGCGCCCGTGTTGGGGCCGCCCAATGCCAATCTTGATGCGCGCGAACGCGGTCGTCCCCAGATGACGGATGATGGATTCCAGCCCATGCTGTCCACCAGCGGCGCCACGCGTACGCATACGAATGCGGGCCAGCGGCAGGTCGAGGTCGTCGCAGATGACAAGCATGTCATGGGCGGGATTGAGCTTGTAGAATCGCACGAGGTCGCTGACGGCGACACCGCTGTCGTTCATGTAGGTCTGCGGCTTGGCCAGCAAGACTTTCTCGTCGTGAAGCATGCCGCTGGCGAGCTTGCTCCGGCTGCGTGTTGCGCCGAAGCTCCACCCCTGGCGAGCCGCGATGACATCGACCGTATCGAATCCTACGTTGTGGCGCGTGCGGGCATAACGAACACCAGGATTCCCCAATCCGACAATCAGTTTCACACTCATCTCCCGATGCCAGCCACATCAGCGATCGCGCCCGTTTTGAGCATAGCACAAAGGGCGGCCGCCAGTGCGACCCCCCTGTTGTTCTCCGTCTCCACCTCGCCAGCGGAAACAGAAAGCCACTGTCTATTATATCACGCCAGCGGCACCTTCAGTTGTAGTGCTTGACGGCCTTCCAGCCATCCAATGGCGAGATATGAGGCTGCGTACAGATATACACTGGAAGATTGTTTTCTTCAGGCTGGCAGTCCTTGCAGGTGATGGTCGCCACTTGCCGCACGCTGTCGTAGCTCTTGAGCACATCGGCGCGATCATAGCCGACTGTAATGAGCACCTGCCCGCTACAGGAGCCCGGTCCCCAGAGATAGTAGTTGTTGTGCCCGCTGATCGCTGGCGGCAGCCCATATTTCGGGCCAAGGAAGTTGAGTGCGCCCGCTTCACCATAGTTGACCGTGAGGATGCACGCCTGCGCGCGCTGGGCGGCGGGCAGTTGGTCATAGACGCTCGCAACGGTCGTGGTCATGGTGTCCCAGCCGAGGCGGTCGCCGAGGATCTGCGGATACACTTGCGGACCCTCCCCCGTCTGATTTGCCCCCGACACGGCCGCGAACCAGCTATAATAGCGGCTGTACGCCTCCGGCCCGAGGACGGGCATAACCCCCAGGCCCAAGAAGATACCGCTGGCAAACAGGAGCACTGTGTATGCGATCCCGATGTATTTCCCGGCGGCGATCCGGGTAAACGCTTCGCCCAGCACTATGGCCCCGCCCGCGAACAGCACCGGGTAGGCAGGCGAGAGAAAATACGACTTGGCGCGCGTCAGGGTGAAGAAGACGTACAGGACGATATAGAGCCATCCCAGCACGCGATACGGCCTGCCTTCGGCACGCCGGAAGTAGAAGATGAAGCCCGCGATAACCAGAGGCAGGTTGACCGGGTTCATGGTCGTGAGCTGGCTAATGAAGAAGTCCAGTGGCGAGCCGGAGGCGAATCCCCCATAATTGCGCCAGAACTCTATCGTCGGCCAACCATTCGCGAACTCCCAGACAAGCCAGGGAATGAGAAAGGCGAAGGCAATGGCACCGCCGAGCCACGGCCAGCGCGTGCGAAAATCATTGCGCCGCGATGTCAGCAACATACCAGCCACCAGACCGAAGCCGAAGAAGAGCATTGTGAGCTTGGTGAATAGGCCGATGCCCGCGACAAGGCCAAAGAGCAGCCACAGCCGCGGATTCTGGCGTTTGACCAGCAGGATGAAAATGTAGGCTGCCAGCCCCCACCACAACTCATCGAAAACATCCATCGTGAAGAGCGAGCCCACTGCCAGGAAGGTGGCCATTACTGCTGTGCCGAGGGCAGCTAATCCCTGCGCCACGCGGCCACCACCCATCTCGCGCGCCATCAGTCCAGTGATGACAACCAGCGCCGTTCCTGCGACCGCGCTGACGATGTGCAGCAGGACCAAATTATCGCCAAATATTCTCAGGATGCCTGCAAGCCAGGCGATGAACGGCAGAAAGTCTACGTAGCCCGTCTGAAAGTGTCGCCCGGAATCGATATAATAGAGCTCGTCGCGGAAATAGCCGAAGTTTCCAGCCACTAGCAGATGGGCCAGCAGCTTGACGAACGCTACCAGCGCGATCAATCCGGCTCCACTGGTAATCACTTCGCGCGAGAGCCACCGCTGTGGCGGCGATTTTGCCTGGACAGACATGTGCGAACCACTCCCCTGTCTTCACTATTCGTCAATGGCCGCCCGGGCAGCCAAAGCTCAGACGTGCGATAGTCACTGCCTATTACGTCACGTGATTACGGATATGTTACGCTGAGGTGCAGTCGACCTGGCAGGGTGAAAACTGTTTGACTTTGCACGAGATCATCCGAGATCATCGCGTAGCAATGCGCACCACTGGAGGAGTGTTCCATGCCGCTCGATCCTTCGCTCGTCGGACACGAGACGCAGCCACAGACAGACACCATCAGCGCGGAGGCCGTCCGGCAGTTTGCCGATGCCATCGCTGATAGCTCGCCCATCTATCGCGATGCCGCCGCCGCCCGCACGGCTGGATATGCCACGATTCCCACTCCGCCGACTTTCCAGATACGCTATCTGGTGCCATTAGGCGAGGCGGGGCTGGATACCGAGCGCTCGCAGGTGTTGCACGGCGAGCAGGAGTACGTTTACGAGCGCGTGGTTGGCGTTGGCGAGACCCTCCAGGTACGCCATCGTATCGCCAGTATCCGCCAATCGCGCGGGATGGCGATCATGACTATCGAGCAGTTGTGCGATACGTCGGGTGGTGAGCGGGCGATTACTGGAAGGGCAACGCTCATTGTGCGCGATGTCGCGCCAGAAGAGTCTAGCGCGAGCACTTCCGCGGCCAGCAAACCGGCAAAGGTGCGTGAGGGTGAGCCACTACCAGCGCTGACGAAGACGGTATCACAGCCACAGATCAATGCCTATGCCGAGATCAGTGGCGACCACAACCCGATCCACGTCAATCCAGACGCCGCCCGTGCGGTCGGACTGGATGGCACGATTGCTCACGGCATGCTCAGTATGGCATTCGCGGGCCAGGTGTTAACTGATTGGCTGAACGCGGAGCCGGGACGCGGACGGCTTGGGCGGCTGCGCGTGCGCTTTCAGGCGATGGTGCGCCCAGGCGACACGCTCACCTGCAAGGGTGTGCTGCGGGCCGCCGAACCGGGCAAGCCGCAACCGGTTGACGTGTGGATCGAGAATCAGCACGGTGAGCGTGTCCTGACGGGTGATGCCGACATCGTTCCCCTGGCATAAGTGCGAGCAACAGGCGTGTTGCGCCGCTTTCGGGTGAGTTGTCGTTTTCCTACTGAGGTCGGCAGAGAGAACTAATGTGGCCAGCTGCACGCCTCAGTTCTTCACAACGAGAGCAGTCGTACGGCAGCCGCGATTGGGGCCGGAGTGTGACCCGCGGCAGAGCGCCCGCAGTCGGTTCGGTGATCAGGCGTGGCGCACTTGCACGCGCTTATGTACCTTGACAGTTACGTAACGAACATGGTACATTAGCGGCATGGAAGCTGTTCTGCGGGCGCTGGCGGACGAGAGCCGGCGCACAGTGCTAGAGACCTTGGCCGGCGGCCCTGCGACCGCGGGCGAGCTAGCGGCGCTGCTGCCGATTGCTCGGCCTGGGGTCTCGCGGCACCTGCGGGTGCTGCGGGAAGCGGGGCTGGTCGAGGTGCGCCAGGAGGCGCAGCGGCGGGTCTACAGTCTTCGTCCCGAGCCGCTCGCCGAGGTCGATGAATGGCTGGGCCGGTACCGGGCTCTGTGGCAGCAGCGGCTGGATGCCCTGCACACCGAGGTGGCCCGGGGAAAACGCGAACGAAGGAGGACTCGATGACCAGCAACACATCAGGAGGCAACCGCATCCTGGGCAGCTTGCGAGCAGTGGACGGCACAGGCGTCACGCGCATGGAGGATTGTTTCGACACCGCCATCGACGACCTGTGGTCGGCGCTCACCGATCCCCACCGCCTGGCCCGCTGGCTCGGCGAATTCGAGGGTGACCTGCGCCTGGGAGGTGAGTTCCGCGCACGCTTCTTTAGCAGCGGCTGGGAAGGCGCGGGGCGGGTGGAAGCGTGTGAGCCGCCGCGGCGGCTGCTGGTGGTGACCAAGGGCTCCCGCTCGTCGTACGAGTTGGTCACCGAGGTCACGCTGGCCGCTGACGGCGACCAGACGATCCTGGTCTTCGAGCAACGGGGCATGCCCCTGGACGCTCTCGCCGACTACGGGGCAGGGAACCAGGTCCATGTCGAAGATCTGGCCGCCTACCTCGCTGGGCGTGAGCGCGGCGACGCCGAGGCGCGCTGGGCCGAGCTCCTCCCTGCCTATCAAACCTTGGCGGCCAATCTCGACTAGGCAGTGGCTAGGCAGTGACTGCTCCTGATGCCCTGCATACTGAGGTGGGGCGGAGGAAACGCGAACGCGAACGAAGGAGCACCTGATGACCAGCAATATCGGCAATGCGGCTGGAGGCGGTCGCATCCTGGGTAGCCTGCGAGCAGCAGACGGCGTGGGTGTCGTGCGCATCGAAGACCGCTACGACACCACGATCGATGACCTGTGGGCAGCACTTACCGATCCCGACCGCCTGGCCCGCTGGTACGGCCAGGTAGAAGGCGACCTCCGCCCCGGCGGAGCATTCCGCCTGTACCTCGCGGCCGACGACATCGAGAGCACCGGGCGCGTGGAAGCGTGCGAGCCGCCGCGACGGCTGCTGGTGACCACCAGAGAAACGGACGAGTCCTACCGCAAGGGGCAAGGTGTGCCGCCGTTCGACGCGGTCACTGAGGTCACGCTGGCCGCTGACGGCGACCAGACCATCCTGGTCCTCGAGATCCAGGGCATGCCCCTCGACAAGATCGCCTTCTATGGGGCCGGGTGGCAGATCCACGCCGAAAACCTCGCCGCCTACCTTGCCGGGCGTGAGCGCGGCGACACCGGGGCGCGGTGGGCCGAGCTCGTCCCGCCCTATCAAGACCTCGCGGCCAACATCGGCTAGGGTCGGCTAGGCAGTAGCCAGGCGGTGGACGCTGCTAGATGAGCCGCCTCGACCCACCCGTCCGGCACCGATTCGCAACAATGACGCGACCCCTTCGCGGCGAGTCCCGGCGCCGGGTTGCCGAATCTCGCCGCGTTTGCTGATCTCGTTTTGACGAACTGCGTGGCGCATCTGGCAACTCTGGCAACTGTGGCAACTTAAGAGCGAGTTTCGGGACGCATAGAGAGGCCAGGAAGGCAAGGCTGCTTGACCTTGCCTTGGATTGCGCGGGACAGTTTGACCAGGGCATTGGCGACACTGCATCAATGATGAGCCCGCTGGAGGGCAGGATACCGGTCCGCCTGTTGTGCGCTCGCGTGGCGACGGTCCCCGGCCAGCATGCGGATCATCTCACACCTGGACAGAGAACTGGAAGGAGCGGCTTGGTCATGTTGCGCAACATCATCGCGACAGAACTGATCGTTCGCGATCTTCCCGCGTGCACGGCGTTCTATCGGGACACGCTTGGGCTGACCGTGGCCGAGAGCGGGCCTGATCACGTTGTGTTCAAGGTGGGTGAACTGTACTTGTTCCTGCTGGAGGCCGCTGGCGCTGCCCGCATGATGAGTGAGGAGCCGCTGGAGGTGCCGAGCGGGGACGGGTCGCACGTGCTGCTCGCCGCCAGAGTGGACGATGTCGACGCCCTGTACGCAGACCTCAAGGCCAAAGGGGTCAAGCTGCTCCGGCCCCCAACTGATCAGCCATGGGGATTTCGCACGGCCTACTTTGCCGATCCAGAAGGGAATTACTGGGAAATCAATCAGCCCGTCAAACCGCAAGCCGGGGGGTAGGTGCAGTTGTTTTGGTTGCAGGCGATCTGCGTGAGCGCAGGGAGGTGAGCGGGGAGCATCGCCCGCTCCTCTCTCTGATGGGCCACGCCGCCGACACCGCATTCAGGCGGCATACCGCACTGGCGGGAGCAGGCGTCGCACCCGTCGGCCCGCTTCGGTGCTCCCATGCCGAGGGCCTATCACAAATTTAGTCTCTCTCCCGCGATCAGTAAATGATCTGCTGGAGCATGCCAGCACATTTCCCGCGCCATTCGCCGCACCAGTTGCCTTGCGGCCCCTCCCCTTCGAGGGGAGGGGGTAGGAGGAGAGGTCCGTGCCCGCTCGTTACAGCCGGTCTTCCTGGCTGTAGCCTGGCAGCGCATTTCCCGCGCCATGGTCCGCAGCTGTGATGTTGCGGACCATGTCTCACATGACACCCATCGCAGCGAAATACGTATCAATATTCCTTTGATGGGTCGAGATTTGCCCGCCAAAGCTGTTCCAGCGTCTTCAGGTCATCCAGAAATTCGGCCTGGCTCTGCTGTGGCTTTTGCTCAAGCTCCTCGCGAACCTCCAGGGTATACGCCCCAGCGCCGAATTCCTCCCACTCCTTACGCAACCTGGGGTCGATCGTGGAGCCGGTAGTAACCGCAAATTGAAAGCGGTTCTTTACGCTCGCAAGATCGGCGGCATGGCCTATGAGATACTTCCCGCTACGGGTGTTGGTTATCGTGTAGACGCCGCCACGGAGTCTGCGTTCTTTGTATGCCTTGTTGATTTCTCGTCGTTGGCTCACTTCGCATGTTTCCTTTCAAGTCCACTATTGGACGGTGCTATATGCGCGGCAGGCCCAGTTCGTGTGGAGAGCGACCTTTTGGCCAGGAGTTCCTTATGGATAGCGACGGAGGCTGCTAGATCAGTCGGGCTATAAGGAGCGATGCCAGCGCCAGCACGACTCCACCAATGAGCAGCGCAATCCCGATGTTGCGGAGCATATCGGCAAGTGAGTCGCTGGGCGGCTGAGAGTTATTTGCCGCCGTTGGACTCGGTGCCAACTGCGTGGGCGGGGCAGCATTGGCAGTGGCGGTGCCCGCGTTCGCATGCTGGTCATAACTGCTCGGCGAGCGGGTTGGCGATGGCAGCATTTCCGTGGCGGATCCGGCTGCTCCCTGACTCTGCCTGGTACTGTCTAGGCTATTCTGCGGCGCTCTGGATGTGACGCTGCTTGCGGCTCCTCCCGGGTGCTCAACGCCGGGGAGCAGCGTGCCGAGGAAGAGCGCCATACCCAACACGGCGGCGATGACGCCGATCCAGCGCGTTACCCGCAATGTGCGCGTGGCGCGGCGGGTTGGGTGGCGTAGCGGCGTGACATTTGTTCGAGGCTGACCCTCGGTGGCATGGACGGGCTGGCGCGGCGCGGGCAACTCTCCCTCCAGCGGCAGCAGGAACGATCTCGGCAGGGCTGGCTCTGGCACGGAGCGCAGCAGCGCGCGCATCTGGCGCAACTCCTCCAATTCGCGGGAACACACTTCGCAGGTCGCAAGATGCGCGTCGAGCGCCGCCTGTTCGCTGGGCGCCAGCATGCCATCGAGCGCGGCAGAAAGTTGATCCTGCCGGTACTCTGGCGACTCGTGCAACCTGCGGTCGGTGTTTTCTGTCATCTTGGTTACTCTGCGTGTATCTCTTGCATGCTGGCGCTGTTGGCGCGAACAGGTGAACTCATGTCGGTCGCTCTGCATCTTGACGCTGCTCGTGTGATGAAAGTTCCCCACTGCGAGTCAGCAAGAGCCGGAGCTGCGCGCGTGCGCGGGCGATTCGTGATTTGACGGTGCCGAGCGGCGTCTCCATGATGCGCGCCACCTCGTCATAGGGCATCCCTTGAATGTCGCACAGCACTACCGCCAGTCGCTGCTCGGGCGGCAAACGCAGCAGGGCCGTCTGAATTGCGTCGATGGTTTCGGTGCGCAGAGTCATCTCTTCTGGATTCCAGGAAGGATCAACCATCGTCGTGGGCAGGCGCGAGTCACTGGACGACGTGGCGTCGTCGTGTTCGAGCATCGCTTCGAGCGAGGTGACCGGCTGGCGTCCGCGCGCGCGAAAGACATCGTAGCAACCGTTGCTGACGATACGCAGCAACCAGGCGCGAAACGATGCCCCGTGGAAGGCGGACAGCGCGCGATAGGCGGAAAGAAACGCTTCCTGCGTGACATCGGCGGCAGTGTCAGGATCGCCGAGCATGCGCAGCGCCAGCGCGTAGGCCGCACTCTGGTATTTCTCCACCAGTGCGTTGAACGCGGCGCGATCACCCTGCTGACCACGTGCGATCAGCGTGCGCTCGCGCTCCTGCTCTGTACCACGCCCATCCACTGACATGTGCCGTCCCTTGTCCTCTGCTGACCGCCTGCGTTGGCGGTCCTTCACCAGTGTAGCGCAGCGAACAGGCCCCCACAAGGGCGTAATGTGCTATCATCGGCAGCAGACAAACCCCGTGGAAAGGATCTATCCCCGTGCTCACCGAACCCACAAAGAGCGAAACGTCCACATTTGCTCACGCTACTGAGCCAGCCGCGCCGTCAGTAGCGGATGCCGAGTGTACGGCCATCTATAGCCGTTGCGAGCGCTTTCTGGGAGGTCATGGTCCCGCGAAGCCGCACGCCGTACTGGCGGCGCTGGCTGAGGTGACTCAGCCCGATGAGCAGGCCGACCGTTATGGCGCGGGCGAGCTGATCGAGCAGTTCGAGCGGGAGGTTGCGGGCTTGCTGGGCAAAGATGCCGCCATCTTTATGCCGAGCGGCACGATGGCGCAACAGATCGCGCTGCGCATCTGGAGCGAGCGCAAGCACTGCCACACGGTCGCGTTTCATCCGACCTGCCATCTCGAAATCCACGAGGAGAAGGCGTATCAGGCGCTCCACGGGCTACATGGGCGGTTGGTCGGGAATCCGCACCAGCTTATTACGCTCGACGACCTCCAGGCAATTCGCGAGCCGATCGCGGCGCTGCTGCTGGAGCTACCGTACCGTGAAATCGGCGGCCAGTTGCCCGCGTGGGATGATCTGGTGGCGCAGTCGGGCTGGGCGCGCGAACGTGGTATTGCCATGCACATGGACGGTGCGCGGCTGTGGGAATCCGCGCCGTTCTACGGACGCGAGTACGCAGAAATCGCCGCGCTGTTCGATAGCATCTATGTCTCGTTCTACAAAGGCGTTGGAGCCATCGCGGGCGCGGCGCTGGCTGGCCCGGCGGACTTTATCAGCGAGGCGCGCGTCTGGCAGCGGCGGCATGGCGGCAATCTGATCCAACTCTATCCATACGTCATCTCCGCGCGCGAGGGGCTGCGGCTCCGGCTGCCGCGCTTCGCGCGGTACCACGAGCGGGCCGTACGCATCGCGGCGGCATTGCGAGAGGTGCCGGGCATCGCCGTCAAGCCGAATCCGCCGCAGACAAACATGATGCACGTCTACTTGCCCGGCGATCCCGAACGGCTGAAGGCTGCGGCGCTTGAGATTGCCCGTGAAGACAGCGTCGCGCTCTTCTCCTGGCTCGCGGCCACCGATCTGCCTGATTACTGGATGTTCGAGCTAAGCATTGGCGATGCGGCAGAAGCGCTGACCGATGAAGAGGTCACTGGTTATTTTCGCCGAATTCTGGGCCAGTGAGCGGCTCCAGTTGAAGCACGACCACCACCCCGGTCGTCGGCGTCAGACGTACACGGTCGTCTATCCGCAGCCCGGCCACCCAGACCAAATGACGAGCGTTGAAGACGAGCGGCACGCGCGCTCGTAGCTCGCGTGGCACCTTGGCATCGCTGAAGTAGTCTTGCAGCTTCTTTTCGCCATCCAGGCCAAGGGGACGAAAGCGGTCGCCCGGCTGCCATGCGCGCACGCTGAGCGTATCGCCAGTGGCCTCGGCGTCCAGGTAGACGCGGGACTCGGCGCGGCCAAGCTCGGCGGGACGGTCGGCAAAAGCGAGCGATGCCAGGCCTGGCGCAGTCGGTAATGCACCGTTATCTTCGCTGCCCGGCACGCCCTCGGTACGCCACGCGCGGATGCGCCAGCCTAACGCTGGCATCTCGACCACTCCCGGTATGGGCAGTCGCCATGTAGGGGACTCTGACTCGCTGCTCCGCCGCCGATGTGGAGCGGGAATGGCGCCCGCCGCTTTCTGAAATACCAGCGTGTCATATGCCAGGTGAGTGGTCATTCCTCCGACAAGGTGCAGGACGTCGCCCGTATGCCCACGAGCGACGCAGTTATCGAGCGCGGCGATGTGGCGTGCCTCCAGCGAGATGTCCGGACCGATGAGCTGGCGGGCCGCGGCGCGATACACCCGGTGGCGGAGAGCGGCTGGAAGCTCGCTCAGCGGCTCGCGTCGCAGGCGAACGCTCTCGGTGGTTGCGCGCTCGGCCACGTCTGCCCAGGCCGCCTGTGCCTGGCTTTCCAGGTAGTCTTCATCGGCGACCAGAAGCTCGCTGTTGCGAATGAGCAGGTCGCGAATGCCCGGATTGTAGGTCGCCAACAGGGGAAGCAGCTCGTGGCGAATGCGGTTGCGCAGGAAGCGCGGATCGATGTTGGTGATATCTTCGCGTGGCTGCCATCCCTGGGCTGCGCAGTAGGCCAGGGTCTGTTCGTGGGTCACATCGAGCATGGGGCGGGCAATATCCGCGCGCAGGGGCGCCATCCCGCGCATGCCCGTCAGGCCGCTCCCGCGCAGCCAGTGGAGCAGAATGGTCTCGGCCTGGTCATCCCGCGTGTGTCCCGTGACGATGCGTTCAGCCTGCTGTTCCCCAAGGATACGGCGCAAGAAAGCGTAGCGCTCGCGTCTGGCCCAGGCTTCGATGGAGCCACTCACCTGCGGCGCGTATGGTGTCTCCGGCTGTCCAATGACCGAGGGGACGCCAAGCTCGCTGGCGAGGCGCTGCACGTATCGCGCGTCTTCATGGCTCTCTTCGCCACGCAGGCCGTGATCGAAATGCGCCACGATCAATTCGCCGGGCGCCTGGCGATGCCCGTGCTCGCGTAGCGCCAGCAGCGTACCCAGCAGGCACAGCGAATCCGCCCCGCCGGAGACAGCGACAACCAGCCCTGCCCCTGGCGACCACAGTCCATACCGCCGCACAGCTCGGGTTACCGCTCGCTCCACCAGACTGCGCGCATCCGCTGCCACGGCATCCCCCCTCGATGCGAAATCAATTGGACATTCCACGGCAGCATATCATAACTCGGCGCCGACAACCTGATGCTAATTGATGTGGTAGCCTGGAAGTCGGCGCCAAGACGCCTCAACGATGGGGCATTGCGGATTGCCGCGTGTGGAGGTCAGGAGTCAGGAGTCGCTCTATGGTGCTGGCGAACCAACGGGATCTCTTTGAGATTCCCGATGACATTGCATATCTGAACTGCTCGTATATGTCCCCGCTGCCCACAGCCTCGCGCGAAGCAGGTCAGGCGGCTGTAGCGCGCAAATCGCAGCCGTGGACTATCACGTCGCAAGACTTCTTCACTGAGGCGGAGACCGCACGGAGCCTCTTTGCCGAGCTGATCGGCGGCGATGTGGATGGCGTTGCGATCATCCCGTCCGCCAGCTATGGCATCGGTATCGCGGCGGCCAATATCCCCGTTCAGCGCGGGCAGATTATCGTG
>DASUWS010000198.1:0-8889 GCA_036378295.1 Ktedonobacterales bacterium
GGCGGTATCTGGCAGCAACGCAACGGTTCTCAGCGCCGTACGTTGCGCGAGCGACAGGACGAAGTGTATCACAGGGATGATACACGGTGGAGATGACGATAATACTCCGCGCAGATATCTGCATGCAGAAAAGGCGCCTCAGCGGCGCATCATTGCCGTCCTCTCCGGCCTGCCCGTACGCCGATTGGTGACGCTTGGGCCAGCGATGCGAGATGAGATATTCGCTCTTCCTCCGAACGTGCGAGCCGAGCTGTGTCGTCCGCACCTGCTGGCCTTCCCACATGCTGATCTCGTGATTACGCATGGTGGCCACGGCACCGTCATTACGGCGCTCAGCTTCGGCGTGCCAGTCGTCTGTGTGCCGATGGGCAGAGACCAGTGCGATAATGCCGCCCGTGTTGTCTGGCGCGGGGCGGGCGCATGCTCTTCGAAAAGGGCGAGCGCAACACAATTGCGCCGGGCCATTCAGTATGCGCGGGAAGAGCCGCGATTTCGCGAAGGAGCGCGCCGGGTCAGGGAGGGCATCGCGCGCGATGACGGACTTGAGATCGCTCTCCACGAATGAGAAAGCCTGGCATCTCCAGTGGCGATGTGCCTGGATTAATCCTTGCCATCCACCTGGCAGGAAATCACACCCGATCACACCTGGGCTTCCATGCGCGCTTTCAGGCGCTGCGTCGCCTCGTCCGATTCAGCCTGCACGCGACGGCGCAGGAGAAGAGCATCGAGGGCGGCAAACAGCAGATTGGGCGCAGGATAGACGAACTCGCGCTCGAACAAGACGCCATCGGGCCGCGCGCTGAGCAGGTAGCTGACAGTGCCGCTGCCATGGGTACCCTCGATCATACCAATGATCTCCCACCGGAGCGGCCTCTCGCGCTCGGTGACGGTCCAGATGACGGTGCCACGGCGGCCCGCGACTTGAAAGTGCTCGGTAACCTGTTCGCCAAGCAGCAGCGGATGGTTGGCGCCAGCGCTGACACCAAGCGATGAAGGATGCCACTCCGGCCAGTGGGCGGGCGTCGTGACAAAGTCGAAGAGATCATCGATCGGGCAGGCAATCGTCGCGCAAGTATAGATACGTGCCATGCGGATGCCTCCTGATGTGGCGATGTGACTGCTAGCCCTTCCTATGGGCTGCCGCTGTGCTGCCGCCGCTCCACTCCGGTGAAGCCGTTTTGCGCATACATCGCGCGCGTCGTCTCAAAGCCGCGCGAAGGTGAGCAATATGCAAGGTGAGGTGGCTGACACGAATACTATACCTGTATATGGCCAGTTTGTAGACTGGACGATGAATGATCCTGACCAGTTCCCGGGCATCCCCTTCAGAAGAAGTACGAGGAGAGTATCACCAGCAGAGTCGAATATGCCTGAGTTAGAGGATGTTGCCAGGCGCTACTCGCCCTGACATGTGAACGAAGCATTGCGGGCTTCCATAGCCGATAACTGCCAACTCGTGTGCTATCTGCCACCAGAGATCATTTACTCGCCCTGAGAACGGCAGCGAAAACGAGCTGGCAGTATCAGGCAGGGCCGCAAAACGGCCAGGAGATCGCTCTGGAGTTCCCTATCACGCGCTCCTGGCCATAGCTTTCTCGCGCGCGGGCTGGCTGGCTGGCGTAATGAGCCGCGCGCCATGCTCGTACGTGAAATACGCCCATGCCCACTGGACCATCACCAGCAGACGGTTGCGGAAGCCGATGAGATACATGATGTGGACGGCGAGCCAGAGCACCCAGGCGATGAAGCCACTGACGCGCAGGAAGCCGAAATCGGCGATGGCGAACGAGCGGCCTATGGTTGCCAGATTGCCCTTATTGAAGTACTTGAACGGACCCGGATTCTCCCGGCCTTCAACACGCGCGCGAATCACTCGCCCGACGTAGCGCCCCTGCTGTATCGCGACCGGAGCCACCCCCGGCAGCGGCTTGCCGTCGTCTCCGATGGCATTGGCCGTATCGCCCAGGACGAATATCTCAGGATGGGCCGGAACCGCTAGACCGCGATTCACGATCACGCGCCCGGCACGATCCGTCTCGGCGTCGAGCCATGATCCCGCTGGCGACGCCTTCACTCCAGCGGCCCAGATGACCGTCGCCGCATCGATCCGCTCGCCCGCGACGACGACACCATCAGCGTCCACCTGCTCAACCGCCTTGCCCGTACGCACCTCCACCCCCAGGCGCCGCAGCTTTCTCGTGGCTTTCTCGCTCAGTGATTCGGGGAAGGTATTGAGCAGACGCGGCAGCGCCTCAATCAGCAGAATACGCGCCGACGCGACATCAATATGCCGGAAGTCGCCGCGCAACGTCCGGTGCGCCAGCTCAGCGATGGCTCCCGCCAACTCGACGCCAGTCGGGCCGCCGCCAACGATCACGAACGTCAGCAGCGCGCGAACGCGCTCTGGGTCGTCCGCGGCAATCTCGGCCTCCTCGAAGGACTGCAACACCTTGCGCCGCAACGCGGTCGCATCGGGAATCGTCTTGAGGCTTGGCGCATAGGTGGCCCAGTCATCGTGCCCGAAGTAGCTCTGACCCGCGCCAGTCGCCAGCACCAGATAATCGTAGGGCACGATACGTTCTACCCCGGTCGTCTCATCACGCAGAAATACCTGCCGTCCGGTGGCGTCCACTCCCGTCACCTCCGCCATCAACACTTCGGTATTGCGCTGGCGGCGCAAAACATGGCGAATAGGCGCGGTAATATCGGCTGGCGAGAGGTAGGCGGTAGCCACCTGATAAAGCAGCGGCTGAAAGACATAGTGATTGTTGCGGTCGATAACCGTGACATGAACGGGCGCGTGACGAAGCTTCAGAGCAGCCTCCAGGCCGCCGAATCCCGCTCCGACGATCACCACCCGCGGTATATGGTTTCTGGAAGAGATGATATTGGTCTCACCCATGCTGTCCCTCACTTTCCTCTTCCATGACAGATTATAGGCCGCCTTGCCACTGCGCCTTCCGTAGTCGTACGCACGGTTTGGGCCGCTGAGGTATGGCATCATCTGTGCGGTATCCCACCTGAGTGCGCTCTGCACATCGCCGCGCACATTGATGCTGTAAGGAGATGAGAGACTATGACCGACTCCAACGAAGCCGAGATCCAGAAAGCATTGAATCCCAATCCAAACATGCTCGACGAAAATGATCCGAATGTGGCACGCGATCCTGTCTGCGGCGTGCTGGTAGACAAGCGCACGGCGTCGGACACCCTGGCGGCCCCGGTCAACGAAAAGGGCATTGGGACGCTCTACTTCCATTCAGCGGACTGCAAGGCGATCTTCGAGGAGAACCCCGCCCGGTACGGCTTCCCAACCCTCTGACCCGTGATGGCGCTCTTGTCATTCACGTTCACGCATCATTTACACGGGGACGCGTGACCCACGAAAAGCCACCCTTCCCTTGGAATGTACGATGCCGGGGAGGGGTGGCTCGTGCTGTCCGGGTACCGGCTATTCTGCTGTTCCTGCGGACTGTTGGCCCGCCAGCCACGCCCGGAACATCCCCATATGCTCGTTGTAGTGGTAGTCGGAGTTACCGCTGATCCAGCCTTCGCGCTGCGCCAGCGTCTCATCAGACAGCGTCTCGATCAGATGTTGCAAATCGCGGTGAGTCGCCTCGAAATCAGCGCGGACATCGGCAAACGAGCGGTTGCGGTTGGCCTCGTAGACCATGGCGTTGATCTCGTCCTCAGTCTTCTCGCCGCCCGGCAGCGCATCCAGCGGATCGGCGCCGCCACTCAAGACGGTAATGACGCGCCGCCCCCACCATGTCAGGTGGGCAAGATGGTCTTTCACCGACCAGTCGCCCGCCACACCGGGCTGTGTCAACTGCTCATCCGAAAGGGGCGCGAGCAGCGCTTCAAGCTGCTGATGGGCCTCGCGCCCACGCCGCGCCAGATCGGCGCGCAGTGCCGGAATGTTGCTTTCGTCGCTCATGGATAGACCCTTCCCCGATATTCAAGTACGCCACCAGAGACTATCAACCCCGGAATATGCGGATTCGTTGCTATTCCCTGTCAGCTTTTCTCAGTCTCCCGTCGGCCGGTACAGCTCCCTCTACTGTTACTGTCCCCTCTACATACCGTCCACCGACAAACACAGTGCCCTCCCCGACTTGCCCAACGAGCAAAGCATCGGGGTGACAGTGATCAGTGGTCTGCTGGCCCATTGTACTCCTCATCCATATTGCTGTTGCAGGATGCCTCACCAAAACCTAAGCTTCCATGTGCATCCCCAGGCCCTGGGCCGCGAGACGCTGAGCGGCGCTCACTGCGGCATCCAGGCGACGCAGGAGTTTGCAAGGGTGGAATAGAGGGCAGAACAGGGACAGGGACGCGAAATAGGAACATGGAGGATGTCCCAGCGATTCCCCGACCCCAAAGAAAGGTCATTCATAGATGAACGCAAAGTACACCGGAGCGATCGCCTTCATGGCAGGAGTGTGCCTCGTGCTGAGTGGGCTAGGCGCTTTCGCTTTCCCCCAAAACGCGCGGGCGCACAGCGCTCCAGGCGACTTCAATGCCGTGGATGACTACATCACCGCCCGGATGGCGACGTCGCGTATTCCAGGGCTCTCGGTCGCCATCGTGCAAGGCGATCAGGTCGTTTACCTCAAAGGCTATGGTCAGGCAGATCCGTCCGGGCATGTGGTGACGCCGCAAACACCCTTCATCATTGGCTCCATCAGCAAGACGTTCACGGCCCTGGCCGTGATGCAACTGGTCGAGTCCGGCAAGGTGAACCTGGACGCGCCGGTGCAGCGCTACCTGCCCTGGTTCCGCGTGGCCGACCCACACGCCTCGGCACAGATTACGGTTCGCAACCTGCTCAATCACACCAGCGGCCTGCCCCAGAAGGCCGACACCTTCGTCTGGACCGACCAGGATGCGGGAGTGCTTGAGCGGAGTGTGCGGTACCTGCAGACGGTCGCTTTGGCCCGCTCGATCGGAACCTTTGGCTACTCCAACGCCAATTACCAGATCCTGGGGCTCGTCATCCAGACCGTGTCGGGCCAGTCGTATGAAGCCTATGTCGCGCAGCACATCTTTGCGCCTCTGCAGATGCAGACCAGTTTCACCTCGCAGCAGCAAGCGCAGCAGCACGGGATGGCCATGGGGTACCGGTGGTGGTTCGGGTTCCCCATTCCCTCCACCCTGCCCTATATCCGCGCCGAGCTCCCTGCTGGATACCTCATCTCCAGCGCCCAGGATATGGCCCACTTTCTGATTGCCCAAATGAATGGCGGGCAGTACCGCAATCGCTCCATCCTCTCGCCGCAGGGGATCGGCTTCATGCAGACGCCGCCCGCGAGGGACGCGTACGGTACTGGCTGGGAATCAGCGCAACTCAACGGGCGGCCGCTGCTGAACCAGGACGGCGCCACCGCCAACTTCCAGGCCTCGGTGTTCTTCGACCCGAAAGCGCGCGTGGGTGTCTTCATCGCCGCCAATGTCATGAATGCATTGGACGGGCTGTCGTCGCCCCCCGGCGCAGTGAGTATTGACGGCATCACCACTCGTGGCATGGCCCAAAGCGTGGTGAGCCTGGCGACGCATCAGCCGCTGCCCGATCAGGGGCTGGGCATTGCGCGGACATCCTTGATCGTTGACCTGCTGGTGCTGGTGCTGACGGGTGTGCTGGTACTCGCGCTCGCGCGGATGCCACGGCGGTACCGGCGATGGGCGCAACTGGCGCGGCGCGGGCATGGGCGTGGGCGTGCGCAGTGGTCCGAGCTGGCGCAGCGAGGCGGCGGGATCGCGGCTCTACATTTCGTCTGGCCAGCAGCGCTCTTCTATCTGGCGCTCACGCTCCCGGAGTGGAAAGAGCTTGTCTGGTACCAACCGGACCTGACCTACTGGCTCTCGGCGGTCGCCATACTGGTGACGCTCAAGGGAGGGATCGAGCTCGCGCTGCTCTGGCGCGTGTTCGGGCAGAGGTATCGCAGCCAGATGCCGCAACCGGCGCAGGCGCGATAGGCGCAATAGGTGCAACAGGTGGGCCATTCCCCTGACTGCTCCGCCACTGTGCCATCGGGCACAGCGGACAGCGAGGCTCAGCAAGCGACAGATGGTAGCCGTTTCGCTGTTGCTGCGTGAAAGGGCTCCTGGCCTACATTGTAACTGTAACCACCAAGAATCAGCCGACAACGAGGATGATTGCAGGCATACGGGCGAACAGCCGCAGCATCGAGTGCTCAAGAGGTCAATGTGACCGCTCGGATCCGTTTGGGATGGGAGGAAGGAAGTAACATGGAATACGTGATTTCTCACGACGGCACCCGGATCGCGTATGCGCGTAGCGGAGTTGGTCCCCCGCTCGTGCTCATCCACGGCACCGGCATCGAGCATTCGTATTGGGATCCCGTCGCTTCAGACCTCGGGCGTCATTTTACCGTCTACCGTGTCGACCGGCGTGGACGTGGTCAGAGTGGAGATACGGCACCCTATGCGATCCAGCGCGAGTTCGAGGATGTCGCCGCCATCATCGAGTCCATAGCAGGAGATGTCTTCCTGGTTGGGCATTCGTATGGAGCTCTCTGCTCGCTTGAAGCGGCCCTGCTCACAACAAACATCAGCAAGGTGATCTTGAATGAGCCACCGATGTACACCACCGTCGAAGTCACTTTACCGGCAGACGTTCCCGCTGCGCTCCTTGCCTGTGTCGAAGCGGGCGAATGGGAGAAAGTGCTCGTACTGCTCTACGAGGTTGGAGGAATGTCAGACGCCGAATTGCACTGGCTGAAATCTCTGCCCAGTTGGCGCGCCAGAATCCAGGCGGCGCCCACCATGCTTCGAGAGATCCTCAGCGTCCGGGAGTATGCATTTGACCCGGTCCGGTTCAAGGACCTGAAAATGCCAGTCCTTCTCTTGGTGGGTGGCGAAACGGACTCCGTCTACACAGCGGCCACGGAGGCGCTGCATGCGTCGCTGCCGAATAGCCGCCTTGCAGTCCTGCCTGGGCAGCCGCACGATGCCGCGCTCACTGTGCCCGAGATCTTTGTGCAGCAAGTCCTCCGCTTCTTGCAGGAAAACGGTCCCGCTATCTGAGGAGGCCCCGAGGGAGCCGCCAGGAGCGGCTCCCGTGTATGGACCGCAGGTCTGCCCCCGAGCGTACGGCGGTGTCTCGTCGGCGCAGGTTGAAAGCTCCAGGTGGGCTTCGGTGCCGCAGACTTCCTGCCGCACGAGATCGCGCACAAGAGCATCCAACCGCATCGGCAGATCGTCTTCCATTCGGAACTCGCGGCGCGCCAATCCACGCAGCCCCGCTACGTGGTGCATCCGGCAAGTTCACGTAACTGCCGGTAAGCGAGCGATTCCTGGAGAGCATCATTGGCGTAGCACTCGCCCCCTGTGAGCGCTTGTCCGACACGTTCCGGCCGGCCTTATAGTCTCAATGGCGCATCCGACGAGACATGTCTCGTTGCGTGTCAGTCGCCTGGGAGGCTCGCCATGTCCACCATCAGTCGCGCGCTCTATTGGCTGCTCACCGGGGCACTGCTCGGTTTTGGCTACATCGCCATCCTGAGCATCGGGTTCCCCTTCATCCTCCTCGGCATCATTCTCGCGATCTTCGGCGCCGCCCGGCTGCGCGGCAGAGGACTGTGGGCAGCCTTGATTGGCTTCGGTGGCCTGCCAGCGTCGATTCTGCTATGGGATGTCACCAGCGCGCCGTGGGCCTGCCAGCCGGACGGCGGCTTCACACCTCTGCCGAACGTCCATTACTACACGTGCGTGGACACCTTCGCCGGCCAGTTGACCTCGTACCATGTGCTTGCGTTCTTCTTAGCCATCATCGCGCTCCTTGGGATTGTCTGGCCGCTGCTCTATCATCTCTGGAGCCGGAGGCGAGCCTACGGTCCCGTCGGGCAGGTCTGAATCACTCCTCTCGTCGCCTCCGTCACAGGAGTGAGCCGATGAGATATGATACCTTGTATGCTCAACGGCAATCATCTGCAAATAAGCTCCTACGGCCAGAGAGGCGAGGCGAGATGGGGAAGCTTGATCTATCAGACGTGACGCTCGATCCCGAAGAGGCTGAGACCCGTGCCATCCATGATCTCATCGATTTTTCCGGTAAGGATGTTCTGGAGATTGGCTGCGGGGACGGGCGGCTCACCAGGCGCTTCGCCGACCGGACACGCTCGGTGTTGGGAGTGGACCTCGATGCCGACAGCATCGCGCTGGCCCACGTCCAGTTTCCGGAGCCGGTACACCCGAAGGTGGCGTTTCGGGTGGCCGATATTACCGCGGAAGGGCTACCCGTGGCTATCTTCGACGTGGCGGTGCTCTCCTGGTCAATCTGATGCATCGCTCCTGAAGGCACCGTGCGTGCCCTGCAAAACATCCATGCCGCCCTTCGCCCGGGTGGCCTCCTGCTGGATATCCACCCCGAGCCAGAGGATCCGTGGCTCGAAGCGCGGACTGGCGAGCAGATCGTGCGTCTCGGCCAGCTCGACGTATCGTGCCGTACGGACACCGTACTCTCCGCCCGCGAATCGCTTCAGCGTGTCAGCGATGCCGGACTGTTCGTGCGCGAGCGCGATATTACCTTCACCTTCATCTACCATTTCGCCAGCCCCGATGCCTGGAACAGCTACATGAGCGAGCACTGGAGCACAGCGCGCCTTCCACCTGGCATGGTCGAACGCGCGTACGAAGCCTTAACTTCTGGCGCTGGGGAGTTGTGCATCCCGCGAGATCTTCATGCCATGCGGCTGCGAAAACCGGGTTAGCGGGAAGGAATGGCCTCCACATAGGCTAGCATCTCCCGGCTAGTGCATCAGGGGAATCGCTGGCTGGTAGAGATCCGCCGCGCTGTTGGAATGCTGCGGATTCGTGATGCGAGCCAATTGACGACTGCCTGTGCAATAGGTATACTTGCTCTATCCA
>DASUWS010000199.1:0-2792 GCA_036378295.1 Ktedonobacterales bacterium
GGTCGCCCAAGAATCGCGCGTGCCTGCGCCTGTTCGTTGGCGCTTGCGACCGGAAGCCCCGGAAATGCCCGGTGCGCGGCATCGTTGGCCGCAAGCAGCGCCCCGACGTGGTAGTAGACAGCGAGCGGACCTGTGGCAGACGGGTCGCTGAGCGTGAGCGTCACGACGCAGCCGTGGCCAGCATATATCCCCTGTCCATCCTGGACATTCATTGAGCTCGTATCCAGTTGTGGCGACGTCCCGAGCAGTATCCCAGTCATCTGTGCCGCGATATCACACAGCGTCGGAGGGTCCACTGGGCGAAAATCGGGGCCATTAGCGACCTGCCATCCGCCGTTCCAGTCTACCAGCAGCCGCGTCCGCAGGTAGTGCGCCTCCGCGGGAATCGAGGCATATGCTGATGCGTTCGGCCAGAGCGGGGCATGCGCCGCGATGATCTGCCCGTCGGATGCGCTAATGCGCCAGCTTCCCCGGGCCACCACGACCAGACTCCAAAATCCTGCCATACCGCTGCCACTCTGGGAGCTTGTCAACTCGTCGCAGAGCGCCTGGCAGCGCGCGCTATCGGAGGGAACCGAGCGATCCGGGGATGCCAGATCCAGTTGCAGGGTGCTCTGAAGGCGTGTCCGCGCCACCATCACGGTGCCATCATCAGCGAGATAATGATCGCCGGGTATGATCGTGATCAGCTCATTGGCGGCGGGCAATATCGTGCGTACCGTGTCCAGCAGAGCAGCGGCGTCGGCGGGCGACAGGCGGTCGAAGCGGGCACCCAGGTCTACGACACGGCTATTCGGCGTCGGTGATGACTGGGAGCCAAAATATCCTGTCGGGGAGGCTTGCGGCCCCACAATCGGGCAGGTATCGCCGCGAGCGGCCGGCACGCTGATTGTGCAGGTCAGCGAGGGAAACGGTGGCTGAGTCACCCGGAGCGTGTGGCGGCCACGCGCCAGCCTGAGCCATGTAGATGAGCGATGCATAGCGAGCTGAGATAATGGCGATGGCTTCTGGCCGTCCAGCGAGTACGTGCTCCAGGGAGCGCCGCTTTCCAGAAAGATCAGATTGGCGTCGGGCAGCAGGGTTGGCGAAGGCGCGGGCGGCGGGTGCAGCGCCGTCGTGATGGATAACCGCACCGCCGGATCGACCAGCGCGACGATGACAACAGCCAGCAGCACGATACTCCCTATCGCGACCGCGCGCATACGCCGGGTCCGCACTGGTAGCCGTGGCGGCGGGGTAGTCTCCTCGCCCTGGCGCTTCATCGTGGTCTGGGCGCTCGCGTCGAGGGGATGAGCAATATCAGCGCCGGTATGCAGGTCGGTGACTTCAAGTTGGAAGTCGTTTTCTGGCTCCCCCACTATGTTCTGCTCCCCCATCTTGACGCATCCATCACGGAACGCCATTTCCGCCAGCCATTTGCCGCGCCTGTGCGCCCTCGTTGGCTGAAGCCACCGGAAGTCCAGGAAATGCGCGGTGCGCGGCATCGTTGGCCGCGAGAAAAACGCCCAAATGATAGTACAGGTAGGTGGGATCATTGCTGTCCTGGCCGACGAGCGAGAAGGAGATGAGACAGCCCTCCTCCGATGTGCCACCCGCCACCTGATTCATGCCCAGGAATTGCAGCCCGTTGACTGCTATATTGGTGTCGAGCATGTCTTGTGCTGTCTGGCATGCCGGGATCGACGCCCCACCAAATCCGTTCTGCACGCTCATCTGCCATCGGCCCGTCCACAGGAAGTCGATCTGTACTGTCGTGGAAGACGAGAGCCCGGTATACATACGGTCAGCGGGAAACATGGGCGCATGCTGCGCGAGCACCTGGCCGCCGGGCGTGGTGATGCGCCAGCTTCCCAGCTCCGTCACCCGGATACTCCACACGCCGCCTCCGCCCATGCCGGCACCTGAGACATCGCAGAAGGAGACGCACGACGTGCTATCCGAGCCAACGCTGACGGGTGTGAGGATCGTCGGAAGGAAGAGACCCTGGAGGGTCGTGTGGGCGACGGCCACGCTGCCATCATCGCGGAGATAGTGGTCGCCGGGATGGAGAGTTACGGGCGTACCTGGCGGCTTCAACTCGGCGCTCACCATCTCTACCAGTCTATCCTGGACATCAGGCGGCAAATGGTCGAAATACGCGCCGAGATCAATGAAGCGCGCGCCGGGTGCGGTCTGTTGGAATGAAGTATATTCACCACTCATGTCGTTTTGCGGCGAGATGAGCGGGCAGGTATCGCTCTTTGCGGCTGGATAGGAGATCGTGCAGTGCAACGGCGGGAATGGCTCCTGCGTGACGATGACCGTATGGTGACCGGTCGGGAGCCTGACCCACGAAAACGTCTGACTGAGGTTGACCGTCCCCGACTTTTTGCCGTCCACCGTCACGCGCCCCCAGGGCGCACCGCGCACCAGATAGACGAGATTGCGCCCTGCCTGCGGTGTTGGCGAGGGCAGGGGCGTCGGGAAGCGAAAGACGGTATAGAGCGATGTCCTGGCCGCCGGATTCGCCAAAGCGACCACGACAACCGCCAGCAGCACCACACCCGAAACAATGGCCGCGCGCAATCGCTGGCGACGACGCGCCGATGATGGCGTCTGTAGCGGTGGCGGCGTCTCGTGTGTATCGAGCGTATCGTCATCGCTGCGCTCTGGCTCATCACCATCGGGACCATCGGGCGCGCTTTGCGCGAGCGGATGGCGAGCGGTTGCGCCGGTATTCAGGTCGGTGACTTCGATCTCGAACTGGTCATTCGCTGAATCGTCCATCGTTTCGTAGCTTCCTGTCGGCCCTG
>DASUWS010000200.1:0-4687 GCA_036378295.1 Ktedonobacterales bacterium
CACACGTGGTCGCCGGAATGGCCCAGGCGACCGGGAGTTTCAGTGTAGGCCCGGATCCGGATGTCGTCAATGCTTCCGATGGTGAAGGACTACCGCAGTGCCCTTGTTGACGCGCCGCTCGCTACGGCATACAATGCCGCCCAAACTGGGAGTAGGTGTATTAGCTCGCTTGCTTACTCGCGGGCAGTGTAACGACGTCTGTACCATCTTTTAGACACAGCTTGGGCACAGCACACGCGTATCTGGCCTCAAGGAATCGAGGCGTGCCCGTCCCACAGTGGCGCGGGCCAGCACTTCCAGGAGCTTGCCCTATGAGCCAGATTCTTCTGCCGCCTTCATCGCAGGAGCCGCAGCCACCGGCTGCCACCGCTCCTCAGTATAACGTGCCTCCGCCACAGTACACGCCTGAGCCGCTGAAAAAGCCATCGCGCTTCTGGCGTATCGTCAAGTGGCCTATTCGCCAGGTGCTCAAAGGCATCTATCTGCTCGGCTCGGCCATCAACCGCCATCGCGTGATCAGCCTGATTGTACTGGTGGTGATCGCGGCGATGGTTGCGGGCGGCGTAGTAGCCTACCGCACGTTCAATCCCGCGAAAGCGCCCGTGAGCAGCATCAGCGCCTCCGGCACAACAAGTATCCCCGATACGCCGTTCACCGTCGTCAATAGCGCGCAGCTACCGCCCTCCAATGGCGTTCTGCTCTGGCTTCATGGCACGAAGACCTACAACGCTCAGGAACTCTGGAACAGCATGAGCAAGCAGTACCAGAACGCCTTTGCGGCGAACGGCAACACGCAGACCGACCTGCAACAGACACTGAACGGCTGGCGCAGCGAAGGACTCAAGTTTGACGAGTACATCTTCGCTGGCAGCTACCAGTTCCCCGATGGCACAGCAACCTACACCGTTGAGGTTGTCGTGCATGAGGGGCAGCAGCGGGGCATCTTGACGTGGTATTTCAGAACTGACCCCGCTGGCCAGATCCTCTCATTCCGGGATCTCTCACAGGCCTGAGAGAGCAGTGTCATCTTCCTGCCATAACGTCGGAGGATCAAGAGAACGCGAGGGTATTCCCAGTGGCTGGCAACTCCATCAACAACAACCTCGATAAATCCATAGACCGCTCACTGGACGATTTTGGCCGATTCTTGCGTAACAAGTGGTGGCTCGTCCTCCTGCTTATCCTGATCGCCTGGTACGCCATCGTCAACATCGTGCCGCAGCTCACGCCGCCTTCTCCTGGCGCGATTCTGGGGTTCGTTCTGCAAACCGCGCTGCTCATCTTCTTCATCCTGATCCAGTTCATCGCGCTATTCTGGTTCCTGGGCCGCCCGCGCATCTACTGGGTGATGCCGGGTGAGAGCGGTGTCAGCTTCGATGACTACAAGGGCAACCCGGAGGTGCTGGAGGCCGCGCGGCGTATCGTCATTCTGATGCGCGGCGTCAAGGGCTTCAAGGAGATGGGTGGGGAGATTAGCCGGGGCCTGTTGCTGATTGGCCCGCCGGGCACCGGCAAGAGTTATCTGGCGCAGTGCATCAGCACCGAGTCGGGCGTGCCCTTCGCATACGCCAGCGCTGCCAGTTTCCGTGCGATGTTTATTGGCATGGACGTGCTGATGATCAAGAACCTGTATCGCAAGGCGCGCCGCTACGCCCGCGAGTATGGCGGCTGCATTCTCTTCCTGGATGAGTTCGACGCGATTGGCATGTCACGCGGTGGCGCTGGGCAGGGGAATATGGTGATGGGTGGCGGCGTCATGGGCATGATGGGCGGCTCTGGCGGCTTGAACGAGCTGTTGATGCAGATGGACCCGCCACCGATGGATCATTCCTGGTGGAAGAAGCTGCTGCGTATGGTCGGGCTGTATCATGGGCGCAGCCAGCGCGAGCCGGTGTTGACCATTGGCGCGACGAACATCCCCGATTCGCTGGATGCCGCGCTGCTCCGGCCTGGGCGCTTCGACCGCAAGATCATCGTGACGGCGCCAAGCGACGCCAATCGCGGCGAGGTCATCGACTATTATCTGGACAAGGTGCGCCACGAGGACATCTCCGTGCCGAAGCTGGTGACGGATATGATGGGCTATACGCCTGTCGCGATCAAGCATGTCATCAATGAGGCGGTGGTGATCGCCCATTTCGCGGGCCGCCAGAGTATCACCTATCAGGATATCTGCGAGGCACGCGAGACGCACGAGCATGGCATTCGCTATCCGCGCACGCTCTCGGACCTGGAGAAGCGGCGCCTCTCGTATCACGAAGCGGGGCATGCCGTGGCGCAGGTCAAGCTGGTGCCGCGCTACCGGGTGACGCACGCGACGATTGCCAAGCGGCTGGGTACCAGCGGTGAGGCGTTCGTCTCGTACAAGCCGCTCGAAGAGATCGTCACGCAGTCGGCGGACGAAGTCTTTGCCGAGATACAGACGCTGCTGGCCAGCCGCGCATCAGAAGAGCTGTTCTTGCAGACACGGCTGAACGGCGTCGGTGGTGACCTGCATCAGGCGACGCAGCTGGCCTTCCAGTACATCTCGCACTGGGGCATGGGCGATGGCTTCTTCTCCGCTTCCGCGACGATGGCGCCCGAGCGCATCTATACCGATCCGGTGACACGGCGCGAGGTGGAGGCGCTGCTGCGCAAGGCGTATACCGAGGTGCGGGCGCTGCTGGAAGAGCACCGCGCGGCGGTCATTGCCGTGGCTGAGGCGCTGCTTCAGCGCGAAGAGCTGGAAAGCGACGAGATTCTGGCGCTCATCAATCAAGCGGAGGCGCCCGTGCTGGCGGAGATCGCGGCATCCGCGCTCGACTCGGTGCCCGTAGGAGCGCAGGATGCGGCGTCCTCTCCCGCCGCTCAGAACGGCCACGTGCCACTGCCCGGTCGTGTGGTGGAGGGCGAGGTCGCTCGCACGGAGGACGCGGGCAGCGATGGCGCGGGAGCGGGGGCGTGAGACATATGGTCTCATGCTCCCAGCATTGGCGCAGGTCGTGGCTAATGCCCTTTACGAGCGCCCGCTTGCTTCTCGCGCGCTTCCCGCTCCCGATTGGCTCCATCCTCTACCCTGCTGCCTGGAGCAGACGTATACTATACGGGTCCCCTGAGAGGGACGCGCATCCGGGTGGACTGGATGGTATGGGCGCGGTGGGAGCATCGGTATGATCATCTTCTGGCTTGCCATTTTGGGCGCAAGCATCGTGACCGCGGTGATGGTAGCGCTGGCTCTGCTGTTCGGGCGCAGATTGAAGGCGTCGCCACGCGAGCTGGCATTCTGGGCATTACGGCTCTGGATCTTCAACGTCATCCTCAACCTGGCTATCCTCTATCTGGCCGAACCCGCCCTCGCCGGGCCGTACTGGGGCGGCCAGTGGCTCATCTGGCCGCTGCTGCTGACGGGCGTCTTCGCGCTCTTTGGCGGCGGTGTGGGCCGTGTGCGCGAGGCGATTGACACATTCACCGAGCGTATCAATTCCGGGACGTTCTCAACGCGCCCACAACGCGGCCAGCGGCGATCATCTTTTCACGTGGTGGACCAGCAGCCACCCGCCGCGCGGGGCGTTCCGGCGAGCGTGCAAGCTGGCTGGGCAGCCATCGTCCTCGCGCTGGTCGTTGTGCTGGTAGTCAATGGCTTGATTACCATCAGTACGACCTGGTTCGATGGCAACACGAAAGCCCTGGCCGCGATTCCACGCATCGTCAAGGAGCCAGTTTCCACGCCGCTGCCGCCAACCGATGTGAACCATATCGTGCTGGTGACGCAGGGGGTCGCGTCGTATCTCGGACAACAGGTCTTGGCGGGCAACGGCCAGAACCTCGGTTCGCTCTATCACACCAATCCGGAGGAGTATACCCTCCAGTCCGTGAAAGGCCACCTCTACTGGATTGCGCCGCTGGTCTACAACAACGTCTGGGCGAATGTGGGTCGCTGGGAGACGCCGGGGTATGTGATGGTGGATGCCGAAGATCCCAACACGCCCCCGCAACTCAAGACTGGCTACCATCTGCGCTACTTGCCCGATGCCATCCTGAATCAAGACCTGATTCGCCACGTCTACGTGAGCGGCTATACCAATGGCACGCTGGCCGACCCAACGCTGGAGGTCAACGATGACGGCAGGCCGTACTTCACCATCTCCCTGATGCAGCCGACGCGTGGCTTCGCGGGCGAGGTGGTGAAGCAGGTGTTGCTGATGGACCCACAGACTGGCAGTATCACGCCGTACGCGCCCAATCAGGTGCCATCGTGGATAGACCGTGTCATTCCAGCGGATAACGTGAACGATTACCTGACGTGGTGGGGCAAATATGACAGCGCGCCGTGGTTCAATCCGTCGGGCGCGGGCCAGCAGATTCCCGCGACTGATACGCCGGAGCTGGTCTACAATCAGGTAGATCAACCTGTCTGGCTGGTACCGATGACCTCGAATAACGGCAGCGACAATTCCAGCACTGGCGTGATGCTCTTCGATACGAAAGATATGACGGGCCGGTTCTATCCGCTCAGCGGACTCGGCGCGACCAACAATGTCGAGGCGACGTTCAAGTCTAACCCGAACAATATTCGCAACTACGAGGTTGGTAACGTCCAGCTGTACCAGATTTACAATGAGCCGACATGGGTCGCGACCTTCGTGCAGAAGAACGACTACGGCGGCAGCTTCCAGTCCGTCGGCATCGTGGATGCGCGGCATCTCAA
>DASUWS010000201.1:0-10935 GCA_036378295.1 Ktedonobacterales bacterium
CAATATTCGCAACTACGAGGTTGGTAACGTCCAGCTGTACCAGATTTACAATGAGCCGACATGGGTCGCGACCTTCGTGCAGAAGAACGACTACGGCGGCAGCTTCCAGTCCGTCGGCATCGTGGATGCGCGGCATCTCAATGGCGCGAATGTCATCATGGCGGCTACCAAGTCACAGGCGCTCGCCGGGTATGCGCAGTGGCTGGCCGATAACAATGTCTCGGGCACGACTCCCGTGCCGAGCGGCAAGAGCGTAACGATCACTGGACGTGTGACGCGCATCAACGCGGCGACCGAGCGCGGCACAACAGTCTACTCGATGTTGCTCGATGGTCAGACACACATCTTCAAAGCCGGTCTCGCGCTCAGTCCGGAACTGCCGCTAGTGCAGCCAGGCGATACGGTCACGGTCACGTATCTCGATACCCAGGAGACGGTGGTAACGCTGACCGCTTTCAACGACCAGAGCATTCACGTCGGCGGGACACAAGCAACGGCAACGGCGCCCGCGAAACCGTAGTGACGGCTTTAGAATGAGACGTTTCTGAGAGGCAGATGTGCTATGGTAGGGTAGGTGTTGGATGGCCTGTATGGTCCATAACTGGAAGGAGCGCACCAGATGACAAGCTCTATACCAACCCCCACCGCAACTGGCGACGTGACTGGCGAGGTGAGCGGCGTCGCGGGGGCGGCACTTCGCGAGCCGGGCCGGGCGGCGATGGCGTTGCCGCAACTACCACGGCGAGTCCCATTTATCTTCGTCTCCGGCTTCGTGCTTGGCGCAATCGCGGCGGCAGCAACAAATCTGTTCGGCCGTAGGCGGCGGATGCCGTTCGTGCGGGGCAATCGCAACGTCTTCGTGTCGCTGCCGTTCTCAGGCATCACCATGGCCGCGCCCTCGATTCGCGCAAGGGGCTCAATGCGACGCCCGCGCGGACAGCGAGGACAGCGGGGATTCGGCCGGTGGAGCAGGGGCATGGCTCGTGGCATGGCCCAGAGCATGGCTCGCGGTGCGGCCAGCGGGGTAGCTCGTGGTGTGGTCCGTGGCAGGAAGCGCGGGCGGTAGCCGTACTCCGACTGGTCTGAATAGTCATCCGAACGTGACTGGCGGGATGTCTAGGTTGGCGCAGACGCGCGCCGTCGTGGCGTGATGCTCTGGCGTTGGCCGGGCGTATTCCAGGCACCAGAGCAACTGGAAGATCGGGCGGCGGTTTTCGTAGCCATCGGCGATAGATTGGGTCGCCGTATAACCCTCGTGGAAACCGTCGCCCATCATGTCGCGCCAGAGGTCCAGCCGCGCCAGATCGGACTCCGGGCAGCCTGCCCACGCGCTGCCGAAATCGAGCATGGCTGAGATGCGCCAGTCGTCATCCTCGTCGTCTCCTGGCACGAGCAGCAGATTGCCGGGGTTGAGGTCGTCGTGTGTCAGCCGTGGCTCAGTGGCACCCTTGAACGTGAAGTCGCTGGCGTGTGATTCCAGCACAGCGGCGAACAGATCGGCATGCGCCTGGGTGGCGATGCGCTGCCGGGCACGGGCTGCGAGCGTCGTGAGCAGATTATCTCCTCGCGTTGCAGCGGGAGCGGCTTCGCCCTCCTCCACCTCTCCGAAGCGAGGGTAGCGCAGGCTGTGGAGCATAGCGGTGGCCTCGCCCAACTGGCGGAAGACGCGAGAGCGGGCTGGTGGGGTCATGCGCGCCAACCCATCGCGCCAGCCCATTCCTGGCGCGTGCGCCATCATTAGATAGCGCCAGGGAAACCGCTGGCACGAGTCATCCACCGCCAGCACTTCGCAGACCGGCACGGACGTTTCGCGGGCGACGCGCCGCTGGATCGCTGCCTCACGGGCGAACGGTGGACGCCAGGCGCTGGGATCAGCCAGCTTGAGCACGACGACGCGCGCCGGAAAGACCATCGTGGCAAAGATCACCATCGTGCCCGGCTCGTGCGTGACGGGATGCCATGCGATGACGCGGCACTTCGCGCCGAAGACCTCGCGTGCCAGCGCCTCGATGTCGTCGCGTTGCGGCTCGGGCATATCTGCCTGCTCTCCCACCGTCTCCCCTAATCCACTGATAGCACCCACGAGAGCTGGGTCGGGAACAGCGCCTCCAGCAGCGGACGGGTGTTATCACTCACCCAGACGTCAGGATAGACCGCCCCCAGTGCCTCCAGGCTCTCATAGCCGAAGACCAACTTCAAGAAGACCAGCGGCGGGAATCCAGCGTTCCCCGCGTCCCATGCGGCAGGTGCCCAGTTCTCAGCGGTGACGAGCCGTCCGGATTGGAAGGCCAGCCGCAGGCCGCCGCGATAGAAGCTCAGCTTGATCTCGCCCGTATACCCCTCGACGGCGGTCCCTGGCAGCCGCCGCTCCAGAGCGGGCGCGATGTGACGGATGAAGCGCGGCAGATCAGCGACGCGCACGTACCACGCATACGGGCGCTCCTCACCCAACAGCTTCGTTGGCGGCAGCGCATCATAGACCGGATGGGCGCGGCCAAGCCCCAGCCCGATCAGTGTGGTGGGCTGCGTGCGTGGGTGGGGCGCGGGCATGTTGGGCGCCTGAGCGGCGAGCGCTCGGAGCACTGGCGGCAGCACGGCGGTCAGCGGGATGCCTTCTTCAACGGCCATCCCACGAATGCCGAATCGGTTCCCATAGAGCGCGCGTTGTGTCATGACATAGCCTATTGCACGCTGGCTGTGGTCGAGAATAAGCTGCATGAGCCAGTTCTCCTCGGTTTCCGGGTGCATGCCGGAGACTATCCAGCGCCAGGTCGGCTCGTCGATAACGGTCGAGACGAGCGCCCGCCTGCGGTCACGGTCGTAGAGCGCCATGACACGCGGCAGGTCATCCACCGTGGCGGCGCGCAGGGTATACGGCTCGGCCGCGCCAGCGGGGAGCGTGGGAATGGCGTCAAGCGGGATTGACCGTCGCCCGCCGAGATCGAGCGCGTATTCATAGCCGAACTGGCGATAGTAGTAGTAGATGCCGGTGATGCCAGACGCCAGATCGCCGCGTGTATCACTACGGGCATGCAGCAGGTCGAAGATTGCGCGAATCAGCCCGCGATTGCGATAAGCAATCCTGGTGGCCACCGCCTCGGGCCGCCCAACCGGAAACGCGATGCCGCCATACTCCCACGTCTGGCGCATCAGCACCGCGCCCGCGGCGATCTCACCCGTGCGCGTATCTTCCACCAGTGCGAAGTCTCCCGAACTTACCAGCGGATGCCTGCCGCTGATCAGATCATAAATCCAGTTGCCAAACCAGATATTCGGCGGATCGCCTTCCTCGTCGCGGAACGCCTCGGCGCACAGCCTTGCTAACCCGTCGGCATCTTTCTCCGTGGACCAACGCAGTACCAGTCTGTCATCGAGCGCTCGCCGGTAAGAAGGGTTCGCGAGCGCCGCCACAGACTCCGTCGGTGACATCAAGGAACCAGAAGACACTCTTCAATCCTTCTCTTTCGCTGTCCCATCCCGGACCTCTTCAGTATGCCATACGCGCCAGATAACATGTCTGGTGATTTCTTCCTTGCCTTTTCCTATGCTGACCCGGGAACGCGGACGGTTATACTGACTGGTCCTGGGGCAGGTGCGGTGCTTGCGTCTTCCCGCTATACTGGAAGCTACAGACTATCACGGGCATGGCAGCACTGGAGCCGCCAGACCGAGCACGATGACATGTGCCCCCGAGTTCCGCGCGAGGCAGGCGTAGGCGGGGGCATTGTTGTGCCTGCCTGCCTGACTGTCTGTCTATCATGCCTCCCGGCCAGTAGCTCGACGCGCTTTCCGCGCCGGGAACGAACTCATCACATTGTGGGAGATGGATTGGTTTATTCAGCTAGAGACGCAAAGGCTCTTTTGATGGCATCATCTTCGTTCCGAGTTTCCGTCGCCGTCGTCAACGGCACGGGGTATGGCGGTGTCGAGCTGCTCCGGCTCTTGCGGCGCCATCCTGTCTTCGAGGTGGTCGAGGTGACGGCGCGCTCTGAAGCAGGTAAGCGGGTGGCTGAGGTCTTTCCGCAATTGGCGGGGAGTGATCTGGTATTTGGCGAGCGTGTCGAGCGGGCGGATCTGGTCTTCGTGGCGCTGCCCGATGACGCCGCCATCGAGCATGTCCCCGAGCTTCTCAGCGCTGATCACCGCGTGGTTGATCTCTCCGCGGCATTCCGGCTGCGCGACTGGGCGCTCTATCCGCGTTGGTACGGCTATGAGCATCCCGCGCCCGCACTACTCGAATCGGCGGTCTACGGGCTGGCGGAGTGGGCGCGTGCCAGCTTGCCCGATGCCCGGCTCGTCGCGGTGCCGGGGTGCTATCCAACGGCATCGTTGCTGCCGTTGCTGCCGTTGCTCGCTGGCCACCTGATCGAGCCGGACGTCATTGTGGACGCGAAGTCCGGCGTGAGCGGCGCGGGCCGCACGTTGCGTCTCAGCAGTCATTTCAGCGAGGCGAACGAGGATGTGACCGCGTACGGGTTGAATGGCCACCGCCACATGCCAGAGATACGGCAGCAATTGGAGCAGGCGGCGGGAGGCACTGTCCGCCTGACGTTCACCCCCCATCTCATCCCGATGACGCGCGGCATCCTGGCGACCTGCTACGCGACGCCGCGTCCCGGGGTTACGCTGGGCGATGTGCGCGCCGCTCTGGTGGGGGCGTATGCGGATGCGCCGTGCGTGCGGGTGGTGGAGCAGGCGCCCCATACGAAATGGGCGCTTGGCGCGAATCTCTGCTACATCGCGCCCGCGTGGGACGTGGAGAGCGGACGGCTGATTCTGGTGAGCGCGATTGACAATCTGGTGAAGGGCGCAGCGGGACAGGCGATTCAGTGCGCCAATCTGATGTACGGCCTCGATGAGGCGGCGGGTCTGCCAGGTGAAGGAGTGTACCCCTGATGGCCGAAGCAATCGCAAGTGTAGATGAGTTGGCTGCGGCGAGTCAGGTGGCACGTCATGCCGTTATCGCGCAGGTATTGCGGGAGGCGCAGCCTTACATCGAGGCGCTACGCGGGCGCACGCTCGTCATCAAGCTGGGCGGCAGCACACTCGACAATCAGCGCGACGCTCTCGAAGATATCGTCTGGCTGCGCGGGTTAGGCGCGCATCCGGTGCTGGTGCATGGAGGCGGACCAGAGATCAATGACTGGCTCGATCGTCTGGGCCTGCCGAGGCGTTTCGAGCGGGGGCTGCGCGTGACCGATGCCGCGACGCTGGAAGTCGTGCGTATGGTGCTGGCGGGCAAGGTGAATGGCGACCTTGTACGGATGCTGGCGAGTCTGGGAGGGAGGGCCGTCGGCCTGACAGGTCTCGATGGCGGTCTCTTGCGCGCGCGCCAGATTGCGCCCGATCTGGGATATGTGGGTTCGGTCGCGACGGTGGATGCCGGGACAATCACTGCTCTGAGCACGGCTGGGTATATTCCGGTGGTCGCGCCCATCGCGCTGGGCGAGGACGAGACGGTGCTCAACGTCAATGGTGATGATGCCGCCGCCGATCTGGCGCGAGGTCTCGGTGCGACCAAGCTGCTCTACCTGAGCGACGTCCCTGGCATCCTCGATTCACAGGGCAGGCTGCTCTCGGAGTTGACCGATCATGCGGTGCGGGCGCTGATCTCGCAGGGCGTCATCTCTGGTGGAATGATACCCAAAGCCGAGGCGGCGCTGCGCGCGCTGGAGGCGACCGAGCGTGTACACATCGTGGATGGCCGCGAGCCGCATGTGCTGATCCGTGAGTTGTTTACACGGGAAGGCGCCGGGACGATGATTCAGCGCGCGAAGTGAGCGAGCGGGCGAGTGCATGGCGCTGAAGTCTGTCCCATGCCTCGGCATGTCTACCGCATCGTGAGACGCCGTGCCTCAAGCGCGACAGATGATAGGCCCACCTGACAAGGAAGGCTATCGGGCGGGGACCATATCAATCCTGTCCAGCGATGAGGCGCCTTCACCTGTCGTCTCAAGCGCAGACTCTGAAGAGCTTGCGGCTGGCGGTGTGTGATGGTATTGCTTGCGGGTTGCCAGTGCGCGTACGGCGAGCGTCGTCCAGACCGTAAGGAACATCGGCAGGAACCAGAGCGCGGCTCTGCGCGGAATCCGCAGCATATGGAGCAGGCTATCAGGTGTCACGCCATTCTTCTGGGGCACCAGTCCGGATCTGATGAGTGGCCAGTAGAGTTCGGTGAGCGGGAACGCCACATAGGTATGGTAGACGCGCACGCCGAGCGCGACGAAGAGGTACGACATCGCTACCCCATAGATCAGTGAGACGCCCAGCGCGATGCGCAGCCAGCGGCGCGGATGATCCACCACCCAGATCAGCGCCAGGCAGGCGAACGGCAGCATCGGCACGAGCAGACGCGGGCCAGGGAGATTCTCGCCTGCCATCGGTAGGAAGTACGACGAGATGGCCAGCGGATACAACAGGGACACCGCCAGAGAAACCAGCGCCTCTGGGGTGCCGGGCGCCTGTATCGTTGCCTGTGCCGAGACCAGCCAGCGTCGAAGTCGTGAGGGTGAGGCGTTGCTGGTCTGGCGCGACGCGGAGGTCGTTGCCCGGTGACTGGCACGCAGCCAGCGCGTGAGGCCGAGCGGCACAAGCACCAGGAACGGTGATTCCATCAGCAGACCGCGCGGGAAGGCCAGCGTGGACCAGAGACTATCCAGGTGGGGCGTGGTAATGCCGAAGAACCCCTGATGTTGGCCAGAGAACGCCTCATCGCTGACATAGGCGTAGCTCAAGTGGAACGGGCTGCCGAAGGCGAACCAGTCATACCACCCAAGCAGCATAACACTCGGAATCATCCCCACGATAAACGCGCCGAGCATCTGCAGGCGCTGCTGGGGGAAAACCAGCCAGATATAACCGCATAAGACGATGACGATCACGCCTACCGGATACTCGCTGATGACGGCGAGGCCCATCAACAGGCCCGATAAGATGACCCAGGTGCCAGCGTTCTCTTTTTCGCGGGCACGATAGATCAGATAGAAGCCAATGAAGGCCAACCCACCGCCGAAGGCGTGGCTGAAGAAAGTGGTCGAGAATGGGAACGCCAGCGTGCCCAGGGCAAACGCGCCCGCCACGACCATTGGCAACGGTGTGGACGCCAGCGAGGGACGCAGGTGCGCGGCGAAACGGCGCAACGCGACGGCGGCCATGACCGCCACCGGCACCACGGTGAAGCCATTGAGAATGGCGATCTGCTGCGTCAGCGTGAATCGCGAGGTATCGTCAATGTTGAAGAAGAGGCTCAGGAGCCAGAGCAGTGGCGTCGCCAGCAGCGAGAGGCCGAGCGAGCGGGGCGAGTACCAGTGTCCTTGATAGTAGCTGACGTCAATGGTGTTGCCCGCGTGGCTGTCTATGATCGCGGTGCCGTGCGCAAGCGCGTACACCATATCGTAGCGACTAAGGGTATTCGTTCCTGCGGGTGTCAGGTAAAAGACGTAGCAAAGGAGGAGCAGACCAGCAAACGCCCGGTCACTCTGGAAAAGTTGAGCGAGTGTCCGCGGGGTCGCTGTCCACAGTTGAATCAGTCGCGTCCTTGATGCTGAAGTAGACGCTATCGTGCGCATGGCGGGAGCTAGTGACGCAATGGTTGCCGTCCAGCGCTCGCCCAGCGTTCTTTTCATCTCTTGGCTACGCATATGTTCGTTAGTATACCGGGCACAGAAGCCTCATGCCAACAGACCTACCGTATCGGCAGGCGCGATTTCACTGTGCATTTTCCGGGCCAGAGAACGACATGCCGGCGATAGCGGTATGTGCCAGCAGGCGCGCTCCCGTGCGCCAGAGAACGTTGTGCCGAGCTTCGTTGCTCCAGCCATCCAGGTTGAAAAAGTCAGCAAGCCAGCGATCTGGCGGGATGAAAGGATAATCCGAGCCGAAGAGGAACTTGCCATTCAGGCGTCCTGCGGCCTCCTTCAGCAGCGCGGGCGGGATGTATTTGGGCGACCAGCCCGAAAGATCATTGTAGACGTTCGGTTTGTGCTGAAGGATCGCAATCATCTCCTGTTCCCACGGCCACGAGGGATGCGCTCCGATGATCGTCAGGCTCGGGAAATCCGCTGCCAGATTGTCCAGGTGAATTGGGCGCATGGTCTCCAGCTTGACGGCGCCGCCCCCTGGCATATTCGCGCCCAGGCCAGATGTGCCTGTGTGGAAGAGGGTGGGGATGCCCAGCGCTGCGATCCGCTCGAACAGTGGGTAGAAGCGAGGGTCGTCTGGATAGAAGTTCTGAATACCCGGGTGGAACTTGGCGCCCGAGAGGCCGAGGTCTTTGACCGCTCGCTCGATCTCTTCGATGGCCCGGTCGCCTTTAAGGGGATCGACGCTCGCGAATCCCACGAACCGCTGAGGATAACGCCGGACGATCTCGGCCACCGTATCATTGCGCAGGGGCTTCTGCCCGGTAGCCGTTTCGGCGTCCCACGCCAGCAGCACACCGACGATATCTTGCGAGGCGTAGTAGTCCGCTATCTCTTCGATATCGCGGAGTTTCACCTCTTTGCGGAAGTATTGCTCGACAGCATCGCGATACTTGCCAATCGCGCCGTCCATGAACTCGGCAATTGGCAGATGCACATGGAAATCTATTGCCCGTGGCACTGTCTAGCCTCCTCAGCGCTATGGCATGAAGCAAAGAGATAACATCTCATGTATGGCCCATTTTCATGTGATCCATATGAGAGACGACACCACTTCATACGGACGTTCTCTCAGGTTCATCTCAGTTTTCTTCATAACTATACCACGAGAAGGACCAGCAGACAGGCGACTTCTCTGGCTATTTGTTTGCCGCGCCCCCGCCAGCAGGCATATACTGATGGGGCGGCACTGGTCATTCGGCGGCGCACAGTAACGAGGCGGTAGCGTGCAGGAGATTCCAGCGAAGACAGGAAAACAGTCCGACGGCGCGGCTCAACTGATCGAGCGAGCGCGGCATATCCTGGCCTTTGAGCAACGCAATGGGCATCAGGATAACGTCGTCAAGCCCGGCGGTATCGAGGCGTTCATCGAGCGCTGGACCACACAGATGCGCGCTGCCCGCGATCGTGGTGAGATTGCCGCGCCACCCGCGGGCGCATCCGGGCGGTTGCCTGAGGTTGCGATTTTGCATCTGCTGACGGGCTATCGCGCGCTCGACCCGATGCAGCGTGCCGCCAAGATTCGCGCATCCCTGGCGTTGCTCGATGCCTTCAACACGCCGGGAACACCGCGATCACCCGATGCCGCGCCCCAGACTCGCTCAGCGGCGCCTGGTTCCCGGTCCGCGCGCGAAGCTCCCCGGTTTGGTCAGCCCGCTCCTGGCCGCTCCACCACTCACCCGTCCACACCCGCACCCGACGAGTCATGGCCGCTGGCGAAGCCCTTGCCTAAGCCGCCGGTATTGCCCGCGCAACGCCCGCGCTTCGCTGAGCCGCCCCGCGAGCCGCGCCCGGAAGATGAATACCTCATCCAGGCGGCGGTCACGGCTGTCCCAGGTGTCGGAGCGACCCAGGAGGCGCGTCTGGCACGCCTCGGCATTCAGACGGTGCGTGATCTGCTCTTCGCGTTCCCACGCGAGCATCACGATTACAGCAAGCTCCAGAAGATTGCCCAGCTTCCCTTCGATCAGGTGTCTACGACGCTGGGGCTGATCTGGGAGGTCGAGAACAAGCGCACGAAGAATGGCCGCACGCGTACCGTGGCTCGCGTCTCGGATGAGACGGGCGCGGTCTACGCGACGTGGTTCAACCAGCCCTACTTGCTCAAGCAACTGCCGCGCGGAGGGCATATCGTGATGACGGGTACCAAGCAGCGGTTCGGCAATCGGGTGGAGTTCGCGGTGAAGAGCCATGAGCTGCCGGAGCAGGGCGACCTGATCAATACCGGGAGGCTCGTGCCCGTCTATCCGCTGACAGAAGGGCTGAGCCCGAAGGTGATGCGCCGCTTCACCAAGTGGGTCGTGGACCGCTGCGCGGCGTTCGTCCCCGACCATCTGCCCGCGGAGGTGCGCTCGAAAGCCAAGCTGATGCCGCTCCCCGATGCGATTGCGGAGATGCACTATCCACAGAACGCGGAACTACTTGAGGCCGCGCGCCGACGGCTGGCGTTCGATGAGCTCTTCCTCATTCAGTTGGGAATGCTCACACGGCGGGCCAACTGGAAGGATAGCTCGCCCGCTCCGGCGATGCCCGTGCCTGACTCGTTGATCTTCGCCGATGCGCCAGAGAGCGAGACGCCCCCGGCGACGAACAATCCCGGTGGGGGACTCTGGCCGCTGACAGCGACCTGCTTCGAGCGCACGCTGCCTTTTCGCCTGACCGGAGCGCAATGCCGGGCAATCCGCGAGATCCTGGCCGATATGCGCGATACGCATCCGATGAGCCGCCTGTTGCAGGGCGACGTTGGCTCCGGCAAGACCGTCGTAGCTGCCGCCGCGCTGCTGGCTGCCGCCGCAAACGGCTATCAGGGGGCGTTGCTGGCGCCAACAGAGATTCTGGCCGAACAGCACTATCGCGGTCTGAGCGCGTTGCTCGCGCCGTTCGGACTGCATGTGGTGCTGCTAACGGGCAGCCAGCGTGCCAAAGAGCGCAATGCCGCGCGCGATGCCCTGGCCAATGGACAGGCTGCCGTGGCCATCGGTACGCATGCGCTGATTCAGGACGGCGTCACCTTCGCGCGGCTGGGGTTGGCTGTCGTGGATGAGCAGCATCGCTTTGGCGTGGAGCAGCGCGATGCTTTGCGCCAGAAGGGCTACAACCCGCATATGCTGGTGATGACCGCGACGCCGATTCCGCGCACGCTCGCGCTCACGCTCTACGGCGATCTGGATGTCTCGGTGCTCGACGAGATGCCCGCCGGACGCCAGCCGATCATCACGCGCTGGCGCTCAGGCAGCCAGCGACAGGAGGCATACCGCCTCGTGTCGGAGGAGGTCGCGAAGGGACGGCAGGCGTA
>DASUWS010000202.1:0-13103 GCA_036378295.1 Ktedonobacterales bacterium
AGATGGTCAGAGTCGTGTGACATGCGCTGCTCCCTTCTGCTGGACGCCGTTTTCAGACAAGATTTGTTAGAATGCTGGCTCACGGACCATTCGGTAGAAGCCTGGCTCCGGTTGGTAGCCGAGCTTGCGGTTGATGGCCAGCATCGGCGCGTTCTCCGAATCGTTATTGGTGGTGATATATGCTGCACCATAGCGACGAGCACAGGCAACGGCCAGCAGCTTAAGCGCCAGCGCGATACCTTTGCCACGCCAGGCAGGCTCGATGCCCGTGATCATGTTATACATCGAGTTGGTCGCCTCAAAGTAGCCGACCGCCGCCATGCCAACCCAGGTATCACCTGATGCGGCCACGATCTGGCCATCAGGACGATACCACGACGCGCTGCAGACCGTTTTCTGGAATTGCTCGAACGGCATGAATGTGCCGTCGTGCCCGGGAATATCTTGCACCAGGGTCGCGTTGAGATCGTAGAGCGCACGCCGCGCAGCATCGATATCGCCAACATCTGCCAGCGTGATGAAGCGGATGCCTTCCGCCTCCACACTGCCGATAGTATCCGCAAACGGCCGCTCATCGAACGTCGCAAGATGCAACCGTGATTCGAAGATGTGGCGGTCCCTGCGGAAGTCATAGCGCTCGGCGAAGCGTAGTCCTTCGGGCACATTGTCGCGTACCTCAGCGATGAGTCGTGTCGCGCCTTGTTGCCGCACAAAGGCCAGCGTCGCCTCAGCCAATCGCGCTCCTAAGCCCTGCCGCCGGTAGGCGGGGGCCACAAGAGCAGCCACAGTGAACTGACCAGGCGTATCCCACGGCCAGTGCGCGGCATCGCAGTAGCCAATAATTCCCGCCCCGCCAGCATCGTCAATGGCGACCATCCGCTGCCGCACAAGCTCCACCGGGGCATTACCCTCCCACTCCTGGAGGAGTTCCGGCGTCGGAGGCTCAGGCTCTCCGAACGCGAGAAGTGCGGCCAGCGCCTTGAAATCGCTGCTCGCATCGAGCGGGCGTAAATACACGGCGATCCCTCCCTTCCCAGAAGCACAAACAACCTCCGGCTCCGTGTCCGTAGACAGCGGAAGAACCGGAGGATAGCTAGAACTCGCCCGCCTCTTCGGCCATACGCACCAGACGCGGGGTGAACTTGCCCAGCACGTCAATGAGATCGCTCTGCGCGGCAACTACCGACTCGATGTCTTTGTACGCCTGGGGCGACTCATCCACGTTGCCGCCAACCAGCGTAATACCTCGCTCGCGTAGGTACGCATCGCGCGCAGTCTTCGTAATCGTGCCGAATGCAGCCCGGCGACTCATGCGGCGACCCGCGCCATGCGAGGCGGAATTGAGCGAGTGCGCCGAACCGCGCCCGCGCACGACATAGCCAGCGTCGCCCATCGAGCCAGGAATGATGCCGAGCACTCCCGCACCCGCAGGCGTAGCGCCCTTCCTATGGACGATGGCGCGCGAGCCATCAGGAAGCTCTTCCACCCAGGCGAAATTGTGGAAGTTTTCGACCACAGCCGCCTCACGCAGCTTCACCGCCGACGACACCCGCTTATGGATGACGGCATGATTCGCCGAAGCAAAGCGCCCAGCCAGCTCCATCGAGATCCAGTAATCCTGCCCGGCCTCGCTGCTGAGCGAGAGCCACGCCAGATGGCGCAGAGAAGCGTCCAGGCGAGGATGCTCACGCGCCGCCAGCTCCGTATAGGTGTTGGCGATCTTGAAGCCGACGCCACGCGAGCCGCTGTGCGAGAGCAGCGCCAGGTATTCGCCTGCTTTCAGCCCAAGCTGCTCGTCATCCGTGTAGAGCCGAAATGCGCCCCACTCGACGAAATGGTTACCGCTGCCAGAGGTGCCCAACTGCTGCTGTGCCTTGATCTTCAGCGATTTGAGCAGCCGCGTCGCCTCCCAGGCTGGGTCATCCAGTACCGGGTGATCTGGGCGGTCGCGCACCTCCCACCCCTCACGCAGACCAAAGCGCGTTCGCTCGAGCAGCGCGTTGCGAAACTCAGCGCGGCGCTGGCCGAGCACTATCGGCGACACGTCATAGAGCGAAAGCCGCATGCGACAGCCAATATCAACGCCGACGGCATACGGGATCACCGCGTCGTCCGCCGCCAGCACGCCGCCAATGGGCAGGCCGTAGCCAACGTGCGCGTCGGGCATGAGCGCGCCCCGCACCGCCACAGGCAGCCGCATCGCATGCTCCATCTGAGCCACCGCCTGACGCTCGATCAAGCTCTCACCCCAGACGAAAAAGTCCGCGGGCTGCTCGCGAAGGACATCCTGTGTCTCATCTTGCGGCGCACTGGCACGTCGAAGGCACTCACGCGCCAGAGCGGAGAATGTCGGGTCTGCCAGATACTTGCCAGGCTCTTCCCGCACGCCGTCGAGCCACACGAGTATAGCGTCCTGCTCCAGGCCCGTCTTCGACAGGTCTTCCGCGGCGGCTTTTGCCAGCCCGATGATTTTGCCTTCGGGCCAGCCATAGGTTTTGAGTATCTTGCCAGTGATCATAGTTGCCTCTATGGATGCGAGACGAATCTCGAAAAGCGCGCATAAAAAAAGCGCGGATGCCATTTTCCGACATCCACGCCCGCTCTCTGAATGAGTGCGTCTCAACACTTGTCTGGATGGCGAGCATCAGCGCACTCTTGCTGGCGGGCGCGGCGATAGAGCATCTCAGTAAACGCCATGAGGACGTGAAGATACTGTTGCATGCTGCCCCTCCTGTCTTTCGCTGATGCGCTCGACTCGCACCGCGCTTACAGTAGCATACCCATCCAGCTACACGCAAGCGTCCATTACATATCTCCAGCAGAAATCTGATACCCGCTCCCGCGTCTCAGTGCCCTGGACTTAGGGACAGGGGCCAAGCCGCCGCTTGCCAGTACATGGATACGAGCGCTACGATGTAGGTACAGGGATACCCACCCCTTACCAGCCGCAGATATATCACGTCGTGTGCTAAACTGACGAGCGGTGAGTCCTGCCATCAGGCACGGGTTATGCGGCTGATGGCCTGGGTACCTATCCACTATTAGTGTTTCGCCTGGCGTAAGGAGGATTCCGACACAATGGCGTACGAACTCCCACCCCTACCGTACGACTACAACGCTCTAGAACCGTATATCGATGAGGAAACGATGCACCTGCATCACGACAAACACCATCAGGCGTATGTCAACAACCTGAACGCCGCGATCCAGGGGCAGAGCCAGTTCGAAAACATGGGCATCGATGATTTGATGCGCAACCTGAACAGTGTGCCGGAGTCGATTCGTACGGCAGTGCGCAATAATGGTGGCGGGCACGCCAACCATAGCATGTTCTGGCAGATCATGAAGCCCAATGGCGGCGGCGAGCCAACCGGCGACCTGGCCAACGCGATCAACTCGGCCTTCGGCTCCTTCGATCAGCTCAAGGCCGCCTTCAACGACGCTGGCGCCAAGCGCTTCGGCTCTGGTTGGGCATGGCTGGTCATCGGCACTGATGGCAAGCTCTCCGTCATCTCGACCGCCAACCAGGACAGCCCCCTGACCGACGGGCTTTTCCCGGTCATGGGCAATGACGTCTGGGAGCATGCCTACTACCTGAAGTATCAAAATCGCCGCCCAGAGTATCTGGCCGCATGGTGGAATGTCGTCAACTGGGACGAGATCGCCAAGCGATTCGCGCAGGGCATGAGCGGACGCTAGCCCTCCGCCGCCACATGTGGGCGCGGACGCGCGCCAACGCGCAATCCCCCTCTTCCACTTGGTTGAGGGGGACTATTTCTTTTCCCCCTTGCTACGCTGGCGACGGGGCGGGCTGCTCTACCTGTCTGAGGCGGACCCTGGCCGCGCGCGATTTCTCGACGCGCAACAACGCCAGCGGCAGCAACGAGATGATGAACATCGCAGCAACGAAAGGGAACATGGCGGCATAGCCGATGTGGTCTATCAGCTCGCCCGCAATGAATGCCGAGAGCGGCGCCGCCACCGAGGTGACAGCGGTATTCAGCCCTGTATAGAGGCCCATCTGATCGGGAAAGACGAGACGGGTGAGCAGCGGAAACGAGCTTGCAGTCTGGGCCGCGTTGCCAATGCCCGCAACCGCCACGATGATGAACAGCAACAGCGGAGTGCGAGTAAAGATACCGGCGGTTGATGCGCCCGCCATGCAGATCATGCCGAAAAGAAACACGCGCCGCAGGCCCAGGCGATCACCCAGTATACCGAACGGCCAGACACAGAGCGCCGTGCTCAACAGCAGCATCAGCGAGAGCAGGAGCGCGCCTACCTCAGAGAATCCCGCCTCGTTGATCGCATACAGCGTCAGGAACGGCGTAATGGCGTTGATCCCAAACCAGAGAAAGAACTGCACCGCAAAATAGAGCTGCACCTGCGGGTCGGAGCGGAGACCGTTCCAGTAGTCGCGCACCGTATAGCGGCGGTGCTCGGTGACACCGGGCAGATCGCGTGGCTCGCGAATACCCAGGATGGTCGGCAGGAAGAACGCCAACAACGTGCCTGCCGTAATCAGGAAGAGGATGCGGAGATCAACACCCAACAGCGCTCCAACCAGCAGAATAGCCACTTGTCCTAGCGCGCCTGCCGCCTGGAATACGCCATTCACCCGACCGCGCTGATACTCCGGCGTAATGTCGGCCAGGAGTGAATTGTAGGGGTCATACATCACGTTGAATGTGACAGAGAACAGGAAGATGCCAAGCGAGGCCAGAATCAGCGGCAGCGTCCACTGCCTGGATGTCGCTGTAGGGCGATTTTGCGGTGATGCCAGGAATGGCGTCAGGATGACAAAGAAGACACACAGGGGTACGAACGAGACGATGAACGGCTTGCGACGACCAAGGCGCGTCCAGGTGCGGTCGCTCCATGCGCCAACGACAGGCTGAATGATCGAGCCTTCGAGCGAGCGCGTGCTGCTCAGCACACCCACTAACACGTTCGAGGCGCCAAATGACCGCAGATATATTGGCAGGATGAAGTTATTGAACGAGTAGAAGACGCCCGCGCCGAAGTTACCACTCGAATACGTCAGTGCCCGGCGCAGGCTGAGCGGCTGAGCCTCTGGCGCGGCGGGCCGATCACCCGACGGAGGCACCGGAGCGGCAGCGCTGTCGCCGCCCTCGAATCCAGGTCCCAGGCCGCCAATCGCCGGTAGACTTCCTGGCTCGTGACCCTGCCCGCTATCGAATGTCGCAGACATCTCCTCGGATAATTCGCTCATCTTCGCCTCCCGGCGTTGTCGCCAGCGCCACTGCCTAATCAGGGGGCGGTGTTGCGCAAGTCTACCAGCCAGGAGCTACCCGCGCAAGTGGAAGCGGCGCGCGCAAGAGACGGACAGTGCCGCCTCTGGAAACCACCAGAACGGTCATCTATCAGCGTGAGGTCTGTTGCCATTGTCGTCAGGCGTGCAGGCTGTGGCACAGAGCTTGCATCATAAATAGTTTACGGCAACGGCCACCAGGCGGAGGAGAGGCCATTGCCAGACTGTATGGCTCACGTGCATATGCATGTACGAACAATTGAGCCACAGTTCGCAAAGGAGATGATGAATATGTGGAACGTTCTTGCGTGGATTATCGTCGGCGGTATCGCTGGCTGGCTGGCTGGCCTGATCGTCCAGGGCACTGGGCTCGGGATCATCGGCGATATCATCGTCGGGATTATCGGCGCGCTCATCGGCGGGTTCATTGTATCCCTGTTGCTGCCGGGTACCTTCGGATTCACCGGATTTAACATTGGCAGCCTGATCATCGCGATCATTGGCGCGGTGATTCTGCTGTTGATCTTGCGAGCAGTAGGGATTGGCCGCCGCCGGACTGTCTGATAGCCCCTAGATGGGCTACATAAGTGACGCATTGACAGACAGAGAGCCGCCCCCAGCCAGGGCGGCTCTCATGTCGCTATCACCTTCTATGTGACCTGAGATTGGCCTCGGTGCGATCTGATACACAGCCAATTCCTGCGACATGTGGCCTATTCCATAGCACAGACAGCACGCGTCATACATCCTAAGTCGTAGACAGGTTCTATCCTTGGACACTGCAGAGACCGCCTAACTTGGGGTAATATACATCTGACGCCAGAAATGGCTGGCAAACCTGCAACCTTGAGGGAGTCCCGCACGTAGAACGAGCGGGAAGCATCGCTTCGAAGAGGCATGTTCGACCAGACTCATACTGGCGTGATGCAGTGAGATAGCTCGATGTGGCGACTGACATCCCCCGAAATGGTCGGGGACTCGCCAACGAGATAGATACGGCACACGGCCAAACGAAGGAGGCCCGGGGTGGATATCCATGGTACTGCCCTGGCTGCTGGTAAGGCGCTGGGTCGCGCGATAGCTCGACATCCCCAGGAGGAGAACTCAACGAGCGCTCCTTCGCCGCGCACGTCCGATATGATCGAAGATACTACTCTCGTTCGCCGGACACTTTCTGGTGACCAGGAAGCGTTTTCGACGCTCGTCGAGAAGTATAAGGACCCTGTGTTCAACGTCGCGTATCGCATGCTCGGCAATCCCACCGAGGCGGAAGACGTGGCACAGGAAGCGTTTGTGCGCGCCTACACCCAGTTGCATACCTATAAAGAGACACATCGGTTCAGCACATGGCTGCTCTCGATTGCCTCGCACCTTTCGATTGACCAACTCCGTCGCCGTCGTTTTCTCGCCCTGCCACTGGAGAACGTGCCCTTCCTGGAGTGGATCGCCGATGTCGGCCCTGGACCGGAGCAATCCGCTCTGCGTCGCGAAACCGCGGACGACATGCAGCGCATCCTCGATACGCTGCCGGTCAAGTACCGTGCGGTTCTGCTTCTCCGCTACTGGCACGACTTCTCCTATGAGGAAATCGCCCAGACCCTGGACCTCACCCCTGCTCTGGTGAAGGCCCGCCTCCACCGCGCCCGCGAGCTTGTCGCGCGGACCATGAAGGCGCAAGGGCTGGACGTGACCCTCACCAGCGAGGAAACTGATGAGCGAGAGCTTGGAAAAATCACGACAGGCGACGTCGGGCTGGCGGCGCACTAGTATAGCTGCCATCTCCGCGTTATTCGCCTTCATCCTCGCACGATTCGCCATTCGCGCTCGTCCTGCCCTCCCTTCTGGCACACGGCAGGTCGAGGCAGCGGATGAGACGCTCGACCGTCAAATCCGGCTGCGCATGCACGTGACGATGGCAAACGCACCGACAGACTTTACGGCAAAGGTGCTCGCGCGTGTCGCAACGGCGCCTCCTCCGCAGCCCCAGGTGCCACCGAATCCAGCACCAGCAGCGCGTGGATGGTGGCTACGCTCGTGGCGTATTGTCGCAGGCACGGTAAGTCTCGCGCTGGTGCTCATGCTCATGACGGGCGTGGTGATTACCCTGGTCAACCCGACACTTGCCGTCGCTATCCTGGACGCACTCATGTCCCTGGCGATTGGTCTGCTGGCGTTCGGACGCATGATTGGGCATCTTGTCGGCAAAGCTGCCGCGACGCCCTGGATAATTCCTGTCTCGATGGGCGCTTTGCTCGGATTCCTTCTGCTCTCCTGGGTGCAGCTGACCCGCCAGTTCGGGCGTGACCCGCAGGAAGCCTGAACACTCTATGCGCGCCCCAGATGGTTCCCGGCATTCCTCCCGGCAAGGCTGCATCGCACTCCTGCTGACGGCGATCCTTGGTGGGATCGCCGTTTTCGGCGTCGTCTTCGCGCAGGGCAGGCACAACCAGGGGTTGGTCGCGTATCCCGACCGGATGGCGCACGCCTCAGGCGGCCTGCCCGCGAGCAATGCGCCTTTCGGGAATAGCCCTCGCCCAGCCAGTTGCACGCCTGCGGACCAGAACATCTTCGGCAGGGATGTCGTCGTTGATACACAGCAGTGGTACTGCGACCGTATCACGGTGTATGGTGGCAACATCACGGTGCTAGGGCGCGTCGGGAGCGATGTCGTCTCCATAGGCGGCAATATCGTCGTCTCGGGCGAAGTAGATGGGCGAGCGACGGCCCTGGGCGGCAACGTTACGTTGCTTCCGGGCGCGCGCATCGGTGGCGATGTGCAGGCGATGGGCGGCAAGGTGAACCGCTCTCCTGGTGTCTCGGTGGGTGGGCAGGTCGACCGGGATATCTCCACCGACCAGTTCTCACTTCCCAGTTTCACCAACATTATCCCTGTCCGTCTTAACTGGGCGGATGTCTTGTTCTGGGCATTTTCGGGCCTGGTCATCTCGCTGTTCCTGCCATCACAGCTTGTGCGCGTGCGTCTCATCGCGCACCGCCAACCCCTGGGCAGTCTATTCATTGGGCTGGCGGCATACATCATTGGCCTCATCTCGGCGCTGGTGCTGGTGTTGACATGTCTGGGCATCCCTCTGGCGCTGGCTATCGGTGTCGTCCTCTGGGGAGGCTCTATCTTCGGTACGGCGTCGCTTGGCCTCTGGCTTGGCAGCGCACTGATACCGGGAGCGCGCGAGTACAAACGGGTCCCGTTTATCCTGGCAACTGTCGTCGGCGTCACGATGCTTGCCATCGCCAGCACCGCACCCGTTATCGGCGGGATCATCCGCCTGCTGGTGAGTTCCGTGGGTCTCGGCGCCGTCCTGCTCACCCTCGCGACGATGCACCGCCCAGCACCCGTCCGGCGCGCGCTCAGGTAGAGCCTGGCTGCTGGCATCTCATTCTTCCCGGAAGGACAAGCGCACATGTCGGGCTCAGACGCCAATACCAATACAACCGATACTGTAGCGGAAATCGATCTTATGGATCTTGCCTATCGCGGAGACGCCGTGGGGCGCGACCAGGGACGCGCTGTTTTCGTGCCTGGAGGCATTCCAGGAGAGCGGGTTCGCGTCCGACTCATCAGCGACCACAAGAGCTACGCGCGCGGCGAACTGGTCGAGGTGCTGCGGGCATCGCCAGACCGGGTCACGCCAGGGTACCCGGAGCTTGGCGAGTCTGGGGGCTTCCAATGGCAGCACATCGCCTATCCCGCACAGCTCCGTTGGAAGACCCACATCGTCGGCGAATTGCTCCAGCGGGTCGGCCACTTCGCCCAGCCACCCGTGTTGCCAATACTCGGTATGCCCGAGGGCAGCGATCTCTGGCGTTATCGGACGGTTGCGCAGTTCGCCGTGGGCCTGGACGGCGCGATTGGCTTCCGACGCTCGGCCAGCCACGATGTGCTGGATATGCCGACCTGCCCTATCGTTCATCCGCGGCTCGACGCGCTCTATATGGCTGTTCGCGAGTGGATGCGCGACCATTGGGGCGCAGCAGCCGCCACCTACACAGGGCGATTCACACTGCGCGTCGCCGCCAATCCGCCAGAAACGCCTGAAGCGGATGCGTCGTCAGGCGATCAGGGATTGTTGACCATCGAGGCACATCCTGCCGGCGCTCTTACGAGCGCGGCCGACGTGGGAGCGCTCGCCCAACTGATGCGACAAGACGTGCCAGGGCTTGCGGGTGTCGTGATCCTGGGACTGCACGGGGGGCCTAGCCGCGTGGTGGCTGGCACTGAGTGCATCTACGAGCGTGTCCTGGGCAAAACATTCCAGGTTTCCGCCGGGTCGTTCTTTCAAGTGAACGCGACACAGACCCCGGTGCTGGTGCGCGAGGTACGCGCAGCCTCCCACCTGGCATCAACGGATAACCTGATCGACGGCTATAGCGGCGTTGGGTTGTTCTCGCTGATCCTGGCTGACGACGTGGCCTCTGTACATGCTATCGAGTCGCACCCGGGAGCCGTCGCCGATGCTCGCGCCAGCGCCATCCTCAACCACACCACAAACGTCAGGACGACCGAGGGTGTCCTGGAGCGTATCCTCGGCGCGCTGCATCCTCCGCACGACCACGTGGATGTCGTGCTGGTTGATCCGCCGCGGGCCGGATGCGTGCCACGCGCTTTGAGCGAGATACAGCGCCTTGCGCCGCGCACGTTCGTCTACGTCTCATGCGACCCCTCGACACTTGCCCGCGATCTGCGCGTGATATGCGACAACGGTTATCGTTTGGAGTCCGTGCAGCCCGTCGATATGTTCCCCTTCACGACGCATATCGAGTGTGTGGCTCGCTGCGAGCGGGTAGGGTAGCCGCCGGGTCATGCAGCCGCGATATCGCGAGCGATCGGGAAACGCGCTGTCGCCGCCGCGATAGCCTGTTCCATGGCCGCGAGCGGCGCTTCGAGTACGGGACCATGCCCAACCGCGAGGCGGGTCGGCTGGAGCACGGCAAGCGCACGGACTGAGCGCAGGGAAGTTGCTTTGTCCCATGTTGCCATAGAAGAGAACGGAAAGCGGAGTCGCATCGTGCCCGCCACCCCGGTGCCCGTATAGGTGAAGAGCGCGTCGCCAGCAATCAGCGTGCCATCGCGTGTATCGAAGAAACTGATATGCCCAGGCGTATGGCCCGGAGATGCCACCACCCGCAGCGACCCAACCATATCGCCGGGCCGCAGCGTTCCAGTTGGGCGTGTCCTGATCATCGGATAATCACCGCTCGGTTTGGTCTGCGCTTCCTCGGGATCGAGGCTGAAGTCGCGCGCCAGCAGCCGCGCCTCACGTTCTCCCACCAGCACCTCGGCCTCGGGCAGCGCCTGGTGTAGCGCGTCCAGCGAGCCGACGTGATCGCCGTGCACATGTGTCAGCACAATCCGGCGGATTGGCGCACCGAGCGTTTGCCCCGCTCTCAGGATAGCACCTTCAGTCTTCTTCCAGTTCGTATCCACCAGCGTCAGGCCGTCGTCTTCGCGCACGAAATAGCAGTTGATCGGAAACACGATCATCGAGCGCTCGACCTGTGTCAGAAAGTGTCCGTGATGCCTCGTTGTGATCGCCATAGTGCCGCCCTCCGTTCAACGCTTAAACTAATATGATTAGTTTATAGACTATTTCGATTAGCATGTCAAGGGTGTGACCCTGCTATGGTCTTCGCGCAACAAGATTCGCCTGGAAAGCACATCTGAATGGGAGCGATGGTCCATGTGCAATACGCCGCAGGCCAAAGACCCGCGGCTCATCATGCGTGCTAAACTGGCCTCTATAGCTCGGCGGGCATCTCAGGCCCACTATCCACGCTGGCTGGCTCGGCAATTGGCGGAACGGGGTGCGTCGTGCTATAGGGATGGCGGCGCATCACAAGACCAGACTGCGTAAGGAGTGATTGATAGGCTACTTCCAGCTCATCGTCGTAGTCATATGGCTGGTCATAGACAACTTCCCTGATGCCCGCCTGTACCGCCTCTTTGAGGCAGTTGAAACAGGGGCGCGTGGTCACGTACAGGCTGGCATCCTTGGTTGCCGTGCCCTGGCGGGCCGCCAGCGCAATGGCGTTCTGCTCCCCATGCACGCAGAGGCAGTATTCCAGCCCGGCGCCCTGTGGCGCATCTGAGGCACAGCGTGGGCATCCGCCCTCGTCGCAATTCTTCACCCCAAACGGCGTGCCGTTGTAGCCTGTGCTGATGATACGCTTCTCGACGACGATCAGCGCGCCCACCCGGCGGCGAATACAACTGGAGCGGCTCGCCACCACCCATGCGATATTGATGTAATAGTCATCCCACGAAGGGCGCTTTCGTTCCGCCATTGCGATACCTCACCCGCTACGCCATGACCAGCTACCGTTTTCGCCCGCGCCGCGCGATACGCGACATGCGCCAGGCAACATGAACGACATCACGAACGACATACTGCATTATATGCGCGGCACCATTCTCCCGCTTGCGTTCAACTATACCCGTCGCGTACAATAGCTGGCGGCGAGACCTCCTGTCTCCCAATCGCCATGGGCGAACCAGCCATGACATCCCTCGTCGTCATGGCGCTGAAAGGAGGGTGACTGTATGAGCATGTCCGCACCTGCGCGTCATGGTCTACGCCACCAACTCACCCTCCCATCGAGCGGAGATCCCGTCGCCACACGCTGATGTGGTGGTCCTGGCGCTGACCGCGATACGCGCATCTCGGCGGGCATCGCTCGCCAGAACACTGCAACACTACATTCCCCTACTCGTCTCAAGCGTACCAGCCATACGCATGTCCGGACGCACGTGGCGGCGCTGGCTGGCGCTGCACAGCACCAGGAGAACCACCGATTTGACAGCAAAACATTCAGCGAAACGCGCGGCATCGCACCAGAAGAAACAGCCCAACAGCGCGGCCAGTCCAGCCAACACGCCCAACAGCGCATCAGCGGCGCATCTGGCCGAAGGACTCATCATCGATGGCAGCCACGGACTCTACGCGGTCGAGACGCCTGATGGAGTCCTGCGCTGTACGATTCGCGGCAAGCTCCGCAAAGACTTGGAATACAGCTCACGAGGGGGCGTTGGACGCCAGGTGAAGCGCGTCACCGTGCGCCAGCATGATCCCGTCGCCATTGGCGATCGCGTGCGCGTCCTTCCGACCGGCGGCGATGCGGGCGTCATCGAGCAGGTCGTTGCCCGCGCAGGCGGATCGTTCACACGCAAGGATCCCAACGCGGGTAGCAGCGATCTCGCCCTGACGACAGTTGCCGGGCTGGACCAGCTTATTGCCGTCTTCGCCGCGCGCGAGCCCGCGCCACATCTGCGCCTGCTGGACCGCCTGCTGGTGCTCGCCGAGTCGCAAGAAATGACCACACTGATCTGCCTGAACAAAGTGGACCAGCAGCCCGAAGGCTGGCTGCTCGAACGGTTGGAGGTCTATCGCGCGATGGGCTACCCCGTCATTCTGACCAGCGCGGCGACCGGTACCGGCGTCGCTGAGCTACGTGACCGTCTTGTCGGGTGCACGTCGGCATTTGTCGGGCCGTCGGGCGTCGGGAAATCGAGCCTGCTCAATGCGATCCAGCCAGAGTTAGGGCTGCGTGTCAGCGCGATAAGCGGAATAACCCACAAAGGTCGCCACACGACTACCAGCTCGCGCCTTGTCCCGCTGGACGGTCCGGATGGCGGCTATATCGCCGATACAGCAGGTATCCGCGCCCTGGCGCTACGAGCGGGCTCGCTCCATCAGCTTGACACGTGCTTCCGAGAGTTCGCGCCGTACCTGGGTCAATGTCGTCTCTCCAACTGCACGCACCTGCACGAGCCGGATTGCGCTATCCTTGCGGCGGTCGCGCATAAAGCGCTCGACCC
>DASUWS010000203.1:0-108338 GCA_036378295.1 Ktedonobacterales bacterium
GCCAGGTGGCCACAGAACTGCTCCAGATAGGCGATGCGAGCATCCGCTATCCCTGGCTGGCCCACCGCGAGCGTCACGCCAGGGGACTTTCGCGCGGAGTTCCGGCCATACATGGTAGCCGCCATAGCTTCGAGGTGCGTCAGAAAAGCGCGCCGTCGTTGCAGTTCTAGCCATTCTTCCCAGGCGAGCCGCGATGGTTGCGCGGCGCTCCATCCTGTCCACGATTGCATCACGAGCCTCCTTCCTGAACATCCAAAAAGCACGAGAGCACCGCACTTGCCAGGTCCGTCACATGGCGCCATGAGCTTGCCACAGCCAGCCCCAGCCAGAGCGGATGCCCTCGCATGCTCCACTATTGCGCTGGCTCGATGTTCTGGTTCAACTGGAACAGATTGTCCGGATCATATTTTGCCTTGATCTTTGCCAGGCGCTCGTAGTTCTCACGGTAGGCGGCGCGAACATTCGTCTGCCCCTCATTCATCATCATGTTGAGGTAGCCGCCGCCCGCAGAGTACGGGTGCAGCGCCGTCCAGTAATTGCGCGCCCACGCAATCATACGCTCGTTGTTGGCCGGGTCTGGATCGACACCGACAATCACCTCAGAGAAGTTGGCGTCGCGGAAGCTGAAGGCCGTCTCGTCCTTGCCCACGTTGTGCACCGCGCCGTTGATCGGGTACAGGTGCATCGTTGAATGCATGGTTGGCAGTTGCTCGGCATACTTCACGTGCAGGTCAATGGCCTGATCGCTCAGGTCGGTGAAGAAGTCGGCCTTCCAGTACCATTGCAGGCCCCGTGGGTAGAGCCCATCGAAGAGCTGCTGCAAGACCGGCCAGGGAATCGGCCCAGCCACGTCTATCGCGGGCGTGCCGAAGGCGCGGATCGGAGCAAAACGCTCCTCCGCCTGGTCGGGATCGCCCGTGTAACACCAGACGATAACGCACATCTTCTGCAATTGATACTGCTCAGGGAACGGCGGCACTGGCGGCACGGTCACGAAGCCGAACCAGCCGTTGATATCCTGTGGCGCGTTGAGGATGAAGTCGCGCCAGAACTTCAGCAGGTCCGCCGCCTGGTCGAGCGGCCAGAAAATCGGGCCACCGTAGACCATGTTGACATCGTGCAGGCGGAAGACGAACGAGGTCACGACCCCGAAGTTGCCACCGCCGCCCCGCACTGCCCAGAAGAGGTCGGGGTGTTCCTGCTCATTCGCGGTCACATAGCTGCCGTCGGCCAGGACTATATCGACGCTCAGCAGATTATCCAATGAGAGCCCGTAGGTTCGCGAGAGATAGCCGATACCGCCACCGAGGGTAAGTCCGCCGACACCTGTCGTCGAGATGAACCCGCTGGGCGTGGCCAGGCCGAAGGGATGCGTCGCGTGATCGACAGCGCCCCAGGTGCCGCCACCCTCGACGCGCACCGTGCGCTGGGCTGGATCGACGTGAACGCTATCCATTTCGGATAGGTCGATGACCAGACCATCATCGCAGGTGCCGAGTCCGGGGCCGCTATGGCCACCGCCACGAACCGCAAGCAACAGGTGATGCTCGCGGGCAAAATTGACGGCGCTGATGACATCCGCAACGTCCTTAGAGCGCACAATCAGACCGGGGTGACCGTCGATCATGCCATTGTAGACCTTGCGCGCGTCGTCGTAAGCGGTGTCGCCTGGCCGGATCAGATCGCCGCGCAGGCTTGACTTGAACGCTTCGATGACAGCCCCATCCAGCGTCGCTGCACTGACTTGAGCAAGCATAGCACTTTTCTCCTTATCCCCTCCCGGGTATATCACCAGCACCAACCGTGGCGCGTGGTAATTTAGGAGGATTGAGGACAGGATACCGACCGGGATGTTAGGAAGGCGTTTGATATGGAATGAATTTGCGGATGTTTGACAACCCGGGGCGTTAAGAGAGCGTTATCCTCGTGTCGCGAGGAATGTCTTTGCCGCCTGCAAATCCGGCAGGTCAAACCCTTCGGTAAATCGGGAGTACAGGTCGCGTAGCGCGTGACAGGTCTCTTCGCCACGCCCCTCCACGCACTGGAGACGGGCTAACGATAGCAGCGCCCGCAACTCCAGCGACCGCGCTTGCTGGCTGCGCGCGATATCGACGGCACGGTGTAACGCTGCCTCTGCGTCATGCTCGCTCTGGCCGCTCGCGAACATGAATTCGCCGCGCAGACGGTGTAGCTCGGCATCCCACCAGCGCTCATTACTGTGGCGCGAATGTACCAGCGCATCCTCGATGACATGCAGCCCCTCTTCCGGACGCCCGGCCTGACTATAGACGCGGGCAAGCAGCGAGAGGAAATAGGGTAGACGCAGCCTCGCGCCCGTTGTCTGAAACGTCTCGATGGCGGCACGCAATGCCGCGATATGCGCATCATCCGGCTGCTCGCTCGCCTGCGCGTATCTGACCAGAATCTCCGCCCACGCGCTATAGTATGGGGCCTTGTACTCGATGGTGAGCGCACGTGCCTCTTCGGCACGCGCCCGGGCAGTAGTCGCATCGCAGCTTATCTGCCAGAGCATGGCAAGGTAGGTGGTGGCAAGCGCCTGGTTGAACGGCTGCTCCATCGTCTGGGCCAGTTGCACCGCGTCAACCGCGGACGCGATGGCCTGCGCGGGATACCCAAGGGCCCAGAGCGCATGTGAGCGCCAGGCGCGCGTGTGGACGGCGAAGTTCCAGCCTTGCGACTCCTGAAGACTCTCGACCTGTTGCGAATCATGTGTTGTGAGGATACGCTCGTAGGCATCGTTCGCTTCACTCAGGCGGCCCAGGTGGAGCCGCGCCCCGGCGAACATCATCCCGGATAAGGGTGGAGCTTCGCCACGTGTTCGCTCGTAGAGCGCCTGCAACTCCTCGGCTACCAACTGCACCCGCTCCAGCCGTGCCTGGACGACAAGCAGCGATTGAAGCCCATAGAGCGCTTCGGCCCGCTGCACATCGTCGCCGACTGTGTCACACAAAGCCAGGGCGCGCTCGACGACACGCTCCAACTCCGGCGCGGTCCACCCACGGGTAATCCGGTAGAGCGGCGCCAGCGCCAGCAATATGGCCAATTCCTGCTTGTCGCGCGTGGTCGTGTGCGGCGTCTGTTCGAGGAGATCGAGGCAGTGCCGCAGCAGGTAGATCGCATCTTCATGAGCGAATACACGCTGCGCCACCAATGCGGCGCGACGATAGTACGAGATGGCGCGCGGAATTGATCCACCATGTTCATAGTGCATGGCAATTTGCCCGCTGACCGGGTCGAGGTCATTGCTGTAGAGAGTTTCGAGTGCGCTTGCGATGCGACGGTGCCAGAGGTGGCGCTGCGGAGCGCTGATTTCCGCATAGGCGACTTCGCGCAGCTTGTCATGGGTGAAGTCGTACGTCGCGGGTCCCTGTTCATGCACGATGCCACGCTGCCAAAGCTCGTCCAGCGCATGTACGACGCTTCCTTCATCAGACTGGCTGACCTCCGCCAGGATATCAAGGCTGAACTCCCGGCCAATCGTGGCCGCCAGCGAGACCAATTCGCGGGCTGGGGCGGAGAGTTGGCCCAGCCGGTCGGCGATGACGGTTCTCATGCCGGTCGGCAGCGCGCGATTGGCGTGAGAATGCGCGTACGGAGCGCTCTCGATGCTCTCACGTTGTTTGAGGAATTCATCCAGCCCGGCTCGTACTGCCTCAACGACAAAGAGCGGATTACCCTCGGTCTCGCCAAACAGGCGCATCGCTGCCTCCGTATCCAGGTTACGGTCGGTCATGCGCGCGGCCAATTCCGCGGTCTCAGCGGCATCTAGTGGCTGGAGCGTGAGCTCCGTCACGGCAACCGTGTGGCGCAGGTGCAGCAGCAGCGTATGGAGCGGGTGGTGAGACAGCGTTTCCTCGCTGCGAGCACTGCCGAGAATAAGCACCCGCGCATGCGGATCGAAGCGCAGGAGAAAGTGCAGCCATTCCAGCGTTTCCTGGTCGCACCATTGCAGGTCATCCAGCACCAGCAGCAACGGTTGTGGCGCGGCCAGGACGGCAAGCGCCAGCGCCTGGAAGAAACGCAGCCGCTGGCCATACTCAGTCATCGGCTCATAATGAGGCAGGTCTGGATACTCGGCCAGTAGCTCAGGCAAGATGCGCGCGATTTCGATCAGCCATACTCTCTCCAGTTGCCGCACGCATGGACGTAGCGCGGGACTGCGAAGCCACTCGATCACAGGAGCAAATGAGAGGCGGCCCTCGACAGCATACGAGCGCGTGATTGCTGTAGTGGCTCCTCCATGCTCGGCCCATTGTGCCATCTCCTCGGCGAGGCGCGATTTGCCAATACCCGGCTCGCCCGTGATGAGCACGAATCCCGGTCTCTGAGTCGTCGCGGCCTGCCACGCTTTCCGCAATATTTCCCACTCGCGCTGGCGCCCAATGAGAGCCGTAGGCGCCGCCGATGAGCCACGCGGCGCGGCATCCGCAACGTTGGGCGCATCGCCGCCGCTGGCGTGATCCGCTTCCAGTCGTCGTAACCGCTGATGGAGATCTTCCGTCGCCTGGCTTGGCTCGATGCCAAGCTGGCGGCGCAACGTGTCGGCGCACGTCTGAAACGTCCGATAGGCGCTTGCGTAGTCGCCTGTGAGGGCGTACAACCGCATGAGCGCGCGATAGGCGCCTTCATTCAACGGGTCAGCACGAATCATGCGGCGCGCGTAGCGAATCGCGCTTTCGAACTCATGGCGGACTTCATGAGCGCTGATCAGCCGTTCAAGCGCCTGGAGAAAAAGATCGCGGAGCCGTTCCCGCTCCGGGATGATCCAGTCGTCATAGCATCCTGGCAGAAGATCAGCCTGGTAGATCTCCAGGAGCCTTTCCCCTGCGGCGTGCAGCGCGGCGAAATCGTTCTGGCTTGCCGCTGTGGTGAGCGCATCCAGTGCGCGCTCGAACTCTTCAACATCGAGTTCCATGGCGAGATCGCGCCGCCATTGCAGCGTGCGGTTATCGACACTGAGGAAAGCGCTGACATCCGGCAGCGTGCGCCGGATGGTGTGGACGAGCTGGCGCAGATTATTGAGCGCCTGTGCTTCGCTCGAATCCGGCCAGAATATAAATGCGAGATGCTGGCGGAGTTGGGGTGTGACACGATGCAGCATAAGATACGCGAGCAGTGATTGCAGCCGGGGCGTGTTGACACCCTCCACTGGCCTGTCATCCGAGGTGAGCGAGAAATCGCCAAGGAGTCGGATCTGTAGCACTGATGACATCGCTGCCTCCGAACCACCAGACCGGAGTTCACACACGGGTGATCGAGTATAGCTCGAATCATCATGGGTCGCCTTCTACGCGATTCCATAGTGAGTAGAGTATCATCTCCGCGTGTGTTTCGCTGTGAGATACGCGATATCCGAGTGCCCAGTTTTCTTCCAATGCTATGATGCGCTCCCGCGACGAGATCACGACGCGTTATAGCGTCTGTTTCAGCAGCGCCAGCACCTGCGCCCACGAATCAGCGTTGGCGCGTGCCTGTCCGTCGGGTGTGCCGCCATAAGCAAATGTGGCACCAACAGCCGGATGGCGGCGCGTATTGGCCGTCGTCGGATACCAGGGAGGGCCGATCAGGTGGCCCGCATCCGGGTAGCTCAGGTGGCGATACGGCCAGGCGAAGTCGCGCGCCTCCAATCTCCGCATGATGCGCTCGGCCATCAGCGTAGACGGCCACATCTGATCGTCCTCGCCAGAGATCAAGAGCACCGGTCCGGCAATGCGCTCGACCGCAATCGTCGCGGGCTCAAGCGCCGCCTCATCTTCCAGATTCGCCCGATACCAGGGTGCCGCGGAGAGCGGCTCGCGTCCGAACATCTCGCCGCGCTGTTCAGGCGAAACGTGATCCGGCGCGACTGGCAGCGACTCACCGCGATACGTCCATGCCGGGCCAGACGCGCCCACCGCGCCCCAGAGCACGCTGCTCGGCGCGTAGGCAATGACCGCGCCGACCCGGGCAGACATCGCGCCCAGCAGGAGCGCTAGCTCAGCGCCGCGCGAGATGCCTACCACGGCGTATCGCTCGCCGCCCACATCGGGACGAGCAGCCATCCAATCGAGCGCCGTCTCGAAATACTCCAACGGAATATCCGCCAGACGTGGCGGCAATCCCTTAGCGCCAAAGTAGGCCAACGCGAGCGCCGCGTAGCCGTGTGAGGCGAGCAGCGCCGCCATTGGCTCGCGTATGCCTCCGCTCGATCCTCCGAGCACGATCACGCCCGGATGTGGGCCAGCAGCTTCCGGCGGCAGAAAGAGCGTGCCGACCAGCCCGCGCTCGCGCAGCTCAACACGCCGCACACTCGGAGTCATCTCCAGCCGCGTGTGGCTTGCCCTAGCGACTTCACGGCTATCCACCTCGGCTGAGAGCGCGACGATAAGCGGCTGCGTGGTTGTTCGCGCGAACGTCGCGGGCGCAATGTCGCCAGTTTCGTCAGTGTCGTCCACCAGACGCATGCTCCACAGGAAGCCCATCGCGTCGACGCCCGAATACGTGCCAGCCAGCGGGGATGCCGTCGCAACGTCTATCACGCCCGCCTCATTCGTCTGAAACTCCGCCCACGAGCGCCAACGATTGCCCGCATCATCGTACGTCCCAGCGCGAAGCGTCACCCGCTGCCCCGGTGCGAATCCCAGCAGCCGGATGTGGACGATCTGATCGCTCAGCGCTGGATTGGGCATGACGGTGATTGCGGGTAGCGCATCCCCACGCATGGCATGCTATCCTTTCTCTGGCAGTGCCATTCTCCTTCACCAAGCATAGCTGTTACTTGCCGGAAAGGGCTTCTCCTGTGGTTCCACAGACATTTCTGACATTCTTCGCGGCCAGCCTCACCGCTGATGGCGCGCTGATCGGCCTGCTCTTCGTCGCCATCTCCATCGCGCCGGGACACACACTTGGCAAGGAGGCGGAGCTAGAGCGGGAACTTGCGGCGAATAGCGCCTTCAGCGCCCTGGTCAACGCCTTCCTGATCTCGATGATCGCGCTCATCCCCGGTATCACTATCGGCTGGGCAGTCGTCGTCATTGCCGCGATATCGATGCTGAACACCATCGTCCATACAGCCGATAAGCTCCGCCGCAGCCAGCGGATGTTTCAGCGCAGCATCCTCTATACCATCGGTGGGATTCTTGTCTATGGGTTGGAGATCTATTACAGCATCCAGATCATTCAACAGCCCCTCCATAGCGAGGAGGGTCTGTATGGCTTGATGATTGTGCTGGTCGCTGTCTTCGGCGTCGCGCTCGCCCGCGCGTGGACGCTCCTCGGCGATGAGAATCGCTCGCTCGCCCGTATCCTGGCCGACATCATCCGCCGCAGGCTTTCGCGCGCGCCCGCAACCGATGTTGACAGTACTGAGAAGAAATCTGTTCCCTCAGACTGAAAGCGCTATGCTATCCTGTTGCTGTTGTGACACACGCCACGGCAGGAGGCAGCAACAGCATGGCGACCACTGGCACCGACCGTGCTACTCATACGACACGAACACCACAGGCAACCCCAGCAACCCACAAGCCGCTCTGGCGCAATCGCGACTTTCTGTTCATCGCTGGTGGACAGGCTGTCTCCGACGCGGGCACGCAAATCTCCCATCTCGCGTTCCCACTGCTGCTGTTGCTGATCACGGGCTCGCCCGCGCAGGCCGGGCTGGCAGGCGCGCTGCGGACGGTGCCGTACGTTCTGATGGCGTTACCAGCAGGCGCGCTGGTGGATCGCTGGAATCGCCGCACCGTCATGCTAGTATGCGACACGGGTCGGGCGCTTGGTTTAGCCAGCATACCTCTCACAGCAGCGTTCCACGCGCTTACGCTGCCGCAGCTCTATCTCGTTGCATTCGTCGAGGGCATACTCGGCGTCGTCTTCGATATCGCAGCAGTAGCCAGCCTGCCACGCGTCGTCTCCAGCGCGCAGCTCCCGCGGGCAACCTCCTGGCAGATCGCTGGCTCTGGCGGCGCATCACTGGCGGGCCCACCCCTCGGTGGGCTGCTCTATGGCATCAACAGCGCTCTGCCGTTCCTGGCCGATACCATCTCCTACGCATGTTCGGTTGCGACACTGCTCTTCGTGCGCACACCGCTACAGGCCGAGCGCAATGCGCTGCGCGAGCCAATGGCACGAGAGATATGGACTGGGCTTTCATGGCTTTGGCGGAAGCCGACCATCCGCATGCTGGCGATTCTGAGCGGCCTGCTCAACCTGGTCGCTCCGGGAGCCAGCACGCTGCTCATCATCGTCCTGGCGCAGCAGCAGCATGCGTCGTCATCGCTCATCGGCTTGATCTTCGCGGGCGTTGGGGTCGGCTATATTCTCGGCTCGATGCTGGCTGGGGTCATCTGTCGATGGTGCTCGTTCAAAGCGGTGATGCTTGGCACCTGCTGGCTCTTCGCCATCATCTGGGGCTGTTACGCCTTCGCGGTGCACAATCTCTTGCTGCTTGCGGTTGTGAGCGCGATTTTCGCCTTCGTCGATCCTATCTATGACATCACACAGTTTAGCTATCGCATGGTGCTTATTCCCGATGCGCTGCAAGGGCGTGTCAATAGCGCCTATCGGGTCATCGCACGCGCTACGCCGCCGCTCGGACTGGCCCTTACTGGCATCCTGCTGCAGCATGCGGGCGCGCTTCCGACGATTGCCATCCTCGGTATCTTCCTGCTGGCCATGGCCGTCCTGGCGACCACGAGCCGCTCCATCCGCAGCGCACCCGCCCACGGCACATCACGCTAAAGCGTTCATCGCGCCAGGCTGTCTCCGGGAAAACCCCGACAGGGATGCACTTCATAGACCAGAACTCCAGCCTGCACAGCCGGGTCTTCGTCCATGATCTGTTGCACCTCGGTGACACTCGCGTTGAAGATGCCGATGCCTGCCATATCACTCCCATCGGAGATCGGGCACACGATGGAGAGCAGCCCTTCCTCCCGAAGGGCAAAGTTCCTTCGCCCATGCTCCCAGATAATGCTCTCGACCCCATCCTGAAAACGCTTCGGGCCAGCCTTGAGAATGACGAGGGCATAGTTTCTGGTGCCAGCCAGTCTCTCACGCATCACATCATCGGTAATGGTTGTCATAGCTTGTCCTCCCGTTACCATATTCTTTGCTGGGCTTCAGTCATGGAAAGTCAGCAGCGGATCATCCAGGTGCTCGTTATTCACAACCGCATCCGCTCGCTGCTGGGGATGCGCCATCTCAAAGTAGAGGCGTTGCCCTGGGATGTAGCGCTCAGCATAACGGGCGCGTACCGCCTCTGCTGAGCCCAAAAGGGCCACATCGCGTTGTGTGGCGCGCTCCAATGCCACGTCAAAGGGTAGCTCGACAAAGATGCGATAGTCCCAGAACTCATCGAGCTCGGGACGGAGCAGGAACACGCCATCCAGCACAAGCACCGCATCCGCTGCCGCCTCTTCCTCGGGCGCGACCACGGGACAGTCAGTGTGAACATCAAAGACAGCGCGACGAAATCGCCGGGACCCCGCGGGACCCAATAGCTGGAGCAGCATCTCGCGCACGGCAAGATAATCGAATGAGTCCAGATAATAGCCGGCGGGAGAGGCCGGGCCGCGCTGGTAGCGCTCGGTACGCGGGCGATGAAAGCCATCAATCGAGGCGCGAATGACTGGCCGCCCGTTAGCCTGTAGCGCCAACGCCAACTCATTCGCCAGCATCGTTTTTGCCAGCGGCATCGATGCCGTCCACCGCCACCCGCACCGGATGCGCGGTTGGGAGGGCACCTATGCGCCCGGCGAGCGCGCGCAGCATCTCTTGTCGCTCCATGCGCCTCCCTCCTGCGCTGTTCTGCGTGACTATCACGAGCCGTGCTATGACCAATCGTAGCATGGGCGGGCGCTCCCTTGGCCTCACCTTGCCAAAACTGTTCTATCAATGCTATAACAGTCCGAGAGAAGAGAGCGAACCGGGAGCGGGCATTATGGCGACGGAGCAGAGAGAACCGGCGGTGATTCGCCTCGACGAGGCAAGTCCGACGCCGAAGTATCAGCAGATTGTGGAGCAGGTGCGCGCGCTGGTGGCCAGCGGCGTGCTGTCGCCACGAACACGGCTGCCCTCTGTGCGCCAGCTTGCGGCTGATCTTGGTATCAATGTCAATACCGTACTGGCGGCGTATCGCGCGCTGGAATCCGAGGGCATCATTCTGCTGCGGCATGGGGCGCGAGCAGTCGTCCACCCACGTCTGGAGCGCGTCACCGAGCCACCCGTTGGCGATATCGAACGCATTCGCGCCGCTCTGGAACGGACGCGCACCGACGCGCTCCTGCTGGGCATGACGCTGGAGCAATTACGCGCACTGGCAGCCGAAGTATTTGGCAGATAAATAGCGGCTGGCGGCTCAAATCGGAGCATTTTCGAGAGTCGAGAGTCGAGCCAACCACTCAGGAGAGGCCGTTATGGCGACGTTGCTGGCGGTAGGAATACAAGCGCTCGTGCTGGTGATCATCACAACGATCTCGCTGCTGATGCCGTCGCTGACACGGCGCGACCTGCTTTTCGGCACGACGGTGCCACCCAATACCCGCGCTACGGCAGCGGGGCGGGCAATCATCCGGCGCTATCGTACCGGGGTACTGCTGCTGGCTATTCTCCAGGCCATCGGGCTGGTGCTGCTCCGGGCGCTGGCTCCCGCGCGATTCTGGGCCAGCATCGGGATTGTCGTCATCCCACTCGTGCTGGTGCTGCTGCCTGATATCCCCTATCTCCTGGCGTGGCGTGCCTCACGCGCGTTGGCATCCTCAGCACCACCAGCAGCCCCACCCGTCCCATCGGCAGGCCTGCACCCACGACGCTACGCCGACTACGTCCCGCTCGTTTGGGAGGCGCTGCCCCTGGCGCTCATCGCGCTGACTGCCTCGTATCTCGCGATGACGTATGCCGCGGCGCCCGCGATCATCCCCACGCACTTCGACGCCGCGGGCAATCCCAACGCGTACGCGCACAAGACCGTCGGCTCGTACTTCCTGCTCGTTTGGACGCAGCTTTTCCTCTATGTGCTCATCACTTTCCTGAGCGCACTGACGGTCCGTGCCAAAGCACAACCTACCGTGGCCGACGAGACATTCCGGCGACGGATGATGCGCTACCTGTTTGGTGTAAAGTCGCTGATGATCGCCCTGATGGGGGTGCTGGCGCTCTCCGTCGCTCAATCGGCCCTGAGTGGCCATGCCAACGTCAATTGGGTGCTCTGGGTTACGCTTGGCTGTGTCGTGCTGATATTAGGCGGCGCGATCTGGATCGGCATCACGACGGGGCAGGGCGGCTCGCGGCTGGGCATCAATGGCCAGAACACGACCGACCGCATGGACGACCGTTACTGGAAGCTCGGCGGCATCTATGCCAACCCGAGCGATCCGGCGATCTTCGTCGAGCGGCGCTTTGGCCTTGGCTGGACGATCAATGTCGGCAACCCCCGAGCGCTGCTGGTACTGATCATTCTGCTGGCGCTGCCATTTGCCTTTACCGCGTTGACGTTCGTCGTGGTGGGGCGATAGGCGGTAAAGACGCGCTCTCCCCTACCCCGGCTCGCGAGGAGATGGGGAGAGCTTACAGACGTATCATTCCTGCCCGCTTCTCATCATCCTTCCGCGCCATTGCCATGTCCGCCGCCATTCTGGTGCGGCTGATCGCTGGCCGGGGCACCGGACTCCTCGTGCTGGCCGATGGCATCCGTGGCATCATCGGGAAGGATACGTATATGCCGCGTTCGGTACTCGTCCAGGGGGCGCGGCGCCTCGCCCGGCAGCCGGCGGAGTTCGTCGCGCTCGCCGTTCAGGTCGCGTATCACCGCTTTGAAGAAGCGCCCTACCCGTGTCCAGCGCGCCGGGAAGCTTTCGGCCCAGAAGCGCTCTGACCTGGTGGGGCCAACAGCGCTAAAGGCGAATTCGCGCTCATCGAAGGTGTACTCAACGTGCGTCACGGGAATGCAGGTCAGCCGCAGCCGGCGCCCAATGACATGCCGGGCGGGATCATCCGGTGGCTCCGTAGAGGACTCTCCGGCCCCGTTCCCATCGTTTACCAGCGCCCGCGCGATTGTCCAGACGCCAGGAGGCACGCCGAGCGGCGGTTCGCCCTCCACGTCGGTAATCGTGCCTTCCCAGACAGTTTCCTCGGAGGCACGCCTGAGCATCGCACTCGACAGCCAGCCTGCCTCTTCGGCCCGCGTCGGCATTACCGTCCGGCTGATGGAGCGCGTATCGAAGCGGCGCACGACCTCACGATAACGAATGACCCGCGCCGAACCATCGCAGGCCGCGCAGGGCGCATAGCCACTTCCTTTGCAGGTGGCGCACACACGCTTGCCTGTCTTGCATGAGCAGGGGATAGTCCCGTCGACACAGTCAGGGCAGGGAATCGTCTCACCAGAAGCTGGGGCGGTTGGCGCCCATTGTGCCGATGGCGGCAGGGGCACGCCGTAATCCTGGCGCAGCCGCTCGGAAAAATCTGCCAACTTCTCGGCGGCATCGGTCGCCAGCCGCTCGGCCTGCACCTGAAAATAGCCCTTGGAGGCACGCGCCCGGCGCTCGGCGGCAGCGTCGGCGATGCGCCCGCGTCCCCGGCAGCGGCGGCAAGTCACACGCGCGCGGCCATGGCACTCCGGGCAGCGCACGAACCCCTTCCCCTCACAATCGGCGCAGTCGCGGTGGCCCGTGCCGTTACAGACCAGACACGCGCCCGCCATCTCGCTGCCTGCCAGCCGTTCCCGACGCTCGCCAGAGGTGATTTCCGGCGTCGCGGGAAACGTGTAGTCCCAGGCGGACAGAATCGGCGCGGGCGGCGGGGGCGGTGTGCCTGTCCATGGCGCTGAGCCTTCGGATAAGCTGCGCGTCTCGCCACGCTCGCTCAACTCCACCCGCCAGACGGCGGTTTCATAGAGGGCGCGGGTGCGCATGCCGTCGGGCAGCTCAGGGTCAACCAGGAAGTCTCGCGCAACCCAACGGCGAGCCAACTCGCGCGCGCGGAGCTCGTTGGCCGGGGCAAGCTGGGCGGTTTCGATGCCCTCGGGGCCGACGCTGCTCGACTCCTCCCACAGTTCGGTGGCGCGGTCAAGCACCTGGCGCACCCGTTCGCCCAGATCGCCCATTGATTCACGAAACAGCCGTATCGTCTCGCGTGCCTGGCGTTCCAGCTCATCGGTCAGCTCGTCACGATCCGGCCCGAAGTCTTTCATCCGGCGAGTCCAGTCGTCACCCACAGTGTGCCTCCTTCAGGCAACATCAAGCCTCGTGCGTGGATGGGGCTCCTGGGCCACTCTCATCGTCCGCGCGCTCGGTCGAGAAGAAGTCTAGTTGCGATAGTCCGTTATCTCCTCCATCCTGTCTATGCTGTTTACGGCGGGCACGTGGGCGTGGTTGCGTGTATGGCTGTGTTGACCGGGGAGACGATGCCCCAGAAGGCGCCTTGCTTTCGGCTGCCGCTCCTGCGGTGAGCGTGCCGCCAGCGGCTCCTCCCGGAACACTGGATGCACCAGACCCTTCAAGTATGCCAGGTACGATCACCTCGGCGGTAAAGATAGACGTGCGCGCCACACGCAATCCGGCGCGCTCCGCGAGTGCTTCCACCGTTGCCTCATCGAGATCGGCAAGTCCCGGCTCACTCTCACGCAGGAGATACGCCAACTGAGCCAGCGGCAGCCTCCCACCAGCCGCGCCAGCGACATACTCACCCACTCGCGCGACTCGCTGTGCTAGCCACGAGGGAGCGCATAGCCCCAGCCCCTCGATCCAGACGGGCGCGGCATCTGGATTTTCGCCCGCCAGTGCCCGGAGGGCGGTATCCAGCTCAGCGCGTGTGTAGCTATGCAGCAGGGCATAGCTCTCGCGGGACGGGATGCGCTCGCGCAGCGCTATTTCAGCGGCAATCTGTGGCAGATCGAGCGTCGCCAGCCGCCGGGAGGAGTCGTCGTAGGCGCGATCCAGCAAAGAGATCATCTCATGCGCGGGGATGTGGTCGCGGGCATACCAGAGCAGCGGGAATATCCCTTCGAAGATGCCCAGCTCACTCCGCGCCGATGCTGGCGCCGCAATTGCCAGCGCAACCCGCCCGCGCAGCGCGGCAAGCTTCCGTGCCTTGCGCTCGCGATACTCTGGACGCCAGTAGCCCGCGATTTCGAGGTAGACCCGGCGCATCCCACGAATGAGCGCGAAATCAGGCACGAGAATCGTATCTCCCACCAGCAGCGGCTCTGGTTCGCGCTCTAGCCGCCAGCCATGCGACGCCTCGGCTCGCTCCAGCGCCGCGAACTCCCCGGCGAACCGCGCCTCCAGAGCGCTATCATAGCTCGCCTGTGTCCCGCCGATGCTTCCACCTGCTTCCTCAGGCGCGGCGCCGACGCCGAGCAAGGTGAGGAGCCTATCATCCAGTACGAAGGGCAGCGGACGCCCGTGCAGATAGACCTGCGCAATCCCGCGCAAGCCGCTTCCAGCGAGAGCGGCACGCCGACCCGCGCGTTCTGGAGCACGCCGGTAGCCGAGCAATGCGCGACAGAGACGTGCGAGCCGCTCACCATACGCAGCGGGGGCGGCGCTGATCTCCTGCGGGCCATAGAGCAGCACACGAATGGGTCGCCCGGCAGCCTCCAGCGTTTCCCTGCCTTCATCGCGATCGTCCAGAGTGTCCAGCAGATAGGAACCGCCCGCTTCGGCGACGCGTGCCAGTGGTGGAGCGGTTGCCACAGGGTCATCATCGGCGAAGGAAAGATCATAGTGAACGCCCATCGTGCGCGCCAGGAAGCAGAGTCGCTTGACGACGGTGCCCAGCGATTCGCCGCCCGCCTGCCCTATATCAGGTGGCACGACCCATTCAACGCTCGCGGCATTCGCCAGCAGCGCCTCGAAGACGCGCTGGTTGTAGCGCCGGGCCAGCGCGTCGGCTGTGGGTGGGGTCTCGTTGAGCCGGTGAAGCACTGCCTGCGCCTCGCCATCCAGCACGAGCAACGCATCGAGCGTAGCGCGGCGCAGTCCCAGACTCGCGGCACAGGTGTCCAGCGCGGCCTCGCGGCTCGTGGCGTTCAGGTAGCCCCCGGCATGGTCGTTCACCCAGTCGTAGAGCACCAGCCGCAATTGTCCCGGCGAGTGTATCTCACGCGCATCCAAAGCGGCGGCTTCGTCGGCACTGGCGCTCCCCGGCCAGGAGGGCGACCGCCACTCGTAGTCCTCGGAGAGGCAGTTGGTCAGGCAGCGGGCCAACCGGTAATCGCCGATCAGCTCGGCAGCACGATCCTGCGGGAAGCTCGCCCGCTCACGCCCAGCCCACTCCTCGTAGAGCGCGATCAGCGCCTCGATTTCACGCGCCAACTCACCCGAGCGCAGCAGATAGGGCGTCAGCCGTGTCTCTCCGCCACGTCGCGAGATGGTCTTCTTGATATCCGCCAGCGCCAACCGCATGCGATGATCCTCTCCCTGCCTACTATGCCCGTGACCGACGGCGATCTGCAACGCGCTCCTCGGTGGTGCCCTCCGTTACCAGTTCGTAGAGTCTTGCCCGCGTCTCCTTGGGCCGCAGCACGCGCCCCAGCCGCTGAATATACTCCCGGCGAGTGGCATTACCGCTGACGATGATGGCGACGCCGCAATCGGGAATATCCACACCTTCATTCAGCACCCGACCCGTTGCCAGTCGCATGTAGCGACCTGATCGGAAGCGCTCAAGGATCAGTCGCCGCTCTTCCGCGGCTGTCTTATGGGTAATCTGAGGGATGCAGAACCGCTGGCTGATCGCCTCGACCAGCGCGTTATACTCGCTGAAGACCAGCACTCGCTCGCCCGCGTGGCGGGCAAACAGCTCTTCGAGCAGCGCAAGCTTGGCCGGAGCGTTCATCGCCAACGAGCGTGCCTCGCGCCAGGCCAACATCGCGGCGCGTGCCTCTGGATCGCGGGCGCTGGCCCAGAGCACCTTCCGCTGGAAGTCGGCGGGCGAGGTGATGGCGATATGGTGTTTGCGCAGGTAAGCGCGGTAGACGGCGCGGGCATCTTCATAGCGCGCGGCATCGTCCGGGCTGAGCGCGACGGTCAGCCGCTCTTCGTCGTAGCGGGCGAGATAGCGGGCGGCGGCCAGCTCATCGGGTGCGCGGCGATAGACCTCTGGCCCGATCAACCGGTCAAGGGCAAGATGTTCCTCGTCGGCGCGTTCGGGCGTCGCGCTGAGTCCCAGACGCAGCGGTGTAAACGCGCCCTCGGCAATCTGGCGATAGGTCTGCGCGGGCAGATGATGGCACTCGTCGAAGATCAGCAGCCCAAACCGCCGCAACAGCTCAGGATGCAGCGCGGCGGATTCATAGGTAATGACGGTGATCGGTTGCACCTCATGCGCACCGCCGCCATAGACGCCAATGGCGTCGGGTGGACTGTTTAGTGCCTCGGCCAGCGCCCGCTGCCACTGGCGCAGCAAATCAATCGTCGGCACTACCACCAGCGTCGCCAACTCCACCTCGGCTATCGCCAGGGCGCCTACCAGCGTCTTGCCGCTCCCGGTCGGCAGCACCACCACACCACGGCATCCCTCGGCGCGCCATGCCGTGAGCGCATCCTCCTGATAGGGGCGCGGCGTGAGCGCGGGGCGCACCGGCCACGGAAGCGCGGGCCGTTCGTCGAAAGCGATGGCGATATCCCAGCCCGCCAGCGCCGTTTTGAGCCAGGCGAAATCGAGCGGGCGCGCCCGCAGCACCCGTGCCCGCATGTCGCGCTTCAGCAGCGCCGTTGCCAGCCCGGCATCTTCGCCAAACAGGGCCTGATAGAGCGCGTCGTCATCCATCGACCAGAGCGCCTCAGGCGGCACCAGCGCGATGTCGCGCCCGCGCCACTCGATACGTACGGTGGTCTTCTCCGGCGTTGGTTGTCGTTCCGCTGCTTCACTCGTCCCGGCTGCTACGGGCTGGCTGCCATCCATCGCGCTTCGTTCCCTTCTCTTCCTCTCGTTGTATTCTACGCCCGCCGGACGGAAGCGGTAGATGCCTGTTTACAAACCCGCGGAAACGCGTCACGGACACTTGCCCCCCCTCAATGCATCTTTCCTATGAGCAGATGCTGGAGGGCATCCATATGCTGGGACGGAGTGTATCATGTGGCGAAAGCAACGGGAACCGGAACCGACTGACGAGCGAATACCCGGGGACAATGTCGGGGAGGGTGGGGTGACACAGTCGAACGACAACGTGGCGATGGCGCTGGCGCTGCACGCGGAGGCTGCGCGCCATCTCGCGCTGGCGCTCGTCGGACCAGCAGACGCCGACGACGCCGTGCAGGAGGCGCTGCTGCGCGGCTGGCAAGCATGGGGCACTTTGCGCGATCCAGCGAACGTACGTCCCTGGCTGCTGCGCATCACCATCAACGTCTGCCGAGACTGGCAACGCGGGCGTTTTGGCACCCATCGCCGGATGACGGAGCCACTGGAAGACACTGATCTCCAGCCTGTTCTTCGCCTCGTTTCTCATCCAGGCGCCTCAAACCACGCGGCGGCGCTCGACCTGCGCGACGCGGTCAACCGGCTAGATATCCCGCTGCGGGTTGTCGTGGTGCTTCGCTATTATTGCGGTCTCGATGCGACCGAGATCGGCGCAACGATTGGCATTCCCTCCAGCACTGTGCGTACACGCCTGAGCCGCGCACTCACCCTGCTGCGCGCGTCTCTGGGCGATTCGGATGAGCGGCCCGCCGTATCTCGTCAGGAGGACACAGGTGCCTGAGAACCACCAGCACAACCACGGTGACACGCTGCCTCCCGATCTGCAGCGCTTGCACAACCGCCTCCTCGATGATGGCGCCGCGTGGCGCGCGGAGTACCCATCGGGCGAGACATTCCGCCGCCGCGTGCGGGAGTTTGGAGAGACTCCCATGGCGCGGGTGATGGAGCCGGGCGCGCAAGCTCAGCAGAGAAGGGAAAGCGATCGCATAGACATGAATCATCTATCCCTACCACCATCAGAGATTTCTCCTGGCAATGCTCCTCGCGGCAGCGCAAGGCGTCGCTCCTTCCGGGGGGTGGCGGCTGTCGCGGCGACACTGCTCATCGCGATACTCTTCGGGGTGGCCTTCCAGATGGTGTCGGGCAACCGGCCAGGGCAGGTTTCGACCACCTCGACGCGTACACCATCTGCCAGCACATGGGAAAAGGTCGGCCAGTTCCAGTCGCGCAACGGTGAGCGCGTGGCCGTCGCGCCGAGCGATCCTTACTTTGCGTACCGCCTCAATTCCGGTACGTTCGCGATGGAACGGAGCGATGATGGCGGCAGAGTCTGGCAGGCGGTGCCGCTGCCCGCGGAGGTCACTCTGTCGCCATTGAAGAATTACGCCGTGCTCGACATCAACCCACTCGCCGCGAAGACTGTCTATCTAACGGCGTTCAGCGATCCATCGTCCGCGAGTTGCCCCAGCCCATTCTCCCCCGCGGGGCAGAGCCTTCGCAATTTTCGGTGTTCTGTGCAATACGTCAGCACAGACGGCGGCCAGATATGGCGGCGACTCATGCTGCCCTCCAATGGACGCCTGACGGGCATGTTGAGCCAGGTCCTCGGCTCCCCGCGCGCGCCGCTGCTGCCACAGGGCAATCGAGTCTACTCACTGATGACCACCGATGCCTATGTGGGGGAATACCGGCTCGTGGTCAGCAGCGACGGGATCAACTGGCAGTTCGCCGATGCCGACCTCGCCGCCACGGGACTGCGCATCGAGGACTACGTCGCCGCGCCCACAGGATCAACCATCTGGGTCACGCTCTCGGATGGCGGGCTATGGCGGAGCGATAACGCGGGCCAGAACTGGACGCGCATCGCCAACCCGCCAAACGGAAGCCTCGCCGCCGCCGGAACGATAGATGGCGCATCTGTCCTCTATACCACGTCTGCCAGCGAACCACTAGGCGATATCGCGCCCACAGGAGTACAGGTGAGCGCAGACGGCGGCAAGACCTGGCAGGCATCTCCGGCGAGTGGGATTCCTGTGGGGCAGCACGCGGCACCGTATTCAGCGATGACACGCCCCGATGGCACGTTGGTCATGCTCTTCAGGACGCCACAGTTGAACATCGCCTTCGACGAGGGTATCCTGCACGATGCCGCGTATTACGCGTGGAAGCCCGGCGAGAAGTCCTGGACCCGCCTCACCTCGACGTTCAACGCTGAGGCCGTCCAGCAGACATGGATTACCCCGGCGGACGACGTGAAACCGCTCGAAACTATCTGGGCGGTCATCTACCAGGACCCCACACTCACCTATGAGGGCGAGTCCTACATTAAAGATGGCACATACACGATTGCGGGCTACGGCCTGAAACCGTGATACAGAGCGCCCCTGGACGATATGCATCTTCTGCATCGCCCAGGGAAAGCGGTTGATCCTGGTTGAGCCTGCTCGCTTCGGCACTGCCCACCAGTAGCAGACGATCATCGTAGACACGATGTGCGAGCGGCACGTCATCGGATTGCTCGCACATCGCATTGCGATAGCTGGAGAGCAGAGCGGCTCCAATGCGCTCCGCCAGGTATGTTTCCCCAGGTGACGAAGTCAAGCCCGTGCAGTGATCAGCATCCTCTCCTGTTCTGTGCCCATTCCTTGACCAGCCGCCCGTCAACGGACACAATCGTCTCATGGCGAAAAGAAGAAATCTCGCACGAGTTGTAATGGTACGCGACACGCGAGAATCAGACACAGATATGAGGTGGCACTGGCGCGAATGCGCGTAATCTGTTACCCTGAGTGGCACAGGAAGCGGATCTCTCACGCCCCGGCCGGCACTGCTGGCATGGCTGGCATAGAGCTTTGCATCACACTATAGGGGGTGCGTGCACATGGCGACACAACAGGAGCGAGATGCATTCTTACGCGGCTGGCGCGCTGCCATGGATGAGGTCTTAGCTGTGCTGGCAGCGGAAGCGCATGATTGGGCCGAGGAGGAGGAGGCTGCCTCCGCCTCAGGCGAATACAAGCTGCCGGGGAGCTTTGCGCTGGAAGAAGTGCGTAGCTCCTTCAAAGGGCGGCACGAGCTACTCGCCTGGATTACGCAGAACGGCCCCGCGGCATCACACACCAACGATCCCCATATGGCCCAGGCGATGGATGCTCTGGTCGAGGGCCGCGCCACTGATCCGGACCGCGCGCTGCTCGGACTCTCCGCATTGAGCAGCGATGAGGCGCCTCCCACGACCGACGGCGAATAGCGCCTCTCTGCGCCAGCACGCCTCTCCCCTGCTCGCTCCGCACTGCGGAAGAGAGGAGTAATTCGCACTCCGTTGGGGATGTTGGCATCTGCGGATTCTGCGGATCCGGCCCTCTCCCCCGGCCCCTCCCCGACACGGGGAGGGGAGCCAGAACGCCAGACGCCCGCGACTGGAATGCCTCCCCTCAGAGGGGGCAGACGCGCGAGCCGTCAGGCTCGGAGCGCGCGTCGAGCGCGCGCAGCGGCTGCGTCCCATCGGGAGGGTGGCCCGCAGGGCCGGGAGAGGATGACTGACAACGACCAAACCAGATTTGGTATGATTCGCTGCGCAGACATCGACACCAGCGACCGCATACATCACACAACCGCCCCGCTCATTCTCCGATAGCTGGAAGAAAGAACGGGGCGTCGTATCGCTCAGGAAATCTGCGTCGCGATCATCCGTCGCTACTTGTGCCAGCGCCTCTGCGCATCCGCCGGAAGAGCACAATCGCTGCCCAGACGATGAGCGCCGCCAGCGAGATCATCGTAGCCACGCCAAACGGCGGGAACGGCTCCCGCTCGGTTGCCTCTGTGAGCCTGAGCAGCCCATTGAAGCCGGAGAGCGCCAGCGAGAAGATCCAGAACGTCAGGAGGATGATGAAGCCGATCAGCCCGAGGAAGCGGAAGGTGTTCGCCAGGACGCGAATGCGGAACACTAGCAGTGTGACCGCGAGTACGATGGCAACTACCGCCAGGATGCCCCAGATTCCGGCATAGATCACGTATTGATAGGGCCAGCCAAAGGCATCGAGCGTCGCTTTGCAGGCTTCCGGGCAGGTGTGCTGGTCGCTGAGCAGGTGCAGGTAGAAGCGTGTGTAGCGCGCGGCGGCTGCCACCGCGATGACGCCGAAGAGAATGAGCGCGGGCCAGACGACGTTGCGCAGCGAGTAGAGCATGTTGTCGAGCGCGAGCCGCAGCCGACGGTTGAGCGCGCTCCGCAGGGTATTGAGAACCGTCAGGCTGACCTGCTCCGAGACGGATTCAGTGCTGGTTTCGTCAGTGCCCGCCAGCTGCTCAGGCTGCCCAAGCACACGCTCGTCCACGCCACCCACCGCGCCAAAGCCGCTCAACATGGCCGAGAGCGCCAGGATCAGCAGGCCAAGCGGCAGATAAATCAGCGCTTGAATCGTATCGATGAAGGTCAGCGTGGGCGGATTGGCCATGCCACCGCCGGGAGGCGTGCATGCGCCGAACGGCCAGACTGGAACACAATCGTTGATCGGAACGTTAATCGCGAGTAGATCTGAGAACCAAGTCAGAATGTCTGAGCGGAAGAGCAGCGCGAGCAGCGCCACGAGTGCCGCGCCCGCGATCAGGTCGCCTGAGATCAGTTCTTGCACCGTTGGGTTATCGTCTGGCCCGGCGGTCGTCTTCGTGCCCCCCAGGCCGATGTCCACGCGCGAATTGATCGGCTTGCCCCGCGCGCTGCGCACCCAGCGGCGGATGGTGTCCACCCAGAAGACCGCGATCAGCGCGAAGTTGATGAAGGCATAGAGATACTTGCTTCCGGTGAGTTTCGGCAGCAGCAGGCGGATGTCCAGCACGTTCTGCAGAAAATCTTCCAGCAAGCGCAGGAAATCAACCTTGTAGAAGTACGTGATGCCGACGATGACCATCGAGATAATCGTCACGATGAGCATAGCCACCAACTCGACCCGCAGCCTCCGGTTGCGCAGTATCGAGATTTCCAGTGCTATGATCAGCGCGCAGAACCACAGGAAGAGCGGCCACGCCTCTTTGAACACTATCGCCTGAAATGCTGGATCATCCGAATAGCCGAGAAATCCGACAAGTGCGAAGGCGACGACGCCCGCAAGGCCGAGAACAACCACCACCCAGATGGGATACTGCACGAGAAACGTGCGGCGTCTCTCATCATAGACGTCGGTGATCGCGTGCTTGGTACGTGGTGCACCGGTGTCGGGTGAAACTGACAACATGGCGTACTCCTAAGAAACTGTCGCCGAATCGGCACTGCGACAGGGGCAATCCTTCCGCAGGACAGCCCCCGCGACAATCCTTCTGGCGACTATTGCGGCGTGGCGGTCTTCGTACCTGTCTCCGATGATTTGAGCGCGGCCTGGGCAGGCTGCCCTTTCGCGGCTGGGCGCGCCCGGCGCAGCAGGACAACCGTACCAAAGATGATGAGCAGCACCAGGGAGAGGCCCGTCATCCAGCTAGGCGGGCTGAATGGCGTCCGGTCAGACACGTTGACGTTGATGAGCAGTTGATTGACTCCCCAGAGTGCCAGCGAGAAGATCCAGAACGTGAGCAGCACGATAAACCCAATCAGCCCCAGGAAGCGGAAGGTATTATCCACCACCCGCCAGCGGAAGAGCATCAGCGCCGCCGAGGCAACCATCCCAGCCACCGCGGCCACTCCCCAACCCAGCGCGGGCAGCACGTAGAACAGCACATCCTGCAGATGCTTGTGGCTATGCAGATAGGCCTGGCTGTTGGTCGAAAGCTCCGCCAGCGCGTAGGTGGCCAGGAAGAGCAGCACCGGCCAGCCGATGTAGCGGAACGCCAGCGCCAGATTGGCAAGCAGCAACCGGAGGCGGCGGTCGAGCGCGGCTCGCAGCGTATCGATGACGGTCTCGGTCACGTCGGAGGCTACCGCGCCGGTGCTGGTGGAGTTTTCTGGCTTCATCATGATGAGCGACTCTTCCGAGTGATGCTCATTCACGCCTTGCAACGCGCCCAGCCCGCTAACCGTCGCCGTCAGCGCCAGAACCAGCAGACCCAGCGGCAGGTAGAGCAGCGTCTGGATCAGATCCATGAAGCTGAGGGTTGGCGGGTTGCCTGGGCCAGCGCCCGGAGCGACACAGGTGCCAAGCGGCCAGGAGACGGTGCAGCTATCAATCACGACGCCCTGCTGGTGGATGAAGAGCGTGATGATCTGCGGCTCGAAGAGGAAGGAGAGCAGCAGCGCCAGCACGGCACCCGCGATCAGGTCGCCGGAGATCAACTCTTGCAGCGACGGCATCTCATTGTCGCGCTCGCCACGTCCTCCATAGCCAAAGCCGATATCAACCCCAGGGTTAGGAGCCTGGCCGCGCGCCCGGCGAATCCACCGGCGAATGGTATCGGCCCAAAAGATGCCAATCAAGCCAAAATTGACCAGCGTGTAGGTCCATTGGCTGCTCGCAAGGGCGCGGAGTAGTCTGCCCTGTTGCAGCAGTTGGCGCAGAATCTCTGGCAATGACTGGTTGAAGTAGGTGATACCGATGAAAACGACGGCAAACAGGCTCATGATCAGCGTGGCGATCAACCGCTTGCGCAATGACTGGTGGCGGAAGATCGAGATTTGCAGCGTGATCAGCAGCGCGCAGAACCAGAGGAAGAGCAGCCATGGCTGGAAGAGCGGCTCGGACCTGTTGTAGCCAAGATAGCCGGTCAGAGCGATAATGAAGACACCCGAAAGGCTCAGGCCGAGGATGACCCAGATGGGATATTGAATAAGGAATGTTCGTCGCTCCACATCGTACAGGTCCGTGATCGCCCGATTGGCCCGCCGCGAACTGACTGCTGAATCTGGCATGTCTTCTCCTCCACTCCACCCATGGCCGCCGGTTTGCCTGCCCGCCGACTACGCCAGCATCCGGCGCGTCGTCCAGAGCGCAGCCATCGCGAGAGGTCGCTAGAATCTCTCCAAACATACAGACGAAAAAATGGATGAGTGCGCGCATGCCAGCTCATACGCCCAGACACGGAAATCATGGCATGCGGACTATTCGCGTGCCTGCCTATCAGGCAATACGCACGCAAGGGGCAAACTCTCCCCCAACAATACCCCCTTACTATACATGGCGAGGGCTCGGTTGGGAAGTGTGAGATTCAACACCGGCAACAACGCGGCAGAGTCTTCCGCGGAGATGCGGCAGCTACCGAACGGTGGGGACCCGCTCGATCTTCGCGCCGAGGGAGCGCAGCTTGGCGTCGAGGTGATCATAGCCACGCTCGATGTGCTCGATGCCATGCACCGTCGAGGTGCCCTTGGCGCAGAGAGCCGCCAGAATATACGCGGCGCCAGCGCGGATATCGGGCATCGTCAGCTCGGCGGCATGCAGTGGCGTTGGCCCGCGCACGACACAGCTATGGTGGAAGTCGCTCTCGCGGAAGCGACAGGGAATCTCGCCCAGGCATCGCGTGAAAAGGCCCGTATCAGCGCCCATGCGGTTGAGATCCTGGGTGTAGCCGAAGCGGTCCTCATAGATCGTCTCATGAATGACCGACATCCCCCGCGCCTGCGTCAGCAACAGGGTGAAGGGCTGCTGCCAGTCCGTCATAAAGCCGGGATGGACATCGGTTTCGAGCGCGATGGGGCGCGGCGGCTCGTCGCCACCAAAGAAGCAGATGGCGTCATCCTCGACCGTGAAATCCAGCCCGACCCGATAGAGTGTATTGAGGAAGGTGAGCAGCATTCCCTGTTCCGCACCGATGACCCGCACGTTGCCATGGGTGAGATAGGCGGCGATGGCCAACGAAACCGCCTCGTTGCGGTCGGTGATGACGCGATGATCCGCGCCGTGCAGCCGCTGAACGCCTTCTACGACAATCTTGCGATCGACACGCTGCTCGATGATAGCGCCCATCTTCTGAAGGAATTTGATGAGGTCAATGATCTCCGGCTCGATGGCGGCGTTGGCGATAACCGTCACGCCACGGGCGAGCGTCGCGGCGATGATCAGCGTCTCGGTAGCCATCACGCTGGGGAATGGCAGCTCAATCGTCGTGCCTTTGAGGCCACTCGTGCTCAGGTGATACACACCATCCCGAAAATCCAGCACCGCGCCCATCCGCTGCAAGCCATCCAGATGAAAGTTGATCGGGCGGGGGCCGATGCGATCGCCACCGGGAGCGGGAATCACAGCGTGGCCGGCGCGGTGCAGCAGGGGGCCAGTGGTCAGCACGGCGAGCCGGTTTTTGCGCCCGAGCGCCAGCGGCACCACGGTATTATCGAGAGTGCTGGCGCGCACCCTGACGATGCTCTCTTCCAGCCAGGTGACTTCCGCGCCTAGCGCGCGCAAGACGCGTTCGGTGATCGTGACATCCCCCAGACCGGCAGGCATATGGCGCAGGGTACAGGGATCTTCGGTGAGGAGCGCCGCGACCATCAGCTTCGTGGCGGCATTCTTCGCGCCGCTATTGCGTACCTCGCCCTTGAGCGGAATCCCGCCTTCGATCAGGTAACAAGCGTTGTCCTGCTCGCCCTCTTGCTCGTCTTCCGCTGCCATATCCAGAGGAAGTGTGCCGACCTCCGCAAGATCACGCGAGACTGCCCCCGCGCCGCGATTCTGCCGCGGCGCGCGCTGGCGAACATTTTGCCGTCCCCTGGCTCTATCCATCTCATGACCCTCCCTGGCCTGCCAGCCAGACGACCTTGCTCAACTTCATCTACACAGAACGCTTGTTTTTCATTGCCCTGCCAGCATAAGCGTCATACGCGGCGCTGTCAACGCGTGGCGCGCACTCATGAACCATTGGGTAAGCGGGCACACAAGACCATTACGACCCTGGATGTGGCGGCGGCGGCGCGACCAGCCAGCGGAAGGCGCGCGACTTTGGCGGCTTCGGTGGGGTGTGTGGCATCCCGCTCGCTGGACCGTCCAGTGTATCGAGCAACGCGTTGACGCTCTGCGCCACGCCTTCCACCATCAGATACCCTGACGGCTTGACGGCATCGCCGACCAGATAGAGGCCCGTAATGCCAGTCGCTGGCGCGACATCCTCGCCCTGCATCGCCCGGTTGACTGGCCACTCCCCGCGATACTGGCTCATCGTCAGAATTGTCACCTTCGTGCCGAAGTCATCGCCAAAAAGCCGCCGCAGATCGGCACGAGCCGCCTCGCGCTCCGCGTTCACGTCGTCGCTACGCATCAACTGATGGGTAATCAGGAGATGCTTGCCCGGAGGCGCCAGACGGCGATCACTGTTGGAAGGCTGCACAATGCCCGCGATACGCTCGGTATCCAGACAATACATGATGCCGCGATGGGGGATGATTGACTCGTCACTGAGCAAATGCACCTTCAGCCCACTGGCGACCGCGCGCGGCGCGGATGCCTCCGCACTGTTGAGACGAGCGAACTCGCCTCCCGGCAGCGGAACACGCTCGCGGACCGCCATCGCACCCGCCGCCGCTGTCGCACTCTCGGGAACGGCCACCAGCCGGCGCGTTGCCCACGGGCCAATGTTGCTAATGACCATCGGTGCGCGCAGCAAGGCTTCCTCGCCCGTCTGCCTCGCACGCACCCGCACGCCGCTCACCGCGCCAGCAGCCTGCTCGATGGCAATCACATCGTGCTGCAACCGCAGGTCAGCGCCGCCTGCTACCACTCGCCGCTCCAGCTCGCCCGTGAGCGCGGCGCAGCCTCCATCCACAATGCCCGGTGCGCCGTAACGGAACATATTCTTCGTCGTCTCGACGATCTCTGGATAGAGCACGTCGTCGAGATCGATGCTGAGCGCGAAATGGCAGACACGCTCGAAATAGGCGTACAACTCTGGCGAGGTCTTCCGGCTGATGCGGCTGTCAAGCCACTCGCGGTAGGTCTGCGTATGCTCCTCGGGCCGGGGCTGCCGCAGCAACATCGCTCCGCCCAGCCGCACGAACTCCGCGAACTGGCGCGGGCCAAGCACGCCCGCCAGTTGCAGCACTGAGCGGCAGACATACTGGCGACCACGCGCATGGAACGATGCGAACACTTCAGAGTCGTGGATGCGATGGGGAACGCCGAGCGCGCGTAGCATCGCCGCCAGCTCGCCATTCGTGCCGAAGGGCAGCATATGAACCGCCCCCGTGCTGACCTGCGCCCCCTGGAATGTCTTGGCGGTGAAACGGCCCCCAGGGTGCGCCAGGCGCTCAACGATGGCGACTCGGCGACCACGCCGCAGGAACTGCGCGGCGGAAAGCAGTCCGCCGAGTCCAGCGCCGATCACCACCACGTCATAGTCGCGATAGTCGCGTATGTCTGCCATAGGTCCTCAGAGCCAGCGCTAGGCCACGCTAGGCCAACTCATCCAGCCGCGCTCGGAGCGCCCGTAGCTCTGCGAGTGCGTTCTCGTTCGCGTTAAGGCGTGGCGGCTGAATGCGGTGGGCCTGAAGCGCCTCGAGCGCGCGGGCGATGTCTTTCGCGTGTTCCGCCAGCCGCGAGACGTTCTGCAGATGGTTCGGATCGTCAGCAGCCTGCTGCGTCACCTGGATGAGATCGCTGAGGTCACCCACTCCATCCACCTCATCCATCTCATCCATCTCATCCATCTCATCCACCTCGCCTAGCTCACCCGCCCGGCCATCGTTCGGCTGGCTCGACGCATTTTGTATGCCAGCCAGAATCGCGTGCAACTGGTCGCGCGTCTCAGCCAGCGCCTGCCTCCGCCGCTCGCTCAGCTCGGTTTCCTCCGCGGCGTGCTGCGCGACGGTCTCGCTCGTCGCCACCAACTGGCGCATCTGCTCGCGCAACTGATCAAGCTCACCGCCGGGCTGGCGCAACGCGCCCGATGACGGCGCCCGTGCCAGGAGTGGCATGCTTCCGGGCATCGAGAGCTGGGGCAGGGCCGCTGATTCTAGCTGCTCCTCGACCTCGACCTCGTCCACAGAGACATCCTGCGGCTCGCCAGGCGCCGGCTCCTCTTCACCGCTCTCACTCACGGCGCTTACTTCGGACACATCTGCCACGTCATGGACATCGACGACATCGGATGCGTCTTCGACGTCTTCGACGCCCGAAACATCGGAAATGTCCTCGATATCCGAGATGTCTGCCACTTCAGCGACAGCCGAGACTTCCTCGGCGCCTGGCACATCCTCTCCATTGACCTGCGGCGCCTCCATCGGAGCCATCACCGTCTCCATAGCGCCAGTCTCGACTTCCTCGGCGCCACTCGCCGCGCTCTCCTGCGCGGGCATTTCCTGTTGCGCCGACATCTGGTCCGGGGTTGCCGCTGGCGCAGCGGGAGCCGGCTCGGCCACATCAGCCGTGAACATCAACTCATGCTCTCCGACGATGATGCGGTCGCCAGGGTGGAGCGGCGTGGCGTCGCGAATCTCGGCGTCATTGACGAACGTACCATTGCTGCTGCCAAGGTCAACGACGGTGTAGCGCGCGCCGTCGTACCTGAGGAGCGCGTGGCGGCGGGAGGTCAACTGATCGTGTTCGAGCACGATCTCGCAGGAAGGCGAGCGCCCGATGGAGACCGTCTGCCCGGTGAGCGCGAATTCACGCGGCGCCTCACCGCCATCTTGCAATGGCCGGACGATCACCCGCGCAAGCGCTCCGCTCCCTTGCTGATCAATGGTTGTCGCCGGGGCGCCATTCTGGTCGCTAGCTGGTGGTGGCGCGGTAAGAACTGTATCCAGCCCAGAGATATCGCTCCCTTGGGCGGAAAGCGGAAAGCCGCAAAATTCACAGTTGAGCGCGCTTGCTTGCGACTGGTTGCCGCAATGTGAGCAGATAGCCATCCAGACCACCTCCGTCTCCAGTCATCTCTTGCCGTGGGGCCTGTTGCATCCTCGCCTATCCAGGCCATAGTCGCGGCTACCACCTGATGCGATGCCAAGGCCAATAATATACCATTGCTGGCCCTGATGCGAAACCAAATAGCACCAATAGCGCCATCTCTGGGTGAGCGGGTGGCGGTCAGCGGGCGACATCTATGGTGCGCTGGCGGAGGATGCCGCGCACGAGAAACAGAACAGCAAACGACACGAACAGCAGCAGCAGCGAGAGCGTCAGTGCGGCGGTAAGGTCCTGCTCGAAGCCGAGGTAGATGGCGAGCGGCATGGTCTGGCTGATGCCGGGGAGGTTTCCCGCGAAGATAATCGTTGCCCCAAACTCACCGAGCGCCCGCGCCCATGTCATCACCGCGCCTCCAGCGAGCGGCACGGCAGCCAGAGGCAGTGTCACGAAACGGAAGATGCGGATGGGTCCCGCGCCATCCACCGCGGCGGCGTCTTCGAGATCGCGCTCGACGGCGGCAAACGCGCCAATTGCCGTGCGGATGTAGAGCGGCCCGGCGACGAACACTTGCGCCAGAACAACCGCGACGGTCGTAAACGGTATCGTGATGCCGAAGGCGCTCAAAACGCCACCAAGCAGCCCAAAGCGGCCAAACGCCATGAGCAGCGCGATTCCGGCGACGGCGGGCGGCAGCACCAGCGGCAGATCGAGCACGGTCTCCAGCGCAGCGCGGCCAGGGAAGCGCCAGCGGCCCAGCAGCAGCGCCAGGGGTGTCCCGCCAAGCAGCACCAGCCCAAGCGTGACCAGCGTCGTTGCCAGACTCAGCCGGACCGCCTGCCACACCGCTGGATCGGTCAGCGCCGCAAGGGGATCGTGGAGAGGCACACGCAACACCAGCGCGACCAGGGGCAGAATGAAGAAGATCAGAAGCGGCAGACTGGCCAGCACCAATGTCAGCCGTCCGAGAAACGACAACCGGCCCGCGCCAGTGCTGCGCGAGAGCGTGCTGTCTTCATCCGGCTCGGGTATCGGCTGGATCGGGTCCTTACTCGGAGCGGTGGGTAGCTTCAGCTTCATGACGTCTTATCTGCCTGGTGGAGTGTACTGCCTGCCATCGCTTCCTGGCAGGAAACCGTATTTTCCCAGGCGACCCTGGCCTTGCGCGGCGACGATGTAGTTCAGCACATCTCGCGCTGCCGCCGCCTGCTTCGATCCATTGACGACACCGATGGGATACGTCGCGATGCTGTTGAGCGCGTCCGGTATCGTGATGGCGCCCACCTTGCCGCTTGCGGTGGCGGCGTCGGTGGTGTAGACGATACCCGCGTCGGCCTCGCCCAGCACGATCTTGGCAAGCACCGCCTTGACATCGGTCTCATACGAGACGACATTCTTGAGAACAGCCGCCCTGTAGCCTGGGCCGAACGCTGGATCAGCACTGGCTTTCGCGAGGAAGTCGAGCGCGTACTGGCCCACCGGTACGGACCGCGCCGCCAGATCCACCTTCACACCTGGCCGGGCAATATCGCGCAGCGTCTGGATATGTGCCGGATTCGCGGTGGGATAGATGAGCACGAGCCGGTTGTGGGCGAACGTCTTGACGCCGCTTCCGGCGATAGCTCCGCTCTTCACCGCCACATCCATCTGTGTGGCATTGGCCGAGGCAAAGAGGTCCGCTGGGGCTCCCTGGGCAATCTGCTGCGCCAGCGTATCCGATCCGGCGAAATTGAATGTGACCACGACATTCGGATGCGTCCGCGAATACGCCGCGCCGATATCGGTAAACGCATCTCGAAGTGAGGCGGCGGCGAAGACCATCACCTTAACTGGCTGTCCTGTTGCTCCTGGCGATGCCGAGCCAGTGCCAGCGCAAGCCGTCAGCGCGAGGAGCAGCGCCAGCGCGCACCCCCAGATCGGCGCTCTCCGAACCTTGTTGCGCGGTACACGCCTTGTCTCGTGCATGAGATCGTCGTTCCTCCTGTACGCGGCGGGTCATCGTGCAGCCCATCCGAACCGCTAGCGAGGCGGCATCAATTCCTGCTCACAGCGGGCGAGCCAGGTGAGGATTGCCGCGATCTGGCCAGCGCGAAACTCAAGGACCAGGCGATCATAGGGTTGCTGGCCGGGGAGAGCGGCGCTTCGCTCGCGCAGATCGCGCTCCCAGGCGAGACAAGCGTCGCGCTGCTCTGTAATCAATGCGGCAATGGTAGATGGCCCTTCGTTCGCGGCACAGGCCAGCTTCGCGAGAAACACCAGCCGAAAGTCGCGCCCGTGCCGCACGGGTGAGGTCACCCACGCGGTATATGCAGCCGCTCCCGCATCGGTCAGCGCCAGCACTCGCCTCGGCGGACGCGTCCCCTGCGGCTCCATCGCGCCCACGATCAGCCCTTGATCTTCCATCCGGGCCACGAGTGCGTAGAGATGGCTCTGCTTGAGCTGCCAGACCTGCCCCAGTGATTCACTGTGTCGCAGCCGCTGATACATCTCGTAGGCATGCAGAGGCCCGCGTCGCAACAGGCCAAGCAGGGCGTAATCGAGTCCTTCAGGTGTAACGGCTCGCTGGCGGCTGGCCGCGCCCATCGCTTCTATCCCTCACTGATTGACTATTCACGCTGTGAGTAGCTCTCCAGGAGTATCGCATGCTCCCTGGATTCCGTCAACAGCGATCTTGTCCCGTGGCCATGGGTGATAGCGACACTACAGCCACGACCAACGCAACAGAGAACGAGAAAGCCCCCTCCCTGTATCAGGGAGGGGGCTGCCGAGAGCGGTTGGGAGCGATGCTTACCGGGCGGCAACCGGGACTCGCGCCAGCGCCTGTTCCAGGTCGGCGATCAGGTCGCTGACATCCTCGATGCCGACGGAGAGCCGCAGCAGCGTATCGGTGACGCCGCGCTTCTCGCGCTCCTCCGCGGGAATCGAGCCGTGCGTCATGCTGGCGGGATGGCAGCAGAGTGATTCGATGCCGCCGAGGCTTTCCGCCAGCGCAAAGACCTTCAACCCGCGCACGAACGTATCCACGTCTTCACGCTGGCCCTTGAAGGCGAACGAGACCATGCCCCCAAAAGCGCGCATCTGCCGCCGTGCCAGCGCGTGATCGGGGTGCGACTCCAATCCTGGATAGTACACCCGCTCGACGTTGGGATGCCCTTCGAGGAAGGTGGCGATCCGCTGGGCATTCTCGCAGTGCTGTCGCATGCGCACCGCCAGCGTCTTGACACCGCGCAATGTCAGCCAGGCATCGAACGGCGATGGCACACCGCCCGCGGCGTTTTGATAGAACTTGATCGCCTCATATGCCTCGGCATCCGAAGTCAGCATTGCCCCGCCGACCACATCGCTATGGCCGTTGATGTACTTGGTCGTGCTATGGACGACGAGATCAGCGCCGAGGTCGAGCGGCTGCTGGAGGTAGGGCGAAGCGAACGTGTTATCTACCACGAGGCGGGCGTTGTGCGCGTGAGCAATCTCCGCGACAGCGGCAATATCAACCAGCGTCAGCAGCGGATTGGTTGGCGTCTCGATCCAGACCAGCTTCGTCTCAGGGCGAATCGCGTCAGCGTACGCCGTCACATCGCGCGCCGGGACATAGCTGATAGAGACCCCAGTCGGGCGCAGCACTTTCTCGAAGATACGATACGAGCCGCCGTAGAGATCGTCGCAAGCCAGCACATGATCGCCAGGACGCAGCAGGCTGAGAATGGCGCTGGTGGCAGCCATACCGCTGCTGAACGCGAGGCCGTAGCGGGCATTCTCCAGCGAAGCGAGACACTCTTCGAGCGCGGTCCGCGTGGGGTTACTCGTGCGCGAATATTCATACCCTTTATTCTGGCCCAGGCCCGACTGCGTATAGGTCGAGGTCTGGAAGATCGGTGTAATCGTCGCGCCGGTTGAGGGATCAGGCTCCTGTCCGGCGTGAATCGCCCGCGTCGCAAACTCCATGACTGCTGCCTCACTTCGTTGTGTCTCATCGCATCTGGTGAATCTGATGATTCTGGTGATTCCGGCCAGCGCAGGGGATATCCCCGGTAGCCGCGAATAAAGTATACCGTACTTCCGCGCCCGTTCAGCATGGTAGTGCTGGGAGGTCTGGCCACGTGCCACATCAGCGCCACAGCAACGCTACATCAGCACCACACACATCAGGAGGCTCGCGCTGACACAGACGCGCGGACATGGGCGCGGCCAGCGAGACCCGCGGCGAGCAGCGCCAGCAGCAGCATGGGAACCACAATGCCGAAGGCGCTGCCAATGCCGACGTGGTCGGCCAGCGCACCGAGGATCAACGGGGCAAGGAAGACCGAGCCACCCCCCGCGATCGCCAGCCGCGCCGATGCCCGGTCGGTCTGGCCAGGCGCCGCTGCCGTGCCAAGCGCAACGCCCAGCGGATAGACATTCGCCAGTCCCAGGCCGACGATGAACAGCCCAACCACACGTACAGGCGGAAGCGGCGGCAGCCAGAAGAGCGGGAAGCCAAGGAGCGCAACCACGAGTGCTGCGACCAGTATCGCTGGCGCGGGGAGCACGCGGGAGAGACGGCTGCCGGTGTAGCGGCCAACGAGCATGGCCAGGAAGAACGCGCCCATCGCCGCAGCCGCATCAGCCTTCGAGAACGCTGTATTCGTCGCAAGAAAGCTCGCGCCCCAATACCCAACGCACCACTCGACGCCCGTCGCGAGCGCGATCAGGCACCAGAACGCCCAATAGGCGAGCGGAAGCCGCGCTTTCCGGGAAGACGTTTCCGCGTGATGAGCGAGCGCCTTCTCTGGCCTCGGCAGCGGCACAGAACGGTAGACGGTGGCGATGATGAGCAGAAAGACGATGGAGGGAAGAAGGGCTACCCGCCATACCAGTCCCGCCCCGGTGACGAGACCCACCGTCACTGGCGCGAGCAGCGCGAATCCGCTCGCCACGACATTCGCCTCCGTCAGCGCGACCGGACTCCACCGCCCGTGGCGATCCGCGAGAACGGCCTGGATGGTGATGAGCAACAGGCCACCCAACAGTCCCATGAGGAACGCGCCAGCGATCGTCCCCACGGCGACCGGGGAGAGCGCGACAAGGAGTGTCCCCGCCGCCATGCCAAACCCGCCGCCCCAGAACGAGACGCTGCGTCCCCGCCATGCTGTGAGGCGGTCGGCAATCGTCCCTATCACCACCGAGCCCAGCGCGAACGCGCTGAAGTGCAGGCTGGCGAGGGTATAGCTCAGGCGGAGATCGCCGCGCATGAACGGCATCAGCGGGCCAAGCACGGCTTCGAGGAAGGCGAAGTATCCCAGCATCCAGTAGGAGAGCCAGGTGAGCCGCCCACGGACAAAACCTTCCGTCGCGCTCGCGTTGGGGCTTTCCGCCTCTTGGTGTGTTATCTTGCTACTCTTCATGTCGCATGCTACTATAGCGGCGCCCAGCCATCGCCCGCAACCTGTGAACGGCGAGCGGATTCTTTCTGGCCTCTGACCGTGACCATCAATTCCGCCCGCAGGTCAATGAGAAATCCGTCTGGGTAGTTGGTGTGTGTGGGCGCTGTTCGCAGCATGCTCCGGCAGGCTCTGGTGCGCTCACCAAAAGACAACCACTCAACCAGATGTGTTCTCAATCAGAAATCTGATAGCACAATCGCGACTTGCGTGGTACAATTGCCGACATGTGTGATACGGCCTTCCCGCAAGAAGGCACCATATACACACCTAACGCCGCCACAGCATGCGCGGCGATGTTTCCCCCCGTACACCTCATCAGGAGGAACGGATCCAATGTCTAAGCTTCTGGAAGTTACTGCACGAACGGTCCGGATCGGCGGAGCCTGCTAGACTCGCGGTGAGTCTGGCAGAGCGGATTCCGCCCATCGTACTCGCCGCGTCCGGATCACCCTGGTCCGTTGCCGCGGCCCTCCATGCCCTTTTGTGGCATCCCCGCACCACGTGCACACCACACGATCTCTGCACCCGGTGCATCTCCGTACGATGGGTTCTCGTTCACTTGCAGTCATTTTCCAGGAGGAACCCCTCATGGCGACCGATGGTACGCCCGAGTTCGCAGCCAAGCGCTGCGGCGAAGCGATTGCACGTCTACGCACCTTGCGTGGCTGGTCACGCGCGCAACTGATCATCCGACTCTATAACGAGCTGCCACCCGAAGATCCCAACTACGACAGCATCAGCGAAACATGGCTGGCGCGGCTGGAGAATGGCCGCATGGTGAAGGTGCAGCGACAGACCGTCGAGGCGCTCTGCCGAGCGCTCCGCTGCACATCGCAGGAACGTGCCTGGGTGCTGCTCTATGCTGACCGCAATGTGCTGGTGGACGCCGAGACCGAGCCAACGCCAGCCGCCGAGGCGCTTACCTTCGTCATGGATCGCCTGTATGCCGAGGCGGGCGACTTGCTGGCCGCGCTGGTGGAGCAGTGTCCCGACATTGCCAGGGATGAGTTGGCTCTCTTCGAGGCAACCGCCGCGGCACTCGAATATCTCATCGAGCATCACCGCGGCGCATCGGAAGCCGCCAGCGGCTACGCTTCGGCAGCCACGCCCGCGTACGCGTTACGTCGCGCCAGAACCTGAGTTGGGCTGGCGGATGACAGATGACACCGTGCCCGCCCCACGACGAGACGGGAACGGCCAGCTAAGACATCCGCTAGCCCGCTATTCGACGATTGACTGATGATGCCAGGAGCCATTTCCTATGCCGCTTCCGCTTGCTTTGGCGCCGCACCTGACCGTGCGCGCGCCCACTCATGATGAACTGCTCGCCATTTTCGAGTTGATCCAGGCGAGCGATCTCGATATCTTTGGCCAGTCCGACTATTCGCTGCAAGCGCTACGTCACGATTGGAGCCATCCAGGGTTCAACCCTGCCACCGACGCCTGGGTGGTGGCGCTGCCCGATGGTCGTTTCGTCGGCTATGCGCAGATCATGCACCGCAATCACTTCAAAATGTTTGGCATAGGCGTTGTTCACCCGGATTATTACAATCAGGGTATCGGGTCAGCGCTGGTGAAGCTCACGGAGGAACGATCACGCGAGCATATCCCACTGGCGCCCCCGGAAGCGCGTGTCTATCTGCATCTCTTTGTCGGCGCTGACCACAAGCCGTCCATTCACCTGCTGTCCGATCATGGCTATACCTTGGTACGCCGCACCACTCGCATGCAGATTGAGATGGACGCGCCTCCGCCCGCACCAGTCTGGCCGGAAGGCATTTCGGTGCGCACGATGCTTCCAGGGCAGGACGAGCGCGCCATCTGGGAGGCGATGGAAGAGGCATTCTCCGACCACTGGGGCCATTCTCCCGAACCGTTCGAGCAGTGGTTGGCGCGTCACCAGGAACCGGATAGCCTCGTGCCCGATCTCCAATTCCTGGCGATGGCGGGCGAGACCGTCGCGGGCGCGGCGCTCTGCATCTATCTGGAAGATATCGGCTGGGTGAATGTGCTAGGGGTGCGGCGTTCCTGGCGGAAACACGGGCTGGGACTCGCGCTGCTCCACCATGCCTTCGGTGAGTTCTACCGTCGTGGGACGCATACGGTCGGGCTGACGGTCGATGCGCAGAGCCTGACGGGCGCGACTCGCCTCTATGAGCGAGCCGGAATGCATCCACTCACCCACTACGACTCCTATGCAAAAGAGCTGCGTCCCGGTGTCGAGCTGACCGTCCAATCGCTGGACGATGCGTAAGACGGGCGTATCGCCCAACTGGCTTGCGCCTGTGCCGAATGCTCGCATATACTACGCGCGGCGTTCCGCGCATGAAGGGATTTGAATGCGTACAGTAGCGCCCGACCCACGTGTGGAGGCGTGTAGGTGACGCGGTGGGAACTATGCGAGGCATTCGGCGGGTGGTTCCTCGGCCAGCACAGTCGTGACGTACGAAGCAAACCGGCATCTCCAATGCCGACAATGAGCGTATGGTGTGCATCTCTTTCCTCGCGGTAACGTGATGACTGCATGACACGCGCAGTGGAGGTTGTCCCCTGCGATGACTGTGTCATGCCCAACACGCGTGGAAGGATATGTGCAATGGCCCAAGCAACCCATCCTCACTTTCCGTCTGAAGAGCACCCTGATACCGATCCGCGTCATCCGCGTACCGGCCCGGTGCTCTTTGACTGTGATGGCTTGCTGCTGGATACGGAAACCTGCTGGACGCGGGCGGAGTCGGCGCTTTTTGGCCGTTATGGCCGCTCGTTCGACCTCAGCGACAAACAGGCGCTCATTGGCCTGTCGTTGGCCGCTAGCGGCCGCGTGCTGGGTCGCCTCCTCGATCAACCACACCGTGGCGAGGCGCTCAGCGCTGAGTTGTTCGAGCTCGTGACCGAAGAACTGGCACGTGGCGCTGAGCCGCTTCCGGGAGCGGTGGCGCTTGTCGCCGCGTTGCAGGGGCGCCGACCCATCGCCGTCGTCTCCAATACGCCCAGTAGCCTTCTGCTGGCGACAATTATACGGGCGGGGTTCACCGATGCCTTTGACCTCGTGCTTGGCAGCGATGCGGTTGCCGCGCCCAAACCCGCGCCCGACCTCTATCTACACGCGTGCGCCTCGCTGCGCAGCGATCCCGCCGAGGCGATTGCGCTGGAAGATTCGCCAACGGGCGTCGCCGCCGCACGCGCCGCGGGCGTCTATGTCATCGGCGTCCCATCACTGGCATCTACCGTCCTCGATGCGGATCTGCTTGCGCCATCACTCGCGCACCCGGATGTCTGGAGCATGCTACGGGTAGAATTTCCGCATGATGACGCGTGATGGTGCGGCTCTCTGACCTCTGCCACCGCTTGGTGCGATCTATCAGGCTCGCGGGACCGCTGGAGCATCACCGTGCCGCACTGCTGGCGGGATGTCTCACTGGTCCCCATCTTAAGCGCCTATGCGCAGGCGGTCCCATCTCGCGTCGAGCGAGCGTCTGATCATCGTCTGGTACGCAACGCTTGCGCCTCAGGCCCGGTTCACATGAGCAAACTGACCATATCTCAGCAAGGGGAAGAATCATGAGCATCAACAGCGAGACCGTGCAGCAATGGCTCGATGCGTACACCCACGCGTGGATGACGTATGACCCGGACGAGATCGGCAACCTCTTCAGCGAAGACGCCGAATACCGCTATCATCCGTGGGATGAGGGTGACGATGTCGTGCGCGGGCGCGCGCAGATCGTCGCGAACTGGCTTGAGAATCGCGACCGCGCCGGGACGTATCGCGGCGAGTACAGGCCGTTGTTGGTGCAAGGCGATCAGGCAATCGCGGTAGGGGTGTCCTCCTACTTCACCGACGACACACAGGCCACGCTCGACCGCGCGTTCCACAACCTCTGGGTGTTGCGCTTCGACGATGCGGGACAATGCCGCTCGTTCACGGAGTGGTACATGCAGGCGCCACGCGCGGCCTAACGCTCCAGACACCACCATGTCAGCTCGCCCCTTGCCCGCGTCACGCTGGCACGCCTACGCGCCTTTTCGTCATAATCAGGACGGAGAGGACGCAGGCAAGCGGAGTGCATAGCAGCGAAAGGCGTGGCGTGATGGCGCGGATTCTCTTGACTACCTTTGGCTCCAGCGGCGACCTCAACCCATTTCTGGCGGTTGGGCTGGGTTTACGAGCGCGCGGCCATCAAGTCACGTTCGCGGTTGAGCGGAACTTTCAGTCTCAGGTGGTCGGGCTGGATTTCCCTTGCGTGCTGCTCGCTGGCGAGGCCGAAGCCGCACTGATGGACCACGCCGAATCGCTGGTATCGCGGGCGACGCCGCTCGCCTCGCTGCGCATTCTGATGAATGAGGTGATTCTCCCGGCATTGCGCCCGAAAGTGGAAGATCTGCGTGCCGCGTGCGCCGGGGCCGATGTCCTCGTCTCGTCAGCGCAGCAGATCGCCACCTCGTTCGTCGCCGACCTCACCCATATTCCCTGGGCCACTATCGCCCTCTCACCTGTCGTCATCCCCTCGGCCTACATTGAGCCGCAACCGTCACCTGTGCCCATTCCCAAATCGCTCCAGCCGCTGGCCAACCGCGCCTCGTGGTGGGTAGGCATGGCAGCGGTGCGTCGCCTCTGGGACGTTCCCGTCAACCGGGTGCGGGCGGAGTATGGCCTGCCGCCTCGCCGTGATCTGGCGCAGGTGGGCAACCTCTCGCGCGAGTTGACGGCACTGGCTGTCTCCCCGGCATATACACCGCGTCCGCCGGACTGGCCCGCATGGGTGCGTCAGACGGGCTTCTGCTTCTGGGATGCTCCGGAGACCTGGGAAGAGCCGCCGGAGCTTACGGCATTTCTGGCGGACGAGCGCCCGGTCGTCGCGATCTCATCGGGTTCGGTCTCGGATAAAGTGGCAGGCGCCTTCGACCCCATGTATCGCGCGGGCATCGAGGCGATTCGCCTGGCGGGTGCGCGAGCACTGGTCATCGGCGCGCCGCCGGAAGCCCTGCCAGATCCGCTGCCGGGCGATGTCTTCGCCTTGCATTATGCGCCGTTCTCGCAGGTCTATCCCCGCTGCGCGGCGGCAATCCATCACGGAGGCATCGGCACACTGGCACAGGGGTTGCGCGCGGGCATCCCAGCGCTGGTGGTGCCGTGGGGCGTCGATCAATTCTTCGCGGGCGCGCAGCTTGCGCGTACCGGCGCGGGCCGCTGGCTCCGCCGTCCTTCGTTCACGGCGGAGCGTGGCGCGCGGGAACTCACGGCGCTGCTAGATGACCCCTCCTACCGGAAGCGGGCGCAAGCCATCGCACAGCAGATCGCCGCCGAAGATGGTGTCGGCGCGTTCATCGGCCTGCTGGAGAAGATGCTCGGCTGAGTGATTGCCTCGATGGTAGAGAACCATGTCGCACCACCCACCGCTCACCACAATGCTGTCCGGAATGACCCGCCCTGAACGCCGCTCACTCGCGCCAATCTCGTGAGCATATCGTGACCTTGCCTGACCCCACTGTGACGGCGGCAAAATGCGATTCTACTATTACCGCCTCTGAACCGCCTCTGAGTGAGCGAGGAAGTAGAACAGATGACTGCAGGGACGATCAGGCACTCGCCACACGCCACTTCCGACCTGAGAGACCTTCTCATGATGGATTACGCCGATGCAGTGTCATGGCTTATCTGGAGAAGCATGGCACCGCTTGTGCTGAATCCAGAGACCAGGACGAGGCACGATGCCCTGCCATTGGGTCCGCAATGGGCAGGCGCGTCAACCCTCCTCGCAGGGAAGGAGCCGACGAGATATGGACAGGGAGCAGGGAAGCGCTCAGGTCGCAGTATCTCTCAGATGCGCGCGTGATGAGGCACTGGCGGCGCTCCTCAAGGATCGTCTGGCACATGACCGGAGGACGGAGCATCTACAGCTCGACGTGCGGGTTGATGGGGCAATTGCTCACGTGTCTGGTGGGGTTGGCTCAGAGGATGAGCGCGCCCTCGTGCGGCGGCTGCTACGTCAGCAAGGCGGTATCTACGCCGTCTGGGACCTGCTCCAGCTACCGGCGCAACGGCTGGAGGTCGCCGACTTTGGCTGCGGCGGGCATAAGCAGATCCCAGGGGCGTACGGCGTGGACCAGGTGCTGATGCCGGGTGTGGATGCCGTCGCCGACCTCGAACGCGAGCTTCCGTTCGATAGCGACGCCTTTGACCATATCTTTGCCATTCACGTGCTGGAGCACATTCACAACCTGCTCGGCCTGATGCGCGAGCTTCACCGGGTGCTCCGTCCAACTGGCGTGCTTCATGTCTTCGCGCCGCATTGGCGACACCCCAACGCCATCGCCGACCCAACCCACGTGCGCATGATCCATGTGCAGACGTTCAAGTATTTCTGTGAGCCCCATCCAGAGGTAGCTCCCTGGCGACCGCTCATGGTGACCGCATCGGATGATACCGTCCATGCTGACCTGCAGCCGCTCAAAGACGGCCCACTCGCCAGCTCCGTTGAGCTTGCCCGCTGGTTCGCCTGACCATCCCCGCGCCAGCCCATCGCGGACCAGACGTTGCTGAAGATCGCGCAGGCGCGTCCATCGCCTTGCCGGAGAAGATGCTGGCCTCAACAGTGTGAACAGCTATGACGGCAATTCCAGATGGCGTGTATCGTTTCTAGCGTTTCAGCGTCTAGCAGGACGGATTCTCCGTGCCACTCGTCGCACTCGGCTCTACGCTTACGGTCATGTCACTCACGCCTTCACGTAGGTCATGGGGCCAACCAACCGCACCAGCCCTTTGAGCTCCAGCATCACCAGCGTGCCCGATACCTCAGCGACCGGCATTCCCGACGCGCGGCAGAGATCGTCGATATGCCCTGGCTCATCGCTGGCATCCAGCAACGCCAGCAGCCGCGCCTCGCTGTCGTTCTCCGGCAGGGTCTCGCGCAGCTCCAGCATCTCTATCTGCTGTGGCGCCAGGTGCAGATTCAACTCCGAGAGAATATCGCCGACCTCCAGCACCATCTTTGCGCCGTCCTGAATCAGCCGATTCGCGCCGGTGCTCGTCCGGCTGGTGACGTTGCCGGGTACGGCGAAGACATCGCGCCCCTGCTCGGCGGCGAAGCGTGTGGTGATCAACGCACCGCTCGTTTCGGGCGCTTCGGTCACCAGCACGCCAAGCGAGAGGCCGCTAATCAGCCGGTTGCGCGCGGGGAAATTGCCTGCCTCTGGCTGGGTGCCCGGCGGGAACTCCGTCAGAATGGCCCCCTGCTCGATCATGCGTGCCGCCAGCTTGGCGTTATCCGGCGGATAGACCAGATCCGGCCCGCAGCCAAGCACAGCAATCGTCCGTCCGCCTGCCTCCAGCGTGGCATGGTGCGCGAAGGTATCTATGCCGCGTGCCAGCCCGCTGACAATCGTGATGGACTGCCGCGCAAGCTCACTCGCCAGCTTCACGGTCATCTGGCGGCCATAGGGGCTCGCTCGCCGCGTGCCCACAATGCCAAGCGCCCATTCGTCCTGTGGCGCGAGCGTCCCGCGCAGATAGAGTACCGGCGGTGGCAGGGGAATCTCGCGCAAGAGCCGGGGATAGGCCGGGTCGATGAGCCGCAACACGCCTACGCGCAACCTGATGAGCCGCTCGACCTCAGCCGCTGGCTCGATGAGCCTCCGCTGCTGCTCCAGTGATGTCGCGGTACGGGTATCCAGGCCCGCCGCCTGCCAGCCACTCGCCGTAGCCTCCCATGCGGCGCGGGCGCTGCCGAAGGCTTCCAGCAGCAGCCGGAACCGCGCCGGGCCAATGCCCCTGACACGATTGAGCGCCAGCCAGTAGGGCAGATCAGGGTCGTCAAACGCGGTTCCCATGGCGGCCGTGAGGCGCGGGCCATGCGTACCGTCCAGCGCATCGGCTTCCAGATAGGGAATGGCGGGTGGAATGCCACCTCTTCCCGCGTCTCTGGCCTCGCTCTCGGAGGTTCCCGCCTCATCATCGAGCAGGCTGGCGAAGAGCGAATCGGCGTCGTCAGGCGGGGGCGTCTTGGGCGAGCGTCGGGGCATGCGGCGTCATCTCTTTCTCTCTGGATGCCGGACGGCGATGTGGTCTCAGCAACTACAACGCTGTCTGCCCGCCTCTGTAACCGGCAAGCGCTTTTCCTGGGCCACTATGGCGACCGGGCATGCCCCAACCGCCATTGCCTGTTACCAGCCGCGCGCCTGCCACTCATCCAGCGCGGGTCGCTCGTTCCCGATGGTGGTGGATTTCCCATGTCCTGGGAGCACAAGCGTGCTATCGGGCAGAATGAAGAGTTTCTCACGCAGGCTGGTCATAATCTGGGGGAAGTCGCCGAGTGGCTGTTTCGTCGCGCCGGGGCCGCCGGGAAAGAGTGTATCGCCGCTGAAGAGGCAGCCATCGGCCAGAAAACAGACGCCGCCGGGTGTGTGGCCAGGCGTGTGGATGACACGGATCTCGCCTGAGCCAAGCCCGATGCGCTGACCATCGGTGAGGGCGAAATTCGGCGTAAGCGGCAGCATATCAGCGTCCGCCAGGTGAACGCCTACCGGCACGCCCCATGTATCGCGCAGTTGTCCCAGGGCGCCCCAATGGTCGGCATGGCCATGCGTCAGCAGAATCATGCGGACCCGCGCCTTCACCCTGGCAATCTCGCTCGCGAGGCGCTCCGCCTCATCGGAGGCATCAATCAGCACCGCTTCACGCGTCTGAGGCGAGATGAGCAAGTAGACGTTATTCTCCATCGGCCCAGTTTCGAAGGTATAGCGCTCAAACTGGCCATGCGCCGTCGTCGCCGGAGCATTCCCGCGCTTCTGCATATGCCGCAACTCCTTATCCAGAGATACCCGTCCGGATCTATCAGCTACACCAGCCAAAACAAGAGCTGGCAACCGCTGGTGATGCATGATGTTTTATGATGGCCCGAACCTTGCGCTCACCAGTATACGACGCCGCTGGCACACAAATTGTACATGGTCTTGTGATCTGTCCTGTGTATGAGCGTCGCAGGACCCCAGCGCGCATGGAACGCGAGCGGCCCAGGTCGAGCGTCTAGAGGAGCTTAAGGCGATGGCAAGTCAACAGGCGATGAGACACCCAGCAGGCCAGCGTGCAGAACAGCACGCGCATGGCAAGGGCCTGAAACAGCGCATCCAACCATTGCTCGAGTTCTGGCAGAAGTTGAGCAACGACTGGATCTTCAACCTGTCCGGGCTGCTCGCCTACAACTTTCTCATGTCCATCTTCCCGATTCTGCTGGCATTGCTGGCTGTGGCTGGATTCATCCTCAATGCCATCTCGCCAGGGAGCGAACAGCAGCTCGTCAATGCAATAGCTGGCGCGTTGCCCGGCGGCGCCTCGGGTTCGGGCGGGCAGATCGTGCATGCGGCACTAACACGGCTACAGCGCCAGGCGGGTGCTCTGTTTGTCATCGGCCTGCTAACGGCGGTCTTTACTGGCTCACGGCTGTTCGTGACAATCGAGAACTGCTTTGGCATCATCTTCCGGCTACGGAGCCGCAACATAATACGGCAGAACCTGATGGCCATCGGGATGCTGTTGCTCTATGTCGTGCTGGTGCCCATCATCTTTCTGGCGTCGTTTGTGCCGACGGCGATTGTCAATGCCCTCAACGCCACCACTGGAGACGCTGGTCTCTCCGGCCTGCTGATTCGTCTCGTCGGTTTGCTGGCTTCCTTCGCCGTCGCGGCGATACTCTTCGGCGCGATCTATGTGGTGGTACCCAATCACCCGGTGCGCTTCCGTGAGGTCTGGAAGGGAACGCTCCTGGCAGCGGCACTGCTCCTGCTCTATGAGCTGGTTTTCCCGATCTACGAGAGCCTTATGCTCAAGCCCGGCAATTATGGCGCAGTCGCGGGCTTCGCTATCGTCATCCTCGTGTTCTTCTACTACCTGGCTGTCATCCTGCTGTTGGGGGCAGAGGTGAACTCATGGATGGCGGGCCAGCGCCAAACCGCCAGTGATATCCCCGCGATTCTACACGAAGTGCAGGTGCACAACACCACGCGCGGCGCGGCAGGGCCAACGGCGGGTCAGCCGCAGGAAGACCTACAAAATCGCGCAGGCGCGCAGGCGATGGAAACGCAGAGCGAGGCTATGGAGCACGAAAACAGCGATCATAGCCGCGATACCAAGCCATCAACCGTCCAGCCGGGCGCGGCGGCCAGCCCCGCCAACAACACCAACACTACCGGGCCAGATTCTTAGACGATCAGGGACGTTTCCGACGCTGGCACAGGAGTGAGCGAGAGACGCGCGGCAGGCTCGGTATTGCCATTGGGCGGGTGTCGTGGCGGCAGCCCTCTGGCTGGAGGACGCCGCTGCCACTGCCGCTAAATGCCGTGGAACGAGGGGCGCTGGTAGGCGGGACGCGGGCCAGTATAACCCGGCGCGGCATGCTCGGCGGTGACGACTGTCTTGATGTTGCCGCGCACGTTGAACTCCGCCACGACGCGCATCCAACGGGGCGCCAGCACGCCTACCAGATCGTCGAGTATGTCATTGGTGGCTGCTTCATGGCTGAGCGCGCGGTCGCGGTAGCTATTGATATAGAGCTTCAGGCTTTTGAGCTCCACAACCGATGGCCCAGGCACGTAATCAATGACAATCGTGGCGAAGTCGGGAAAGCCAGAGCGCGGACAGACGCAGGTAAACTCCGGGATCTCGAAGTGGATAACGTAGTCGCGCCCGGAGCGGGGATTGGGCCAGGGCTCCAGCCGATTCTCCGCGATCTCCTCGCGCCCATAGACGCCCGGAGTACGCGGGCGCTGGCCGTTCTCGTTCCGCTCGGTCTGCCGCTCGGTCTGTGTCTGCGTGTGTGTCTGTTGTTGTGTTTCTTGGTGTGTATGTCGCGCTGTCTTGTCAGCCTTTGCCATCTGTCTGTCTCTCCCCTGGATTCGTGCGCGGAGGCGCGCTTGCTCCCGGCGCTGCTCAACAGCACATTGTACCGCGTGACGACAGCCTAGGGGAAAGATGCTCTAGCGTTGTCTGAGCCGTCTATTTCAGCCGCGCTCCACACGCGGAGCAGAAGGCGGCGCTCCGTCGCACGCTGCGCCCGCAGGATGGGCACGCCATACGGCTGCTGCCGGGCGCGCTGGGATCGTCCTTGCGCTGCACGTTGATGCTGATCGTGCCCGGCACGAACGTCTCGTTGCGAATCGCTGAGATATCGGCCTCGCCCTGGTTGATATCGTTATCGAGCCCACGCAGGCGAGCGGCAATGGCCTGGAGTGGCCCCTGAGTCAGCTCACCCCGGCGTTCCAGGTCCAGCAGCACCCCAGCAAGCTGCTCGACGACGGCGGAACGCTCGCGCCTCAGCAGATCGATTTCGCGCTGGCGGGCGCCAGTGCGGCGTACTTTATCAGCTTCCCAGGCGGCCCGCTCCACGGCAGTGCTCGCCACACGCTTGGCATTCTCGAACATGTCCTGCATCGTGAACTACTCCTCTAGCGCAACAGCGCTGCGATAGTGGCGTACACTGATCAGTCGCCCCTGCCCATCGAGTTGTATCGCCACGACATCAATACGACAGGACTGCGTCTCGCGCTGCTGTTCCATAAGATAACTCTGTGCGGCGGCGATGAGATGGGCGCGCTTGGTGGCGGTAATGGCCTCTTCCGGTGCGCCGTGCGCCACTCCCCGGCGTGTCTTGACCTCCACAAACACCAGTTCGCCCTGCTCTTCAGCGACGACATCCAGCTCACCATAGGCACAGCGCCAGTTGCGCGCCAGCACCCGATAGCCTCGTGCCTCCAGCCAGCCAGCGGCCAGCCGCTCGCCGGCGCTGCCCAGCGTTGCCGTTGCCCGCGCGGTTGCCTTCTGACGTGTCATCGGCGACCCTTTCTCCATGATTGGCGCGCAAGGCACTCTCCCTGCACATACGTATCAGACGGTCTCTGGGTGGCACCTCACCTGTTCGCGGGGCGCCGCGACTACCCAACAGTCCACTCGCGCAACGTAGCGCCAGCAGGAACGTTCCATGAATAGGACTTCATGCGTCACACAGTCCGTGCTATACACTGCAGATATAGATGAAAGAAGGCTCGTCTCATGAGTAGCGCCAGGAAAGCATCTCCAACCATTGTCTTGCTTCACGGGTCAGGCGATGATGCGCATGTCTGGGATGCGCTCGTTGCCTGCCTGCCGCAGTATACCGCGATCGCGCTGGACCTGCCGGGCCACGGCAGCCTGACGAGCCGCCCAGGCCCCGCGATAATGTCCGTGGACGATTACGCCGGGGCGGTACGCGCCGAGATGGCACGGCGTGCTATCGAGCATGTCTGTCTGGTGGGCCATTCGCTAGGGAGTGCGATTGCGCTGCGCATGGCGGTGGACTATCCGGCGCTGGTGAGCCGGCTGCTGCTGGTCGGCGGCGGCGCGCGACTGCGTGTATTGCCCGCGTTGCTTGCGGAGGCAAAAGCTACCCCGGATTCTGCCAAGTGGCAGCTCGTCGAGATGGCTTTCGCGCCTGCCCACCAGCAACAGGCGCGCGAATTCTTCGAACAGCGCACTCCAACCGCGCCGGGCATGCTCCATCGTGATCTCGCCGCCTGCGATGCGTTCGACATGATGAGCGAGCTAGGCCACATCGCGCAGCCGACGCTGGTGGTGACGGGCGAAGAGGATCGCCTGACGCCGCCCAAATACGCGCGCTTCCTTGCCGAGCATCTGGACAACGCACGCCTCGTGCTGATCCCGAACGCGGGCCACTACGCCCAGATCGAAGCGCCTGAGGCCATCGCCGAGGCGATGCGCGACTGGCTAGGATAGCCACCAGCCTTCCGCCCACGCACCGAGCTTTACTCCCGCAGCCGCCGTCGCTCGATAGTCTCGATCTCAGCCCGTATCGCCTCACACACGCCGATCAGCCGCTGCGCCTCCATCCCCAGTGATTCGTCGAGCGTGGGCTGGAGCAATATTGCCTGTGCCATGAGGCGCATCACTTGTTCGAGGTGCGCCATCGCCTGATGAAGAAGCATTTCCGCATCAGCGGTGGTGGTATAGGGTATTTCAGCGCTTGCCGCGACGATGGGCGACGTGTTGCGGAGAGACTTTGGCATAGCGAATCCTGCTCCTCTTGCTCAGGCAGCGTTTCACCGCCTCCATGCACAACTCCATTCATAGGAGATGTTGAGCCGAGCAAGATAACGTTATCCAGAACGCCTTTTGCCAGCGAACATAGGCTGAACGGGCTAGCCGTGAGGGGACCAGACTGCAAGAATCGGGTAAGCGCCCCCAAAGCTCCTCACCTATGCACCACCAACAACAACGGCGCCCTCATCCCTCCACAATGGGAGAAAGGTGAGGGCGCATGGGATATCCCCGCCGGAGACGTGTTATGCGGCGGGTTGCTGCAGATTCTGCCCGCTGATGTCTTCCAGTCCTTTGATCAACTGGGTGTCGCCTGACTGCTCGATCTGAGTGAGCGAGTATTGCAGATTCTGCGCGACCAGCGCCGAGACCGGCACCACGCTCTTGGGCAGTGTCACTGGCTGGTCTGGCGTGATGCCCTTGTTGTAGATGGAGGTGCCGTCTGGCAGCAGGAACTCCGCCGTGCCAATGAGGAGTACCGAGCCATCGGAGAGCTGGAACGGCTCCAGCACGGTTCCGGTGCCAAAGGTCTTCTCGCCGATGACATGGACCTCTGGGCGGTTGACCTTGATCGCGCCCGTCACGATTTCCGCCGCGCTGGCGGTGTTGTTGTTCACGAGAATCGCCAGCGGCATATCAGTAGCCAGCCCGCCAGATTTCACCGCCTCGGTCTGACGATCCGTCCTGCTGCGCACGATCAGCACATTCTTGTCCTTGCCCGCCGGAATGAACTCGCTGGCGACCGAGACCGCCTCGGTGAGATAGCCGCCGGGGTTATCGCGCAAATCCAGCACGATGCCCTGCACGTGCGCCGCTTTCGCCTCCTTGAGCTTCTGCCTCAGCTCAGAATCAGCGCCCTGGGCAAACTGCGTAATCTGGATGAAGGCGATATTGAGCGTCGGCACGATATAGCTGACCACAATCGGCGCGGTGAAATTGGCGCGCGCCAGCGTGACGTCGAAGACGCTGGAGAGCTTGCCCTCAGTGCGCTTGATGGTCAGCGTCACCGACGTGCCCTCCTTGCCGCCGATGAGCGGACGCACCTGGTCAATCGTCATGCCAGTGATGTCTTTGTGGTCCACCGCGACGATGAAATCACCCGGCTTCAGCTTGCCGCTCTTGGCCGCTGGCGAGTTGGGGATGACGGCATCGATACGCAGGGGGTCTTTGCCGCCGCCGCTCAGGTAAACGCCGATACCCACCGTCGAGGAATTGTTGAGCTGGTTCTGCTCCGCTTCGTACTCCGCCTTGGTCTGGAAGCGGCTATGCCCGGTGTCGCCGAGGCTGTTCACCATGGCGTCAATCGCGGCATAGGCCATCTTCTTGGTATTGAGCTTGTCCGTCACGACGAAGTTGTTGGTGATGTCGTCCCACGCCTGCACGATCAGATGCTCGTCGCTCGTGGGCGAAACATAGTTATTCCGGTTGACGAAGGCGTTGCCGAACCAACCCGACGCAAACGCGACGATCACCAGGAGCGAGGTCACGACCGTCTGCCAGAGCATGCCGCGCGCATTATTCTGCCGCTGGGCATAATACTGCTCCTCTGGCGAGGGTTGCGGCGATGGAGAGGGGTACCCTGGTGGGGGCGCCTGCACATCGTTCGGGTTGTTCAGCACGTCGTCGTCCTCCGGTCAATCATATCCTGATCATATCCTGATCATATCCTGGGTAGGTGTACTCGTCCTGGGTATTCACTGCCGCACCAGACAGCGAAAGCATCGCTACCCAAGTATACGCGTGAATGGCAGCGTGGGTAGTCCGCACTAGAGAGACGGGTGATCCAGGTCACATTGATTTGCGTTTCCTCAGCTGCGGCATGGTTTTCCTGTGGAATGCGGGCCGCGCGCCTCCCTGAAGAGCATAAAAGCGCCGGAGTCCGTAAGGGAACCCCGGCGCCAGGAAACCTCGTGTGGTGAGACCTCCGCGTCAATGGTTGGCGATGTAGACGTTCGCCCAGGCGATGTCAACCATCAGACCCTGCGAGTTGAGGCCGAAGCCTCGCACCCACGGGCGCATGCGCCAGAAGAGCTTCGCCTGCTCGTAAGGAATCCACGGCACCTCCTCCACGACCATCTGCTCAGCCTGGTTATACAGCCCCATCCGCTTATCCTGATTCTGCTCACTATCAGCCTGCCTGAAGAGCTGGTCGAGCTGAGCATTCTTGATCTGAGAGTAGTTCGCCGGCGAGTTCGACATGAACTGGAGTGAGAGCCAGTCTTGCGGGTCGGGATAGTCGGCGGCCCAGCCGAGAATCCACATCTGATACGGGTTCGGGACGCTGAAAATCGCCTTACCAAAGTCATCGGGTTTCGTCGGGACCACCTGGATGTTGAGGCCCAGGATGGTGTTCCACTGCTGAGCCGCAAAGGTGGCGATGGCCACACGCGTCTGGTTCGATGCAGAGACGTGAATCTCGATGGGCTGTTTCTGATTGCCTGTGATGTAGGGACACTCCGCGGGCATCTGGAAGGTGATCGGGTCCGTCTTACAGGTTGCCTGCGCCGCCTTGAGCAGATTCTGCGCCTCGGTCTGATTGCCCGTCAACGACTGCGTTGGGTCGCTTCCAGGCGTCAGCAGACCAGAGTTGAAGCCCGGCATGCCTTTGGGCACGATATGATTGGTCGGAATCGCGCCACCATTCTCGACCCGGTCCACCAGCAATTGCTTATTGAGCGAGAGGGAAAGCGCCTGGCGAACCTGCTTGTTGTTCATCGGCGGCTGGTTGAAATTGAGGCCGAAATAGGTCTCGGCGAGGAACGGAACCTCGTTGAAGTCGCTCTGGCCGCGCGCCGTGAAATAGCTCTGCACGGGCACGTCGGTAAAGTCATACTTGCCTGAGCGATAGTCCTTGTACTCGGAGTCCACCGACGCGTAGAGCGGGCGGATCACTTTCTTCAGCGTCAGATTCTTGCCCCAGGCCTGCTCCCAATAGGGGTTCGGCTCCAGGATGATCCGCTGCGGACTGGATGAGGCGTCGTACTGAGCTACCTTGAATGGCCCATTGGTGCCGCCTTCGTCCAGATGCTGCACCCACGTGCCGTTAGGATAGCGATCGACGAGCTTCTTCTCGACCGGATAGGAGGTTGGATAGGTCAGCGCCTCCATGAAGTAGGCAACCGGAGCATCGAGACGGATCTGCAGCGTCAGCGGATCGAGCACGCTCACGCCGAAGTTCGGATCGGTGCCTGGCCCAACGATGGACTGGGTCCTGGTGCCACTGTTATAATCGGCCCCGCCGACGATATGGCCGAGGAAGTTCTGGATGAGTCCCGGGGAGCAGAATCCCGTGCCGCCTGGTGCAGGACCGTACGTAGCTTTGTCGAGCACATCGCACAGGTGTGGATCGAAGGCGCGACTGAGGCTATAGGCAAAGTCCGTCGCCGTGAGCGGCGTGCCATCGCTGAAATGCATGTTTTGCCGCAGATGGAAGGTATAAATCTTCCCGGTCGTATCCACAGTCCAGTCGGTGGCAGCGTCACCAACCACCGTCAAATCCGGCGAGAACGTCACCAGCCCGGAATAGAGCATGTCGGTGAATGTCGAGTCCGCCAGGTAGGCTACCGCGTGCGGATCGAGCACCACCTGATTCACGTTGTCCGAGCGCGTGTATGGATAGACGAAGGTCTGGTCGTCGGCCAGCGGCGGCCCTCCGTTGCCTGATGTGCCACACGCCGCGAGCAGCAGCGGTAGCAGCCCAGCCAGCAGCACCAATCCTCTTACCAAACGCTGATGTCGAAGTGTCTGTTTTCCCTTCACACCCGCTCCTTTACAGTGCCCGGCTGCTTCAATCCGGTCCACGAGGCGTGACCGTCGCATGCAGGCAATCCTCCCAGCCCAACCCAACGCCGCAGGGGCGACAGATAGAAAAACACTCCCGATGGAGGCTCTTCGCAGGCTGATGCGCCGTCCAGCGGTTGCCAGGCGGAGCAACAACCTCTGTTTGCCCGCGCATCACCACTGGAAGACATATGCCTCGCGATTGTATGCAACCATGATGCGCCTGTCAAATCGCTAGCCACACTCAGCCTGATAAACCGCATATACCGCTTGATCCAGGTTGACCCCGCCGCACTCGCTCAGGCGACATAGTGCGTCATCGTATAGGTGCTGGCGAAATACGGGAACGGATCAACTGGATTGTTATCCCACTCGACCATGAAGTGCAGGTGCGGGCCAGTAGACCAGCCGGTCGAACCCTCCAGCCCAATGGGATCACCCGCCAGCACGTGATCTCCTGGCTTGACCAGCACCTTCTGCATGTGTCCGTAGAGCGTTGAGATATGGTTGCAGTTATTGAGCTTCACCGACCATCCCAGGCCATTGGTGCCATCCCATCCGGCCCAGACAACCAAACCAGATTGTGCCGCATGGATCGTATTGCCGTCCGTAGCGGCGAGATCGTCGCCGTTGTGGTACCAGGAGAAGCCACGGACCCAGTGGGACCCCCAATTCGGGGAATACAGCTTGTAGCCCAGGGGATTGCCATGGCCATCAGGGCCGCAGGTTGTCTCCTCGTCGGGCGTGCCAGAGACGGAGTTCCACCAGTTCGACCCAAAGACATTGCCCCCACCCGAACTGGTCGTCACGATATAAGCAGGCGGGCGGTAGGTGGCGCCATAGGTAGGATCAGTGGGTATCTTATACGCTCTGCCAATAATGAGTTCCTGGCCCGCCAGCAGGCTATTGAGCTCATAGATGCCGCCAAGCTCCACGTGGAACTGCTTCGCGAGCGCTTCCACATCGTCGCCGGGCTGGGCGGTATAGTAGAAAAAGCTGTTCTTCTGCAGGACCATGGCGCCCGCGAGCGCCTGGAAGGCAGACACCTGACCGGTAGCGCCGGTGCTCATCGGGGTGGCCGCGAAGATACCAGTCAGCAGGATAGCAGACATGAGTCCGATAACCGCCAGACGGAGCGAGAGCGGACGCTCGCGCCGCTTGATGAACGGCGTGCCCATTGGGACGCCGTTGCCCGGCACGATAAGCGGCTCCGCATCGGAGAGCGGCACAGTGCTCAGTCCACCATCCTTCCGTGGGACGAGCGCGCGCTCGGATGAGAAGTCCCATGCATCCTCCGCGCCCCGACCCATATTCCCATCTTCATTCCAGCGAGCGGCTGCACTGTATCGCGAGTCATCATCATCTTGCTGATACCGCGAACGTCCCCTATCCATTCATCCCCTCCTCGAACAGGAGTCTGCCTCACATGCACACACATGGCAGTATTCGCTTGCTGCCCAGAACAATCCGGAGATGACCCATTGGGGGATGTACCCCGTCTGAGGGAGTGTGGCGCTTGTAATACCCCTGCCATCCGCGCTGACCCCACCTAATCTGTCACCACGGTAGCCAATCGGGCTCCTGCCGTCAAGAAACTCAGCCAGAATGGCACAGGTGAGAACACATTTCGCATAGAGGCCACGAACACAACACGAACGAACACAACATGAAGAACGAGCGGCGCCAGCGCATGACACGTGTCCCAGCACGGCGAGATCATCGCGGATGCTCTCTGGCACCACGCCTCATCAATCCCAACAACGCGCTTATTCCAGCGATGGCCACATGTATCTCAGATGTATAGGCGGTATGGGCGATGTTGTGGCCCTGGAGATACATGGTACAATTCACCTGGTCTTCGCTTTCGCAGTTATCACTGGCCTGCTCACTATCATCACTATCATCACCGTCATCGCGCTGTCGGGCCGTTGGGCGCGCAAGGCAGCATCGCGGTTCCCATCCGGCGGCGAGATACGCGGCAGGTGGGCACATTCTCATCGGCTATACGGACTTCGACTTCGAGGAGTACATGGACCACACGGCGTCATCTTCGACCCACCGCGAACATACTCCGGCACACAATTTCGCCGAGGCGGCAGGCATTCCAGAGTCTTCAGGTATCTCTCCCCATGCTGAGCACGTGACAGGTCGGTGGCGTTCGCTGCTCGTCTTTGCTCTGATCTTCTTTGTCGGCATCAACCTGCGCACCGTCATCCTGGCCATCGCGCCCATCTTGCCCCTGATCCAGCGCGACCTGCGTCTCTCCTATACCGCGACAGGACTGCTGACCTCGCTGCCACTCCTGCTCATGGCGGGTTTCGCCCTGCCCTCCGGGCTGCTGGCGGGACGCCTCGGTGGGCGGCGCATCGTGGGGCTGGGGTTGACGCTGCTGGCGGTGGGTGCGGTACTGCGGGGCCTCTGGCCAGCGGTGCTGCCGCTCTATATCTTCACTGTGCTCTTGAGCCTGGGCATTACACTGGTGCAGACGACCGTGCCGGTGCTCGTACGTCAGTGGTTTCCGACGCGTATTGGCCTGGCCGCCGCGCTCTTCACCGATGGACTGATCCTGGGAGAGACGCTTGGCGCCGCATTTACCCTGCCAATCATGCAGCGCTTCCTCGGACCCGACGGCTGGCCAGGCACGATGCTCTTCTGGGCCGCGCCAACCGTGCTTGCGCTGGCGCTCTGGCTTTTCTTTGCGCCGCCCGCCGCCGCGACGCTCCCCGCGCGATCCGCCGCTCAGGGTCAGGCAGCACGAGCGCGGGAATCTGCCGCGCCACGCCGCCGGGTGAACGCGCTGCACCTGGGCATCCTGCTGGGCTCCGGCAGCCTGATCTATTTTGGCATGAACGCCTGGATCTCACCGTACAATGTCGCCATCGGCGCGAGCAAAGCCACGCCGCTTGCCCTGGGCGTGCTCAATGCCATCCAGTTGCCGGTGGGCCTTTCGCTCCTCCCCTTCGCGCAACGGCTGGCGGGCCGCCGCTGGCCGTTCCTGGTTGCTGGGAGCGTCTGCCTGGTAGCGATCTTCGGCTGGGTCTTCTCCCCGGTCGCCTGGCAGCCTTTCTGGGCCGCATGGCTCGGCGCCAGTTCGTCGTTCGTCTTTGTGCTGGGCATTGCTCTGCCCTCACTGCTGGCCGACCGCGCATCCGTCGCCCGGCTGGCGGGCGCGACCCTCACGATCAGCTATGGCGTCGCGTTTCTTGGTCCGCTGCTTGGCGGCTCCTTCTGGGACCTCACCCACCTGCCACAGTGGGCGTTTGCCCCCGTCAGCATCGCTGGCTTGCTCTTGATCGTCCTCGGCGCGATGCTTCCCTCGCGGACAAACTTCGGCCTGGTTGACGAAGCGAAGTAAATCCGCCTGGTCAGCCCCACTGATCGCCAGGCGGCTCACAGATGAGCCGCCTGTAGCTCATGTATAATAGCAAGCGCTATCCCCCGGAGCAGTAGGTCAATACAACGGCAACCGTACCTATACCTTTGGAGCGGCAGCGCTGGAAGCATCAGGTTCTTCATGACACCTTCGGGTGCCAACGCTGCCGTGGAGTTTGAGTGGAGGGAGATGCCTCGTGAATCGTACACTGCGCATGCTCGCTATCATTGCCCTCGCCTGTCTTGGCCTCTTCTTTCTCCTGTCCCAGGTCCCGTTCTACAGGGGAACCCAAATCGCAACATCTTCAGACGGTGGAGACCTGATCCTTCCAGTGCTGCCCGCATTGCTGGTAAATCTTGTCGGGCAGACCATTTTCGCCTTCTGCCTCGGCGTCGGTGTGGCTGCGCTCGTTGCCTGTGTCCAACGGCGGCAGTGGAGGTGGGTCGTGGGACTGGTAGCGCTGCTTCTCGTGGCCGCCAATGGGTCTTATCTCATCCTTGAGCTTGCGCCGCTCCTTGGTGGACGGTTCCTGGTGTACTCGTTCGCGCCCTTTGTGGCCCTGGTTCCCGAAGCGCTCCCCCCACTCGCTGTCATAGCCTATACCCTGTCCCCTCTCGGCGACTTCCCCGGCCAATTCAGCCCGTCTCCATCAGCGACAGAAAACGTGGTGTGATATCTGCGTGAATGGCGGCAGCCCGGCCGGTGGGAGAGCATCCCTCCCCGCGACTTGACGCCGTAGCCTTGTGGGCAATACCATACCGGATGGCGCAAAACAGAACGGGGCGCGTGAATCAGTCACCCAGGCGGGAGCAACGCATGGCAAAACATGGGGCACGAGGCAGCCGGAACGCGCGAGATACCCGGCGGCGCGACGCCCGTTATGGCCGGAACGCTCCGCCCGGCCCCAACCCGCAAGATCAGAGCTTTACCTGTGGCCACTGCCAGCGTTTTGTCGGGCCGCTCCCCAGCGGCGGGCATCACCGCAACCATTGCCCCTACTGCCTCTACTCGCGCCATGTCGACGCGGTGAAGTCTGGCGACCGGCTGAGCGGCTGCGGTGGCATAATGGCGCCCATCGGTGCGTTCCAGCGGCCCAATGGCGAGCATGTCATCGTCCATCGCTGCGAGCGCTGTGGCTTCGAGCGCTTCAATCGCATCCAGGCAGACGACGATTTCGATCTCGTGCTCTCGCTGCCCGTCGTCCCGCCACGCTCGGCAAAACCGCCGACCAACGAGACGCCCGCCGAATGAACAACTGAACAGACAGGAGAAGGCATCGTGACCGACGCGATATCCGCCACGGCAGGGACCGGAGGCTTTCTGGAGAAGGTGCGACGCCGCTGGCACGATGGGCGAACGTTGCTCTGTATCGGGCTGGACCTGGAGCTGGATAGGCTGCCGGAAGCACACAAAGGTAGCGGTAGCAGCGGCGGCGATGTCGAGACAGCGTTTTTCGCTTTCAATGCCGCCATCATAGATGCCACCGCCGATCTCGTCTGTGCTTACAAGCCGAACGCCGCCTTCTATGAGCGCCATGGCGCCGCGGGCTGGAATGCGCTCGCCCGCACCATCGCCTACATCCACAGCCGCTACCCGGATATACCTGTGCTGCTGGACGCCAAGCGCGGCGATATCGGCAGCACCGCCGAGGCTTATGCCGCTGCGATCTTCGATACGCTGGGCGCCGATGCCGTCACGCTGCATCCTTACCTTGGCGGCGACGCGCTGCAGCCGTTCCTGAAGCGGGCCGACCGGGGCTGCTTCATCCTCGTCCACACGTCGAATCCCGGCGCGGACGAGTTCCAGCATCTCACGGTACACGCGAGCGGGGAAGTGATGGCGCAGCCGCTCTACATAGCGGTGGCGCGGACCGTGGCACACGACTGGAATACCAATGGCAACTGCGGACTGGTGGTTGGCGCGACCTATCCGGAGCAGATTCGGATGGTGCGCCAGGCGGTGGGCGATCTGCCGCTGCTGATACCGGGCATCGGCGCGCAGGGCGGCGATCTCGCCGCGTCGGTCACTGGCGGGTTGGACAACCAGGGCGCTGGCCTGCTCCTCAGCGCGTCGCGCAGCGTCATCTACGCGTCGGGTGGCGCGGACTTCGCCGAGGTGGCCCGGGGCGAGGCCCAGCGATTGCGCGAGGCTATTGAGGGGTTACGAAGGCAGTGAGGATGAGGCTAGAGATAATGAGACCTCCGCGGCACGCATACCGCCGCTCATCCCGATCGTTCAGCAATCACTCCAATGGCGAGCAGATACGGTGCAGGCAGGATTGGCCGCGGGTCTTCAGTCTGCGGCGGGGGAACTCTTGCACCCAACCATCCATGTCGATGAACAGAGTCGACGGCAACAAGATAGATGAATGGGGTACACCAGATGAGCGATGAAATGACAATGACCGCGACACAGCGGGCGTTTGCCGATGCGCTGCTGGAATGCGGCGCGGTGAAGTTCGGCGCGTTCCGTCTGAAGCTGCACGAGCGCGAGCCGGATGCGCCGCTCTCGCCCATTTATGTGGATTTGCGTGTGCTGCGCTCCTGGCCCGACGCCATGGATAGAGCCGTCGCCGTCCTCAAGGAGATGATCGACGCGAAGCAGCTCGCATTCACTCGCTACGCCGACATTCCCATGGCCGCGACGCCGCTGGTCGCCATCCTGATGTACCAGACGCGCGTTCCGATGATTACGCCGCGTGAGGCCAAGACGCATGGCATCGCGGGTACGATCAACGGCGACTTCTCGCTGGGCGAGACGGTGCTGGTCATCGACGATCTGGTGACGCACGCCGATAGCAAGCTCGAAGCAATCCGCGTGCTCGAAGCCAATGGCCTGAACGTGCGGGATGTCGCCGTGCTGATTGACCGCGAGCAGGGCGCCCCAGAGCAACTTGCCGCCGCTGGATACACGCTGCACGCCGCGCTCAAACTCAGCCAGCTTCTGGCATACTGGCGCGATTCCAGCGCGATTGACGAGGCCACCTTCGAGCGCGTGCGCGCCTATCAGGCCGCGAATCAGGCAAAATCGTGATCTACCGCCGCCTGCTGCGCCCCATCCTCTTCAACGTCGCCGGACGCGATGCCGAGGCCATCCATGAGCGGGTGCTGGGGATGCTGGCGCGCGTCTCAGCCTCGCCTGCGATGACGCGGGCGCTCGCACGGTTCGCGGCAATGGCCTGGCCCGGCGACCTGGGGCGCGAGCGCGAGGTCTTTGGCCTGCGCTTCCCCCATCCCATCGGGCTGGCGGCTGGCTTCGACAAGAACGCGCGCGCTGTTCCAGCGCTGGCGGCGCTCGGCTTCGGCTTCGTCGAGATCGGCACCATTACCCGCTTCGCGCAGCCGGGCAATCCACGCCCGCGCCTCTTTCGCATCACCAGCGATCAGGCGCTCATCAATCGCATGGGCTTCAACAATGACGGCGCGGATGTCATCGCCAAACGGCTCGCCCAACTGCCCAGTGCATCTGTGCCGCTGGGCGTCAGTCTGGGCAAATCAAAGGCGACGCCGCTCGAAGATGCTGTCAGCGATTATCTGGCCTCGCTCGAACGGCTCTATCTCTGGGCCGATTACTTCGCCGTCAACGTCAGCTCGCCCAACACGCCGGGACTCCGCGCCCTCCAGGAACGCGACCGGTTAGATACCCTGTTGGCGGCGCTCCAGGCGCGGTTGCGCGAACGCGCGGAGGCGGATGGCGAGCGCCCGAAGCCACTGCTGGTGAAGGTTGCCCCAGATCTGGACGAGGCAGCGCTGGATGAGGTGGTTGAGGTATGTCTGGCGCGCGGAGCCAGCGGCCTGATCGCGGTCAACACTACCACCAGCCGCGATGGCCTGAGCGCCGCCGTCCCCGCTGCTCTGCGCGATGAGCCAGGGGGACTGAGCGGGCGCCCATTACATGCCCGCGCCGTCGCGGTGGTGCGTACGCTGGCGCATCGGAGCGAGGGTCGCCTGCCGATCATTGGCTGCGGCGGCATTTTCACCGTGGACGACGCGCAGCGGATGCTCGATGTGGGCGCGTCTCTGCTCCAGCTCTATACGAGCTTCATCTACGAAGGTCCGGGCATCGCCCGCCGCCTGGCGCACCTGCTGGCGCAGCGCGAGGCGCGTACACAATCGCTACCACTCGGCGATGCCTGACATTCCCCCAAAGGCACATGGGGTACACCTTCGCTGATCTAGCTCTTGTCCTCATGGTGGGACGCGCGACGGGCAAGCGCATTGGTGATAGCGGCAAACTCATCCCATGGGGTCTCGACAGTCCCATATGCCATCGAGCGCTCGTGCGCTTTCCCGCAGCAAATAACGAGATCACCCGGACGCGCCAGCTCTATGGCGGTATCAATGGCCTCCTGCCTGTCTGGAACGCGGAAGAAATCAGCACCTTCCTGTTTGCCGTTGGCGGTCATTCCAGATGCGATCTCTTCGATAATTGCGTTGACATCTTCAGTCCTTGGATCTTCCGCCGTCAGAATGGCAAGATCAGCCGCGCAAGCAACTTCACCCATAAGGCGGCGCTTCTGAACATCACGCAGACCGGCTGAGCCGAATACGAGAATGACTCGCCCCGCTGAGTGGAGCAACGCCCGAGCCGTCACGATGACCTGCGCAAGCGAGTTCGGGGTATGCGCAAAATCGACCGCTACATCGAACTGCCCCTGGTGGACATATTCCATTCGGCCCTTGACCCGATGGACTGACTGCAATCCGCGCACAATATCTTCCAGTTGTGCCCCTAGCGCAATGCCAGCTCCGGCGGCTGCCAGGGCATTAGCGACATTGAACGTACCGATTTGCGCGAGTTGAACGTCCGTCTCTCCCAGGGGGGTACTCAGATGGAAATGCGTCCCCTCATGACTCACACGAATCTCGCTGGCTGTGACCATGGCTTCTCCATCTGAGCCAGCGGCATACGTAATCGTCTGGTCTGCTGCGATTTCCCGCAGAAACGGGTACGACCGATCTTCGCTATTGAGGATGCTGCTCTTGGGAATCCCTGGCTTGCGCTGAGACGTGCTGAGGGATTGGAACAAGCGAGCTTTCGCCTGCATATAACGCTCCCAGGTTCCATGCCAGTCCAGATGCTCATGGGTAATGTTGGTGACAACGGCAACATCGTAGTCGATGTAGGCGACGCGCTCCTGATCCAGCGCGTGGGAGGTCGTCTCCAGCACGACCGCCTGGCATCCTGCCTGTTCCATCCGCGCAAGATACCCTTGAAGGTCGAACGCTTCAGGGGTTGTCGTGTGGAAACCCGTGTCGAGCGCTTCGTTGCCGATATATGCCGCAATAGTAGAGATCAACCCGGTTTGCAGGCCGTGAGCGGAGAGAATGCCATGGATGTAGGTGGATGTTGTGGTCTTGCCATCCGTTCCCGTGACCCCTACGACGGTCATACGATGGGTGGGGAAGTTGTAAAACGCTGAGGATAGTAAGGCAAAAGCGCGGCGACCGTCCTGGACCTGCCAATAGGGTACGGGCGATCCAGCAAGCGCAGGGAGTTCCGCTCGGGGCAGTTCCCCGACGATAGCGACTGTCCCGGCGCTCAAAGCATTGGCGATGTAGCGATGTCCGTCAGTGCCTTGTCCCTTGCGCGCGACGAAGATGCTGCCGCTCTGCACCTGGCGCGAGTCTTCGGCGATACTGGTGATTCGCGTTTCTTCAGAGAGAGGCGCATCCGTCGATAAATCTCCCCATGCCTTCGGGAGCCGTAGCAATAACGTACGCAGCAAGAGTGCCATCTAACAGACCCGCTTCCATCTGAACGTACCCAACACAACACCAGTTACACCTTATACGAGACCCAACACGACCGCGAAACGTCCAGTATGCCCACCTTCCATCCTATGTGAGAAAAACAGATCCGTCCGGGATCCTGGGCAAAGGTCACTTACGGTGATGTGCTGGTCTGGAATCCCCAGCTCTACCAGTTGAGCATGATTGGATGCCGCAAGATCCAGACGTAGCGACTCGCGCTCGATACCACTCTCCTCTTGAACGTTCACCGTGAGAAAGCGAGCGGTCTTACGGACGAAGGCATTGGCCTCGAATGCCTGGCGAACAGGCGCGTCTACTTCATAGCAGCAGGGGCCGATACTCGGCGCGATAGCTGCCAGAAGATCAGACGGTTTCGTGGCGTAACGTTCCCGCATCATTTCAAGCGTATTGCGCACAATGGCACCTTGCGTTCCACGCCAACCAGCGTGGGTCAGGCCAATAGCCCGGTGAACGGGATCAACGAGCATGACAACCGCGCAATCAGCGACGGCCCAGAACAAGCCAATACCGCGCACTTGCGTGATAAACGCGTCGCATCCCTCAGGCAGGATATTCGCGGCTGGCGCGCGCCAATCAATGTCCTGCGCCGTCACTTCGCGCACGGAGCTGCCCTGTAATGGTCGTGTTCCCACGAGCACGGGTTGGCCAGGGAGAGTGGCACGTATCCGCCGATAGTTTTCGGCACGCGCCGCGGGATCATCCTGCGTGGTGGGTCCAGCATTCAACGTATGATACGGTGCGGAACTGACTCCGCCATAGCGTCCGAAGACGCCATGCGTCACCAGGTCGCTACGCATCCGCAGCGATTCAAACTGAAACCAGGTAATCTGCTCATTCTGATGCTGGATCATCACGGATATGCTTTCTAGGCGATGCCAAAATCATCTATGGCGCGATTCAGTCCCAATCTACCATAGATTGTCCTTGCTTCTGCCAGGGCCGAAGCGCCACGAAGGGAGCCCGAGTCTGCTCGCAAGAGAAAAGCGCCCATGGCAACGAGCGCATCAGTGCGCCGCAATGGCCACTCACTCTTCTCTACCAGGGCAAGACTCTGTTCCAAGAGTTCTTTGGCACGTGCACTATCCTGCCCTTTTTCGGCACAGAGCGCAAGCCCCCGCAGAGCTTGAATCTGCTCTAGTAGATACTCACTCTGCATGGCGAAGCGCAGCGTCGTGGCAAAGCACGTGCGAGAGCGACGACCCAAGAGGTGTAGCCAGTTGCGGGTTTTTGGCGGAGGGTGTTAAAATAACATAGATGGTGTCTCGTATGACTTCCAGGGTTTGCGAGACGCTCGCAAGAGAGACAGAACGGAACGGTACGATTCGCAGCGAGAAGCGAGGGCGGCGCGTGGGCTTTTTCACACCATATCTTGCGGTTATTCAAATCGTCCAGATCATTCTCGGCGTTGCCCTGACTATCGCGATTCTGCTCCAGGCACGCGGCGCCGGGCTTGGCAGCGTCTTTGGCGGCACTGGTACCGTCTTCAAGACCCGGCGTGGTATTGATCGGTTGCTTTTCCGCATGACCATCACCTTCGCCGTGCTCTTCTGTCTGGTATCTGCCCTGGGAGCGGCTGTCCCAGCAAAGTAGCTGCCCTTGCCCGGCACGTCTGGCCCGCACTCGCTGCGGCGGACGGCTGGTCGCACCTGAACAACCATTCGGCGGCCAATGGCGCCGCTGGCGACGCGCACTCGGCAATGGTGCTGGAGGAGTCCGCGTAGTACGTCAAAAGCCGAGCAACGAAGCCCGACTTCTGCGGAAGGTCGGGCATTTTTATGCGCGATGACGCATGCCTTGCTCTGCTGCTGTGCTCATGGGTCGGGGTGGCTTCCCTGCATGAGCCAGTTCATGTTGCTTTCTCGAAGTACTCGGCGTTGATTCGCGTAAACTCGCGCCACTCGGCAGGCACTGCGCCCTCCTCGAAGATGGCGTCCACCGGGCAGGCTGGTTCGCACGCGCCGCAATCGATACATTCCGACGGATCAATATAATACTGCTCGTCTTCCTCCCGCGCGTGAATGCAGTCCACCGGACAGACGTCCACACACGATGCGTCCTTCACGCCGATGCAGGGCTGGCAGATCACATAGGTCATGTTGCGATGATTTCCTCTCTCAGGAAATGGTATGCGCGACATTTCGCGCTGTCCCTGGCGCACCATAGTATACCGCTCATGCCAGCGAACGTCACGCCGCATCAGCATCAGGGGAACATCAGGGACGCCGGGAGATAAGCACGGCCACAACAGAGCTTATAGCAGGCAACTGAGGCGCATGCACGCGCTTCAAAATAAACGCGGCGGCACAACGTCGCACGGTACAGCGTCCATGCGGGCGCACATCCTGCCCAGCCGGGCAGGGAGGAGACAGGGGAAACGATGGCCATAGGGAATGTCACACTGGCCGGACTGGACCGGGAGCAACTGCTCCACATGCATTATCAGATGGTCCTCCTCCGGCGTTTCGAGGAGAAAGCCGCCGAGGAATATACCCTTGGCAAAATCGGGGGCTTCCTGCACCTCTACATTGGACAGGAGGCAAGCGGCGTCGGCGCGATCAGCGCATTGCGACCGACCGATTACGTGGCCAGTAGCTACCGCGAGCATGGGCATGCCATCCTCAAGGGCGTCGATCCCAAACAGGTGATGGCCGAGCTCTTTGGCAAGGTGACTGGATGCAGCAAGGGCCGTGGCGGCTCGATGCACATGTACAGCAACGAACACCGTCTCATCGGTGGCCAGGCCATCGTCGGCGCGCAGCTCCCTATTGGCACGGGCCTTGGCTTCGCCTGTCAGTATCAGAATACGACAGACATCGTGGCCGTCATGTTTGGCGATGGCGCGGTGGACGAGGGCGCGTTCCACGAGTCGCTCAATCTGGCGAGCCTCTGGAAGCTGCCGGTGGTCTTTTATTGCGAGAACAACCAGTACTCGATGGGTATGGCCGTTACCAAAGCCTGGGCCGTCTCCTCGCTGGAGCCGCGCGCAGCCGCCTATGGTGTGGCGTACGAGCATGTCGACGGCATGGATCTGCTGGCCGTGCGCGAGACGATGTTGCGCGCAGCAGAGCGGGCACGCAAAGGCGAAGGCCCGACGCTCATCGAATCCGTCACCTATCGCTTCCGTGGCCACTCAATGACAGACCCTGCCTATTATCGCACCCGCGATGAGGAGGCCCGCTGGCGTTCCACACGCGACCCCATCGCGCTCTTTGAGGAGAAGCTCAAAGAAAATCATCTGATCACCGACGACGAGATTGGCGCTACCAATGAGCGGGTTGATGCCGAGGTCGAGGAGATCGCGCGGTTCGCGGACGAAAGCCCCTTCCCGGGTGCCGACGATCTGTACGAAGACGTGCTCGTGGATGGCACGGGCGCAATCGCCTGGCGCAATAAGCCCAGCACCCCACGCGACTAGCGGCTGGCATCGCACGACAGACCTGAAGCGTGAGAGACCAGAGATAGAGAAGATAGAGATAGAAGACGATGCGAACGATTACCTACCGTGACGCGCTGCGCGAAGCCTTGCGCGAGGAGATGGCGCGTGATGAGCGGGTCTATATCCTGGGAGAGGATATCGCCGGATACGGCGGCACGTATGCCGTCACCAAGGGACTCTTCGAGGAGTTTGGCGAGAAGCGCGTCAAAGATACGCCTCTGGCGGAAGAGGTCATCATCGGCACAGCCATCGGCTCCGCGCTCGGAGGATTGCGGCCCGTCGCCGAGCTGATGACGATGAACTTCAGCCTGCTCGCCAGCGACCTGATCATCAATAGCGCCGCCAAGTTCCGCTATATGTTTGGCGGCCAGCCAAGCATCCCGATGGTCATCCGTATGCCGGGCGGCGGCGGCGCACAACGCGGCGCCCAGCACTCGCAGTTCCTTGAGACGATGTATGCTCACATTCCCGGCCTCAAAGTGGTGATGCCCGCGACGCCCTACGACGCGAAGGGCATGCTCAAAGCGGCCATCCGCGACGACGACCCGATTCTTTTCGTCGAGCATGAGCTACTCTACAACCTCAAGGGCGAGGTACCTGACGAGGGTGAGGAGTATACCGTGCCGCTCAATCGCGGTATCGTGCGCCGTGAGGGCAAAGATGTCACCCTGCTGACGTACTCGCGCATGGTGCATATCTGCTTGCAGGCAGCGGAAGATCTGGCGAAAGAGGGCATCGAGGCCGAGGTGATCGACCTGCGCTCGATTCGTCCCATTGATCTGGACCTCGTGCTCGACTCCCTGCGCAAGACGAACCGCGTCGTGGTTGCCGAGGAGGGCTGGAAGTATTACGGGACCGGGCAGGGTGTCATCGCGCTAATCTACGAGCATGGCTTCGACTGGCTCGACGCGCCGATTGGCCATGTGACGGGCAAGGACGTGCCGATGCCCTATAGCAAGCCGCTTGAGAAGCTTGCTCTGCCCTCCCGTGATGATGTGATCGCTGCCGTCAAGGCCATCGTACCGCAGCCAGCGGGCGCACGATAGGAGGGATCGCCGATATGCAGACAGTGGTGATGCCCAAGATGGGCGACACAATGGAAGAAGGGAAAATCCTCCGCTGGCTCAAGCACGAAGGTGATCCCGTGCAGAAGGGCGATGCGCTGGCGGAGATCGAGACCGATAAGGTCAACATCGAGGCCGAGGCATTCGCCTCTGGCGTGCTGCGCAAGATCATCGCGCAGGAAGGCGAGACGGTTCCCATCGGGGGGCCAATCGCGCTGATCGGCGCGGCGTATGAGCCGCTGCCGGGAGAAACGCCCGGCGCCAGGCCAGCAGCCTCCAGACAGGCAGCGCCACCGGCTCAGGGTCCGGCGAACGGAGCGAAGCCCGCGACACCTGTTAGCGCTACCCGCACAGCCGTCGCCGAGCCGACGACGCAGCCAGCCACCGAGAACGGCGGGCGCATCTTCATCAGCCCGCTGGCGCGCCATATCGCCGCCGAGCACAATCTCGACATTGCGCGCATCCACGGCACTGGCCCAAGTGGTCGTATCGTGCGCGACGATGTGCAGGCGTATCTGGCAGGCGCGCAGGCGCCCACAGCCGCGCCACAGGCTCCCCAGCCGCAAGCCGCGCCAGCAGCGGCACAGGCGGCCCCAGCGGCACAACCAGCGCCCGCGCCGGTTGCTCCGATTGCCCCGGTGCCAGCGGCGGCCCCAGGCGAAGAAGTACGCGCGCAGCCGCTGACCACGATGCGCAAGACGATTGCGCGGCGGTTGCAACAGAGCATGCAAACGGCGCCACACTTCTACGTGACGGTCTCCATCGAGACGGACAAGCTGGGCGAGATGCGCAACTCCATCAACGAGTACGCCGCAGGTCTGCCGAATCCGATCAAGGTCAGCTACAACGATCTGATCGTCAAGGCGGTCGCGATGGTGCTGCTGGACATGCCGGAGGTCAACGTCTCGTTCGATGGCGAACAGCTTCTCTTCAAGTCACATATCAACGTCGGCATCGCGGTCGCGCTGGAAACAGGGCTGATCGTGCCGGTCGTGCGCGACGCCGACAAGCACGGCGTACTCGATATCGCACGCGAGTCGCGACGGCTGACGGAGGCGGCCCGTGCGGGCAAGCTGAAGCCAGAGGAGTTCAGCGGCGGCACGTTCACGGTGAGCAACCTGGGCATGTATGGTGTCGATGAGTTCACCGCCGTCATCAACCCGCCGGAGTCAGCGATTCTGGCGGTTGGGGCGATTGTGCCAACGCCGGTCGTGCGCGAGGGGCAGGTGGTGGTCCGCGACATCATGAAGGTCACGATGTCGGTAGATCACCGCGCGCTGGATGGCGCGATTGCCGCACGCTTCCTCCAGGAGCTCAAGCGTCTGCTCGAACAGCCGATGGGCATCCTCGTGTAGCCAGAAACACTCAAATACCCCCTTCCCTATGCCGGGGAGGGGGTATTTTTCTGCTCGCTGTGCATTCACGCGCGCTGGCGAGGGAGCATCTGGCCAACGATGAGTATCACGCTGGCAACGGCCAGGAATAGGCCGGTATCAATCGCACCGCCGTAGGCAACGCTGGGCGCGAACCATGGGGTTGGCAAGCCGTCCAGCACAAAGAAGCTGAGACCCAGCAGCGCAGCGCCAGCGGCGGCAAACGGCGCCAGCAGATCGAGCAGGCGCGCGCCATACGAGAAGAACAGCGCCGCCCGCAGACTCAGATAGCGCTCGGCAAGCGGGCGCAGCAGCGTCACCAGTCCAGCAGCTATGAGTCCCAGGCCCGCCAGCATCTCACTCCATTCGATGAATATGCCAAAGAACCCGGCATTCGGCAGCACGAGATTCTGCAGGAGCGCCGCGAAGAAGCCAGGCAGCTGCCCACCGCTGATTGTGCCGGTCAGGAGACCGGGCAGCCTGTCGGGGAACGTGCCCAGCAGTATCTTATCAACGCCCGACACGAGCCATTCGTAGCCAACGAGCAGTTGCAGTCCGGCAAGAGCAACGTTCGGCTTCGAGATGCCAGGCAACGGCAGACGCCGTATCGCGGTCCCCTGCCGTTGTAGCTTGTATATGTCGCTGTGGGATGCGGCACGACGGCGCGTCGCAAATCTCGGCGAGGGTCGCGTTCGTGGCAGTGGTTTGTGCGGGGCAAGACGAGTAGCCATAACAGAGCCTCCATTGAGACGACATCATTACAGGCTTGATTGAGCGTCCTGTGATCGTCCGTCCTCCACAATGGATTGTGATGCGTTTGTGATATTTGGTCTGTCAGGAAACCGTCTCGACATTGCGCCTCGTCTGTAGGCAAAACGCCTACATCAATGGACCTGGATCCGAGAGCCATCACGCATGAGGTATTATTGGCGTCGCATCTAGCCGGAATTGGCGCAGAGGCAGGCCGGTGCGTGCCGCGATCAGCGCGTGTAATCGCATGGCTGGCTCACGGTAGGCCCTATATGGGTCGCCGCCGACGTCATGCCAGGAATAGTGTACAAAGATCGACTCACGCCATGCGAGCCGTAATCCATGGCCAACGACCACATAGCGGAACGGTCGTGTGCTGCCAGGCTTCGGCGGAACGACAACCCATGCCGCAATGCTCTGCCAGGGAATCGTGATGGGCTGGTCTTTAGAGGAGCCCCAGGTTGTGAGGCCAGACTCGTCAGCGCGGACATCAGGCAGATGGTTGTAGCGGCGCTGGCGCATCAACAAGATGATATAGAGCGTCAACTGCAAGGTCATGATGGCGACTATAGCAAGCGAGACCGGCCAGAGATGGCTGAATTGCACTGCCAGCCAGCCCAGCATGAGGATTCCTATCAGGCACTGTGTGATGTCGTTCCGCCAATCGCCTGTAACGCCCAAGGGCCAGGTATGTGCGCGGAGGGAGATCTGCTCTCCTTCACCTAGCATCCCGCTGGCTGGATCGCCTGAGGGCATATACCGTGGTTCCGCCAGTGGCAGCGCCAGCGCTTCTACCTCAGTCATTGAGGCGATAGCGCTTCCCTTCCGACTCAGGTTGCGCCGCCCTGAGGTGTCATGCACGATCAACAGTGGCATCCGTGCGCGGGCCACGATGGTCGCCAGCAGCCGCTGCACATCCTGTAAGTACCGATTGTATCCACCAGCAAAGACATACCGCGCCTCCCATTCGCGAATGTCTGACGCATAATCTGGCTCTTGCTCAATGCCTGGAATGCTGAAGCTCAGTGATTGCGAATGGCTCCAGAGAACGTAGGTGCCGAGTGGCAGAGTGGTAGCCGTATCTGGCATACGCGCGAACAGGTCAATCTCACTCCACCGAATACGACGGCGGCGCAAGCCATCGCGCACAGTAACGCCCGCATCGTCGGCCACAATCTGGCTAAAGCAATCGCGCATGTTCTGCCATGCGCCGTAGACGAACACGCTCGCTGCAAGCAGCAGCGGAAGGGCAGCCGCCAGCCAGTCGAGCGCCGTTGGTGGTGATGCGAGCGGGCCGTCCAGACCCGGTTTATAGTTGAGGTTGAGCAGCGAGCGGTCAAACGACGGGAGTACCTGGAAGATCACTATTTCACTGAAGTAAACCAGCCAGAGCATATACGGGATGGCGTTCAGGCTCCGAAATACGGCGTTGAGGCTATACCGGCGTTTCAGCTTCAGGGATTCGCCAGTGGGCAAGGCAAGGGAACCATCTGGCTGTGGGGACGCCTCCTCAACGATGGATGGGTCGCGTGCCGCGACGGACGCTGCCTGCCGCTTCCTTACGATAAGTCTCCGAACGTTGAAACAGATAGCAGCCGTCTCCATCAAGAGAAGCAGTACCGAGAGCACGATCGCTAAAGTGCCAGCGCTCCAGAAATCAGGAAACCGTCCAATGGTAATGAGATACACCGCAACAAATATATCCGCGGCCACCATCAGCACGGCAAATGCCGCCGCCAACGCGATCTTCGTGACGTAGCCTGTCCGTTGAATCTCCACGGATCGGTCACTCCTCCGCTCTCTGCCTGCCTGCGTGCCCAGCATAACAGATTTCCGTGGAAGTGGGATAATGCAACAGTCGCAACTGGTGTCCGCGCGGCATTCGAATTGCGGTACAATGGCGGCATGGTGCGAGAGAGCGGCATCGAGACACTAGCGAGACACTAGCGAGGGGCATGATGCGCAATGGCTGAACCAGATCATCTGGTGGGGAGCGTTAAGGAGGCGCTTGCCGTCCTTGATACCCACTTTGGTATGGCACTTGGATGCCCGCCAACGGATTTGCGGCGCTCCGGCTGGCATATGCTGGTCGCGCGCAACGATGTCGATCCGATGGAGTTACTCTTTGGACGTCGTCAGTTGCTGCATCTCGTCTCGCCGCTGCCGGAGGTAGCGGGCATGCCTCGTGGCGGCGTAGCGGTGGTCGCGCCGGAGTTGCGTGTGCCGATCTCGCTGCTCTTGCGCGAAGTACGCCCCGAGGCGCTCTTTACTCCGGATGGCCGCATAGCACTGGAAGGGGTGCTACGAAGAATCACCTCCGCCGACCGCTTCCCACTCGAAGCCGCGCACCTGCGCCAGTGGTATACGCTCTCCAGCACCTTCCGCCCGTATCTGGGTTCCTGGCTAGACTGGATTGAGCCGCTCGACGACACCCAGGAAATGGACCCCGCCGCGCTCCGGCTGCTCGCGCGCTTCGGTGCGGGCGTCTTCGTGATTCGCGATGGCGACGCCGCTATTCAGGCGTTTGCTGGGTTGCGCTCGCAGTCGCCTCACGTCTGGGAAATCACCGCTGCCGCCGAGTCATCGCCGGAAGATGGGCTGGCGCGCGCTGTGATTGCGCGGGCGACCAAAACAGTGCTGGCGACGAAGCGCCTCCCGCTCTACAGCCATGCCGCGCGCGAGACCGACATGATACGAGTGGTGCGCTCGCTCGGCTACCACTGCTACGGCGATATCCTCACCTATAGCGCCGCTGCATAGCGGCCCGCTGCGCGCCACTTCTGGTCTATCCTCCCCACTATCCTCCCCACTATCCTTTCGCCTTTCGTCGTCGTCTCCACATGTGCCAACAGATAGCGGTGACCTCCCAGTGGAGGAGTACTCTGGCGTGTGTACTCTCTCCATCCGGGAGGTCACGATCTTCTTGCCAGGCGCGCAGGATGGGCGCTTAGCTTCGCGGGCTGCTAAACTCATGAGAGTCGCTTGCGTCCCCGGGCTGGGTGGCGCTCCCGCTGGCTTCGAGTCGCTCGCGCATCTGCTCAAAGGTGGTCGCGTCGATCTCGCCACGAGCGTACCGCTGGCGCAAGATCTCCATCGCGGATGGGCCGCTCCCGGCTGGCGGAGGCGTCGTGTACGGGATGTGGGTACGGCCACCCAGCCAGCGCACCAGCGCCCAGATCAGGACGCCCAACGCCCCGAGCCAGAAGATGGCGGCAATGAACATCCACAAGATCATCAGCCCATTCCATCCATATCCCCACATCATATGGCTACCCTCTTTCTCCCAATCCCTCATGGCGCTATCAGCATCAATTGCCTGCAGCATTTGTGCCTGACCAACGCCGCGGACATCAGACATAATCGGGCATCATCAGGCGTTTATCCCCGATTATTGCGTGACGATAACCTGTGCCGTCATGTACCGGTGCAGGTCGCAATAGTAGGTGAAGGTGCCCGGCCGGGTGAACGTGTACCGGTAGGTATCGCCCTGGCGTAGAATGCCGCTGCTCGTGAGGGTGGTATCACGGAAGGTCACGGTATGCGGGGCGGTATCCTTATTGGTCCATGTCACGGTCGTACCTACCCGGACCTGTAGATTGGCAGGCTGGTACGCAAAGTTCTGGATGGCGACCGTATTGCCGCTGACCGGCGTCGCGTTGGCCGGGTTCTGCTGGCTCTGGCCGTTCTGGTAGCCGCCCATCATTCCGCCCGGACCCATCATGTGCCCTGGTCCTCCGTATCCTGGTCCCATCATCCCACCCGGCCCATACGGCCCCTGCTGAGTGGCGGCGTTCTGCGGCTGCGGCGAAAATGCCCCCCAGGCCTGCGCCATACCGACACCTGTGACGACCAGCGCTCCTATGAGAAGCAGTGCCCCAAGGGCAACAATCCATCGCGTGTTCATGGTATCTTCCTCCTCTGTCGTGTCGCGTCTGGCGCATTTCGTCCACTCGCCACAGGGCGCCATGTGCCAGCCCTGCTGGTGCTTCCAATCATCCGCGGGCTAGTCGTATCTCAGCGTGCGTAGCGCCTGCTGGTACTCCGCTTCAGACATCTCACCCGCTGCGTAGCGACGCGCGAGAACATCTCGCGCCACCTCGTCATCGCTGCGGCGCTCATAGGGGAAGGAGTGCCTGACGCCCCAGACCAGCAGGAGCACCAACCCACCCCAGACGAGTGTCATCAGCAGCATGCCAAGCGGGCCAAACAGGCCCATCCCCACGCCGCCGACCACGACGATGCTCATCATCATCACCTCTTCCCTCCGTGCCTCCGTGCCCTTATGCGCCTGAAACAGCCTTGATCTCTCTCCTCTGAAGAGAGCGTATCCCAGCCAGATCAAGAGAGCATGCGGGGAAGATCAAGATTTGGTCAAGCCTGAAGCATTGGGGGGCGGTGAAGCTGAGGATGCATGAGGGGAGCGCTGTGGCATCCGCGCTGGTTGCGCTATCCGGCAATGGGGAGAGTGAACGTGAAGGTGCTCCCCTGACCCAGGCCAGGGCTCTCGGCGCGCATCGTACCGTGCATCGCCTCGACGAGCGCTTCCGCGATGGTCAGGCCAATGCCCGTGCCGCCCAACGCGCGAGCGCGCGACTTCTCTACCCGGTAGAACCGTTCGAAGATTCGCGGCAGATCGTCGTGTGCGATGCCTACGCCCGTATCCCGCACATGGAAGGCCAGCATGCGCCCTTCCCGCGTGACGCTCACCTCGACCCGACCGGGAGAACTCTGCGTAGCAGGGGTATAACGCAAAGCATTCGTCAGCAGATTTGTCAGCACCTGCACCGCGCGGTCGGGATCAGCGGAAATAGCGGGGAGGTTCGTGGGCTCCGTGATGCGTAGCTCCAGCCCCTTCTCGGCATATTGGGCCGCGACACGTTCACGGGCCGCGTTCACGACGCTCGCGGGCGAGATGCGCGCGGTATGCAGCGGAATCTGCCCGGCTTCGGCGCGCGACAGCTCTTGCAGATCATCCACAAGCCGCCGCAGCCGCAGCGATTCGGTATGCAGCGTCGCCCAGGTTTCAGGCGAAGGCTCCACGACGCCATCCATCAGTCCTTCCAGATAGCCGGTCAGCGTCGTAATTGGCGTGCGCAGCTCATGTGCTACATCGCCAACCAGCTCGACACGGCGGCGCTCGGTCTGTTCCAGCGCGCTGGCCATCTCGTTGAAGCTCGCCGCAAGTTGGCCCAACTCATCCCCAGCATTCGCGCCCGGAACGGCCACACGCTCGGCATAATGACCTCGCCCGATGCGTTGGGTCGCCGCGAGCATCCGCTGTACTGGCCGCGCAATCTGGCGGGCGACGAAGTAGCTCAGCACGAGCGCACCTGCCGTCGCCAGCACCGTCGCCAGCGCCAGCCCCTGCGTGAGTGCCTGGCGGAAAGCGGCATCGAGGCTATCGGTTACGCTGGACCCTGCCAATCCCTGACCACCCATCATGCCGCTGCCCATACCGCCATTACCCCCGCCAATGCCGGACATCATGGAGTGCATCGAGTTGGCGAAGAAATCCGGGGCGAACGCGGACATGACGACGAAGACGGTTGCGACACCCATCAGCACCAGCGCAAGGTAGGAGACGAAGAGCTTGGTTCTCAGGCTCACTTTGGCCCAGCGCGTTGTCCATTCCATCACCCACCGCACGTGTCCGCTCCTGTCCTTGCGTCCTGCGTTATCTGAGATCATCTGAGATCAGATGACACTATCCAGGAAGGTCTGGCGCTATACGGTACCCGACACCGCGCACCGTGGCAATATAGCGTGGATGCGCCGCGTCGTCTTCGAGTTTCTTGCGCAGATTGGCGATATGCACGTCAACGACATGATCATCGTAATACTCGTCACCCCAGACCTGCTCTAGCAGTTGCGTCCGGGTAAAGACGCGCCCCGGATGGCGCGCCAGCGTAGCGAGCAGCGCAAACTCTCTGGCGGTCAGTTCAACCGGCGTACCGCTCCGCGTGACGACATACGCGTCCTCATCAATCACCAGAGAACCGATCCGTAGCGGCGGTGTGGAGACTCCGGCTTGGGTCCCGCGCGCACCTGAGCCCTCTAGGCCGTTCGGACCATTCGCCAGTGACACGCTCCGAGGTCGCCGCAGCAGCGCTTTGACCCGGGCAACGACCTCTCGCGGACTAAACGGCTTGGTGACGTAGTCATCCGCCCCCACTGATAACCCCACGATCTTGTCAATCTCCTCGGTGCGCGCAGTCAGCAACAGGATATAGGCGTCTGAGAAACGGCGAACCTGCCGGCAGACCTCGATCCCATCCATCCCTGGCAACATGACATCGAGCACAATTACCTCAGGGACGAATGCGCGAGCCCTCTCCAGTGCGTCTGGGCCATCCGCGGCGGTAGCGACGTCGTATCCTTCACGGCTGAAGTAGCCGCGCAACAACTCTACCAGATTCGGTTCATCATCCACGATGAGGATGCGCGTCATCGGCATGCCGCTCTCTATGCCGCATGGGGCGTCAGACATTCGGGAGCTACGTCGTTCCTCCCTGTCCTATCCTACGTTCTACATATTGTACGCCAGAGCGCGAGCAATAGTTCGTCAGGCGGCGCGGCACAATCGCGGCTCGCTTCTTATCCGTGGCAGGGTAGGAATATTGCGGTGTGGGGCTTGCGCACAGTGTTAGAATACGAGGAGAGATGCCTGGGGGCGCTCCACTTCTGCCGTGGCGTGGCCTCCGCGCGGCCCGCGACAGAACGAGTGCCAGGCCAGGTTGTGATATCCAGGCTACCGACACTGGCGATACAAGCGTTTCATCGAGTCTGGAGCAGACAGCAGATCGGCAGTGTGTGAGAACCAAGGAGGTACGCCGGTGGGACAAGACGATAGACGAGGCGGTTCGCAGGCTCGAGCAGCCACACGCATTTCTGGCATGCCCGTGACGCCTTCCTCCACCGGCGATCAGGGCCATATTGCCACGTTTGCGCAGGTTTCGCTTTTCTCCACCCTCGACCCTGAAGCACTGCGCGAGTTGGCAAGGGCTGCCCGCCGCCGCGCATTCAGACCGGGCGAGGTGATCTTTCACCGGGACGATCCCGGCCAGGTGCTCTACGTCATTCGTGAGGGCAAGGTCAAGATCTGCATCAACAGCCCGGACGGACATGAGGTGGTGCTGGCGGTCTTTGGTCCCGGCGACTATTTCGGGGAGCTGGCGCTGCTCGATGGTCAGCCGCGCTCGGCCAGTGCCGTCGCTATTGACATGGTTGAAGTGTATGCCCTGCAACGAAGCGACTTCATCAATATCGTCATCCATCACCCACGCATTGCCATTCAGGTGATGAATATGCTCTCGCGGCGGCTACGCCAGACCGACTCTATGATCGAAGATTTGCTCTTCCTGGATGTGCATGGGCGGGTGGCAAAGAAGCTGCTCGATCTGGCTGAACTGCACGGCGTGCGCACGCCCGACGGTATTCGTATCGACATGCGGCTGACCCAAAGCGATCTAGCGGCGCTGGTGGGTGCGTCGCGCGAGAGCGTCAACAAGGTGCTTGGCTATTTTGTAGATAAGCGCTTCATCAGCACCGAGAAGCGCAAGATTACTATCCTGCGGCTGGCGGATCTGCGCCGGAGAGTCTGTTAGAGCAACCCCTGGCGTATCTCTATGTATCTCTGCGTATCGTCAGAGACGTTGGCGGAACGCGACGAGAAAATGCTCTGCCTGGTCGGGGGGTGAATGGACTCCCTTACTTGCCGTTTCTGTCGGCCTATGCCAGAATGGGCCGGGAGGCTGGTGTCGTTGAGGACATCTGCTGCTCTTGGGTATATGTACGCCGTCGAGGCCATGTAGACGGTCGAGCAGGCCGATATGGGTTCCCTCGCCAGCTATAGGAACCAGAGATTCTCCGGGAGTGCGTAGCGCTGGGGGAGGGTCTCATACAGCGTTCATCGAGCCTGGATGGGCCAGAACTGGATTCTCGCCCGTGCATACGCATACCATACTCATGGCATACTCATGCGCCAACCGCAGCAGAACATCAGCCCGCGCATGAATACCACCTAAACAACAATGTCTGGCTCAGGCTGCGACATCGATGAGGCCCAATACAGGCATACAGGCGAGGCCAGTATGGACCTCCCGGCTGATGCTACTGGAGAATCATGACAGTGAGAGCAATTATCGCGATTCCTACCTATAATGAGCGGGAAAACATCGTTACGCTGGTACGGGACATTCAGAACGCCGTGCCATCGGTTGACATCCTGATTATCGACGACAATTCCCCCGATGGCACTGGCCAGATTGCCGACGACATGTCGGCTCGCGATAGCTCCATCCATGTGCTCCACCGCCCCGGCAAGCTGGGTCTGGGAACCGCGTATATCGCTGGCTTTCGCTATGCCATTGAGCAGGGGTACGACCTCGTCTTCGAGATGGACGCCGATTTCTCGCACAACCCTTCCTACTTGCCACAATTCCTTGCGTTGGCGGAGAATGCCGATCTGGTCATCGGATCGCGCTATATCAAGGGTGGAGGCACACCCAACTGGGCGCCACTCCGCAAATTCATTAGTGGCGGCGGCAACATTTTCGCCCGCGCGGTCCTTGGCATCCCCGTACACGACTGTACAGGCGGCTATCGCTGCTACCGCACCGCGGCGCTACGCAGGCTCAATCTGGCCGCGATTCGCGCACAGGGCTACGCCTTCCAGGTTGAGATGGCCTACAACTTCTGGAAGAGCGGTTTCCGCATTCGCGAGACACCAATTGTCTTCGAGGACCGGCGAGTGGGCCAGTCGAAGATGTCGCGCAAAATCTTCATCGAGGCTTTCCTCTGGGTGCTGCGAACCCGCGTGACGGGCGATGCCGACGTACGGCGCCAACCCGATCTCACGGGCGCAGCGTCCGGAGCGGATGTCTCGCAGGTCACGAGCGCTGGAGATCGCCAGCCATAGCTGCGTCTCCTCCAGACACGAGACACGAGCAGACACGAATCAAAAGAATAGCCCCCAGCAGATGAGACCGATCACCTGTTGGGGGCGTTTTCGCGGGCGGAGGGAGCTTCCCAGAGAACCGGAGGAGCTACTCGGGCAAGGAAACGCCCTGAGTCCACTCGCCCGGCTCCGCGAAAGTCATGCGGGTATAGGGCAGCGTATTGCGGGCAAGCGCCTCCGCCAGCATCCGCGCCGCCGTTTCCATTTCGATGGATGACGGCACACGCATGCCTGGTGCAATGGCCAAACGCGCGGCGAGCACCATCCTGCCGCTACGCATCCAGCCGCGCGTCTCACGCAACTGGGGCAATAGCCGTGCCGCGCGGTTGAAGCTCCGGGCGACATCCCGTGTGAAGTCGCGCGCCTGATCCGCGGCAGTAGGATCAGTGAACACGGGCGGCAATTCCACTTCGATGCATGGAATCACCGTGACCTCTGGTTCCTGGGATACACGCCGCGAGTTTGTCCACTCACGGGGATCGCCCGTTGACCCAGGCGCCACTGGCTCACCAGTGGATCGAGGCGCATAACCAGGTGGGACGCGCGGCGCCCCGCCCATGCCGCTGCCCTGAGACACCTGCTGATGCGCGGGTGGCTGGAAAGGTGATGGCGAGTGCGGCAAGGGCGGCTGGAACGGCGGTTGCTGCTGCGAATAGGGAAGTGGCGGAAGTGTTCCAGCCTGGAAAGGCGGTTGGCCGCCGCTCCGCCCGGGATGAAAACCAGGTGGATTGAGCGGATGAGGTGGACTGGGCGGATAGACCTGGCCCATGGGCTGCTGTGGGCTAGGAGAAGCCGGAGACCAGTGACCCCCTGGATGAACGCTGTTCCCCGACGCACGACTGGAGAGCGAGCGGCGAAGCTGCGCCAGCAAGTCCGCGGCCCTTTCCTGATCGAGCGCAAGCCGCTCCCAGGGCGCGCTTGGACCAAACATGCCAGCTGCCGCAACTGGGAGATCAAGCGCGAGCTGTACCCAGACCTCTCGCTCAGCCGCATCAATATCGCCATCTGACTCTGGCGAGTGGCTGGCATCGAGAACATGGCCAGACGGGTCATGCCAGCGGACATGCGTCAATGTCAGCGGATTGTCAGAGCGTCGCGCACCCAGGAGCTCGCCACCATATCGGGTGTAATAATCAAGCACCTGGGCAATTCCTGTTTCAGGCTGACTTGAGCTTCCGTGCCCCCCCCAGCCATGTGCATCCATAGTACCCCTCCCGGCCTCTTCCGCATGTGCTCCCCCATCGCGATGAGAGCGCGATGAAAAAACACCCCCCTCCCCCAGCGACATGTAAGCGTTTGCCGCAGCGGAGCGGAAGGAGCCGTTGTTCAGCCCCAAATGGGGATCATTAGACGATCAATGAATGATGACGAAATGACTACAATGGATATGCGCTATCCTGTCGCGGGATGCGAATAATGAATGAACGAGAAAGCCGCACGATTGGCTGCATCCCGACATCCGCGCGCCAGTCTATACGCACCGGATCAGGATGAGTATATCATGCGGGGAAAGGTGGCACAATTCGCCCGTACTTCCGGGAAGATACCATGTCAATGTGCGGGCGCTATGCCTGCGGCTGGCCTGTCTGCGCCTGGATCTCGGCGGGAGCCGCGATCACGCGCATGCCGGGCTGCGCATTCTGCGGCAGATCATCCAGCAGCCGCACCACCAGCGCACTGATGTTGTCCTCGCCGCCATTCGTGTTCGCCTCGCGCACCAGCAACTGAGCCGCTTGCTGGGGATCAGCGGTTGCGCGCAGGATATGCTCGATCTGTGGGTCGCGCACCATCTCCCATAGTCCATCCGAGCAGAGCAGCAGCTTATCACCTGCCTGCAGCGTGACCGGGAAGACGTCCACCTCGACCTGCTCTTCTTCGCCTCCAAGGCTGCGGTAGATCTGGTTGCGTCGTGGGTGGGTATAGATCTCATCGGCGCGAATCACCCCCGCGCTGACAAGGCTGGCCACCACCGAGTGATCAGTGGTGACCTGGCGCAGGCCCGCCTCCGGACTCATCAAGTAGGTGCGGCTGTCGCCGACATTGACGATGACGGCCTGATCGTCCACGATGAGCGCTGCCGTCATGGTAGTGCCCATATCCGCGCGCTCAGTGATATTGCGCCGGCGCAACTCCTCATTGGCCCGCTGCACCCCATCATGCAGGATCCCGGCAAGCCCGGAGCCATCCAGCGGTTGGCTGGTGTTGAGCACCTGTACGACCGTCTTCGTCACGATCTCGATAGCCAGACGGCTCGCCTCCTGGCCGTTGAGGTGGCCGCCCATGCCGTCGGCGACGATATAGAGACCGTACGGTTGCGGACGCGTATCCGCCAGGCGCACACCATGCAGCGCAAGCAGATTATCCTGGTTGGGGTCGTTGGCGCGCTTGATGCCGGGATGCGTCAGGCCCGCCGCATAGGACATCAGGCTCGTATTCTTGCGCGGCTGCGTTGGCGGGCGCGGCATAGGCATATCCGCAAACTCTGGCGGAATCGGCGCCGTGAGTCGCGGCGCTGGAGCGCTTGACGGACGGGCGGAAGAGATTGCGGGCGTCGGCAGAGCGCCGGTCGGCATATCTTCAATGTCTGGCATGGGCCGTGGCCGCGAGTATGGCTGCGATCTGTGCTCTGGCGGGCGAACCGCTGGCATCACTTGAGGCGTCTCGACCGTCGGAATTTCGTACATCGAGTCGCGAGGCAGCAGGTCGAGCCCGATCTCATCGGGTGGGATTTGCGCAAACGCGGGCTTCAGCGCCCGCCGCCGCCGCATCAGCACCAGCAATAGCACACCCGCCAGCACCGCCAGCGCGACGACTATGCCGCCGCCAATGATAATCAGCGTGCGCCTGCCGATACCTGATGATGGCGTGAGGCCCGGCAAGAGGCCGCTGGTGGGGGGCGTAGAAACCTGCGTAAGCGAAGGAATGGTGGTCTTTTGCTGCTGCGCCGCATCTAGAAACGGCTTGACGCCCGCAAAATCCGGCGCGGAGGTCTGGAGCGCGCGGAAAGCGTCGGTTGCGGTCGTGAAGTCCGTTGGCGAAGCGTAGAAAGCCGAGATGCCTTTCTGCCACGACGTCATCAGCCCGCCTGGCTGGCTCGATATCGACCCGACGGCCTTTTTCACCTCAGCCAGCGACGCCAGCACATGGTTGCCGTTGCTATCCTTCACGACCATGCCAACGAGCCGCCCATGGCTATCCACGGCTGCCGCTCCGACGTCGATACTGTTGCCAAGAGCGGTCGGCGTGATAGCTGGCGCGCCGGTTGCGGCAGTTGTCGCCGTGCCCGTGCCTTGCGCGTTGGGGATGGCCGTCTGCGGAATCTGATCAGCGGAAACGCTGATGGGATAGAGTGTGTCGTTGATCTCGTTTTGCCGCACGGCATCGCGGTTGAGTGGCTGGCCGCTATAGCTGGTGAGGTCAATCACCTGGGGCGTGCCGCTCGCCGGAGCATCCGAGGGCTGTGGCACCGAGATCACGGGCAGATCGTGGCTGGGCGAACCAGTGGCGTTTGTGAGTGGCAGCGCCAGCAACCGTGGTGCGCCGGGGCCGCCGTTCGTCGTGACCAGACCGGGGCCGATGCTGTAGGTGATGCTGCCACGCTGGGACTCGTGCGTGCCAGTGTAGGAGACGTTGAGCACAACCACAATGCGGGTGATACCCCAGCCTGCCGCCGTGCCGTTCAACTGGAGGAACGCCGCCTGCGCACCCTGGCACGGCACCAGCGGATTGACGGCGGCGGTTGCTGTCAATACGTAGTTGGCGGTGTTCAGATTGCCACTCTGGTCGGTCGTTCCAATCAACACCCCATCCGAGGCGCAGGGCGCGAGGACGGGAATCGGCGCGGGGTTGTCCTTCGTGGTGCCGTAGTAGTAGGTCAGCACGCGCACGACGGCTACCCGGGCCAACGCGACAGATTGCGGCGGGCGATCTGGCTCCGCGGCGCGCGCTGGTTGCGCCATCACCATCGGAATACCTAGCGCCAGCGCGAATACGATTCCTGCCAGCGCCACGCGCCTGAACCCAGTCCCTCCCGCCATGCCAATTCCTCCTCTATCACCCCACGCGGGCGGCGCACCCCTTCCGCCGCGATTGCTTGTGGCCTCTATGATGCATCCTTACGCCTGCTATCCGCAACTTCCCAGGACGGCCAGACGCATGAGCTATCACTCTCTTAACGTATGAGGTGGCATGAGGGAATGCGAACCATGCCACAGAACTATGGACGGAACAGAGAGGGAGGAACGGGCGCGTGGAATTACCAGCCGGGTAATTTGCAGGTGATTTGCAGGTGATTTGCAGGTGGCTTGCGGGAGATATTGGTTGTACTACGCATGAGAGGTATGGGCGAGAGGCGGGTGAGTGACGGATGAGTGGCGGCTGAAGCCGAGCCTGCGCGCCATGCCTCTTGCTTGGCACCAGGGCTACGGTTTCTAACCGCCAACACATCTAACGGCGCGGCGTATCCTTAGCCATTTCAGACGCGAGCCATCATAACTATGCTCCACAGCGACATCACTGGCTGGCCACGTTTTGGCCACCTTCATGGTTGCGCGAACCGCCAGCGGGCGCCATCTTTGAGCGATTCGGTGCTCCAACCGCGACCGACGCGCGGGCGCATACGAAACATGCCGCTTCCAGCTGGATCGGGCAACAGCCGCCCGTATTTCTCCGTCCAGGCAGCGATGATACGCTGGGCCAACGAGTCATCGGTCGTGATGTCCTCGGCTATCCCGTCGAGGATCACCACATCATCGCCACTCTCCAGATGGACGCTGACGGCGGGATTAGCGGCGATGTTGCGCGCCCAGCGCGTGTGCGGGTGACCGTCGAAGTACAGCGCGTCCTCCACCCAGACGCCCCAGAGCGGTGTCACATGCGGTCGCCTGTCGGGGCAGGTTGTGGCCAGCCAGTAACGACGCGACTGCACCAGCTGCTGCTCAGCATGTGACCAGGCCAATAGCCCCGCGTCGTCGTTGGGAAATGCGTAGCCTGCCGGGGCGTTGAGCGGACTTGTGGTGACATGCCGCTGATCTGAATCGGTCATGGGCGCACTCCATCTATTGCTGATCAGTCGTCTCGACGGGGAAGCGCTCGGCCCAGGCCGAATAGCCGCCCGCGAGTGCCGCCGCTGCGTAGCCGCGCTCCGCCAGCAGTGCCGCCGCGTGTTCACCACGCGACTGCCCCGGATGGTGCATGTTGCAGTAGGTGACGATGGGGCGGTCCTTCGGCAGCACATCTGTCTGCGCGGCCAGATCGGCCAGCGGTAGATTGCGCGCGCCGGGCAGATGACCCGCCGCATACTCCTTGGGATCGCGCACGTCGATGATGAGCGGCTGGGACGACGCGCCCTGTATCTGCTCGGCGGTCATCAACGCGCAGGAGATCATTTCCGGCTCACCGTTGACGGCGACCAGCCGCGCGTGGATGCCCGCGGCATGTGCCGTCTCGCCACGGCGCTGGTAATACTTCTCCATCTCCTGCAAGGCCCAGGTGAACCCATTGGCCAGGATCTCGCCTTCTATCGGGCCGGGTGGGTAGTCGCCATAGTAGTTCGGCGTCTGGAGAAACTCCTCGGGGTATTGCTCGATCGCCGCTACTAGCGTCGCCAGGTCGGCTCGTGTCGCCTGGGCCACCTCGTCCCATGATCGGCTGGCCTGTGCGGCAAGCTCGTTGCGGTTGAGCGCGTCGAAATCCACCTCGCGCGGCGGCTCCTCACCCCGCACATAGAACCCCATCCGCTCGACCATATAGCGCATCCAGAAGCCCGTGAGGGCGACCAGCTCTTTGGCCGAGTACTCGCTTCTGCCGCCTGGATCAGTGCGCTCATCCGCGCCACGACTCGCCAGAAACTCGTCAAGAACCTCGCCCGTCTGGGCAAATGCGGCCAGCATCTCCGCCTTTCGCACCATGAGTACCTCCTGTGCCTTTCTTGCTTTCTGCCTGTCTGTCTGTGCGCGTGCTAAGTGGATGGATAATGTGGCTGTGCGGCGCGGTTTCTGCCATCACCCCCGAGTTGCGGCCACGCTTGGCTACCGACTTAGTTTCGCGCGCCAGGCCACTCTGAGCACAAGTCTAGAGCCACCAAGCTGACATCTGTTGTCATATTAGATTGGCTGCTGTGCGCCCCGCTACATGCCAATGACGACCTGTGCTACCATGCTTGTGTAGAAAATGATCGGCATCCGTCGCCACCTGTCCAGGCGGTCGAGACACGTGCAGCATGAGAGGGTACACCTGATATGAGCAGTAGTTACGAGGCCCGCATCGGCGCGATGGCCAGCGGCGAGAAGATCGATCTGCGCAGCGACACCGTAACCCACCCTTCGCCTGCGATGCGCGAGGCGATGTATCGCGCGGAGGTCGGAGACGACGTCTATGGCGAAGACCCGACGGTCAACCGGCTGGAGGAGCTGGCCGCCTCGATGCTGGGTAAGGAAGCGGCGCTCTTCGTCGCCTCGGGAACGATGGGCAACGCCGTCGCGATGCTGACGCACTGCCGCCGGGGCGACGAGATCATCATGGGCGATCGCGCGCACACCTATCTCTACGAAGTCGGTGGTCCCGCCCGGCTGAACGGCTCCCCAATACGTGTGGTGCCGACGCTCCCGGATGGCACGCTCGACCGCGAGCGGCTGAGCCGCGCCTTCCAGGGCGACGACATCCACGAAGCACGCACGGGGCTCCTCTGTCTGGAGGATACGCACAATATGTGCGGCGGGCGTGTGCTCGCGTCCGAGACGCTCCACGAATTGGCGGCGCCCGCGCGAGCGCGTCAGGTGCCGGTGCATATGGACGGCGCGCGCGTCTTCAACGCGGCGGTGGCGCTGGGCATCCCGGTGAGCGCACTGGCGGCGGAGGTGGATAGCGTGCAGTTCTGCCTCTCGAAAGGGCTGAGCGCGCCGGTTGGCTCGATGGTCGTCGGGTCGCACGCCTTCATCGAAGAGGCACGGCGGGTGCGCAAGCTGCTTGGTGGTGGCATGCGCCAGGCGGGCATCATCGCGGCGGCTGGTATCATCGCGCTGACGGAGATGGTGGACCGGCTCGCTGAGGACCACGCCAATGCAAAGAAGCTGGCGCAGGGACTGGCGGAGATTCCGGGGATCGCCGTCGAGCCAGAGACCGTCGAGACGAACATCCTCTTCTTCGGCGTGCGCGACGCCGACGGCAACTCCGCCGATGTCTCGCCGCTCGTGACCGCCGCGGCACGGGCGGGTGTGCTGCTCTCCGGCGGCGACGATGGGCGCATCCGCGCCGTGACGCACTATGGCATCTCCGAGGCGGATATCGACCGCGTGCTCTCGGTGCTGGCCGAGGCGATGAAGGAGACCCGGGCGCCGGTTGGCGCGTAGTCGCCGTAATGGCAGGATGCGAGTCATAGCTCGCCAGGATCACGGCAGGAAGAAGTCGCGCAGCCGATAGGTGAAGAGCGTCTGCCCATCGGTCGCGTGGACCGTCACGGTACTGCTCCGCTCATCGACATCCAGCAGGCCGCTGTGTACGGTCGCATCATAGCCCAGGCTATCCACCTCTTCGCAGAAGACGCCAAGCGCGTCGCAGCGATAGAGGTGGAGCGTCGGATTTTCGAGGGTGATATCTTCGCGGGCGAGATGATAGCGATACCCCGCGTGGGTGGCGCTGGCAAGGTGCGTATAGGTCGAGCGGGCACCGAAGAGAGCCAGTGCAATGAGCAGCACGCCGACTATGGCGGTGAGCAGAACCAGAGCAATCCCACTGGCGACCAGCAATTTGAGGCGATTCGGCTCACGCTGGCGTGTCCGGTGCGCAAACACCAGCCCCACGAGCGCCAGGGCGACCAGACACCCCACCGTTGCCACCGCAAACGCTGATATGCCTGTCACATCCTCCACGAAGAGCACGAGCGGAACCACCAGCAGATAGAGCAACGTCACAACAGGCGCGCAGCCAACCGGACCAAGCAGCATCAACGCAAGGGCAGCGCGGCGGCTGCCACGCTCCGCGCCAGTGCCCGCCGCACGCCGCGATAAGGCCGCATTCACGCCGTAGAACGCGAGTGCCGCGATGAGCAGAAGCAATATGATCACCGGGAGGGCAAGGCGCGCGATATAGGGGGAAATGAGGCTCCAGTAGAAGACCGATGAGCGCGAGACCGCCAGCGGAAGATGCGCCACAACGGCGTATGAATCAGGAGACAGGCGCATAGATCAGGCTCTGGTGTGAGATTCTGTTCTTCATGTCCCAAGTATAGCTGAGCTACCAGCGATCTGCTATGACCCATACCACAGCCGGGCAGGGCAGTGGGTTTCAGGTGGGCATCGTTCGCGGGTATTATGTGTGCGATGCTCTCGCGAAACGTCCCGGGGGGAACTATGGATATTGGCTCAGTAGTGGGAGTGCTGGCGGTCTTCGCATTGGTCGCGATCAACGGATTCTTCGTCGCGGCTGAGTTCGCGCTGGTCAAGATACGAGCGACGCGCGTGGAGCAGCTCGTGCTGGAAGGTAACGCAATCGCCCGCGTCCTGCAGCGCCAGACATCCCATCTGGATAGCTATATCGCGGCGACACAGCTTGGTATCACGCTCGCCAGCCTTGCCCTTGGCTGGATTGGCGAGCCGAGCCTCGCCCATCTGATCGAGCCGCTGTTTTCCTGGATCGGCAACGCCTCGACCGCGGAGGGAATCGCGACGAGCATCGCCGTCGCCATCAGCTTCGTGCTCATCACTGGATTCCATATCGTGCTGGGCGAGCTGGTTCCCAAGTCCATCGCGCTCCAACGCACCGAGCGCGTCTCGCTCTTCATCGCCGTGCCGCTGCTCGTCTTTGCCCGCGTCTTCCGTCCGTTCATCGTGCTGATGAATGGGCTGGGCAATTCCATCGTGCGGCTGCTGGGCCTCTCCACTGGCGGGGAGCACGAGGCCGTCCATACGGTCGAGGAGCTGGAAATCATCGTGGCACAGAGCCGGAAGGCCGGCATTCTCGACCCGGAAGAGGAGGTGCTGCTGCGGCACGTCTTCGATTTTGGCGACAAGACCGCTGGCGATATCCTGACGCCACGGAGCGATATCGTCGCTGTGGCCCAGAACACGCCACTGGACGAGGCCGCGCGAATCTCCTATACCTCCGGTTACACCCGCCTGCCCGTCTATCGCGAGACGCTCGACCAGATCATCGGGGTACTCCACGCGAAAGATCTGCTGCATGCCCGCGAAGAAGCATCCATCAGCGGGACGGCACCAGGCATTGAGTCACTGATGCGTCCGGCCTCGTTCGCGCTTGAGACGCAGCATCTCGACGAAGTGCTTACCACCTTCCGCCGCGAAGGCGCCCACATGGCGATGGTCATCGACGAGTATGGGCAGGTGGCTGGGCTGATCACGCTGGAAGACGTGCTGGAGGAGCTTGTCGGCGAGATTCACGACGAGTACGACGTCGGCGAGGATGTTCCTATCAGGCAACAACAGGAGGGCGTCTGGACCGTGGCTGGGACCGAGTCGTATGAGAACGTGCGCGCGACTATCGGCCTGCCAGAGATACCCAAGAAGGAACATGGGCAATACGGGACACTGGCAGGCCTGTTGATGCTGCGACTGGGGCGGTTGCCGCGCATTGGCGACCGCGTACGCCTGGATCACAACTGGGAGATCGAGGTCACTTCGATGGAGGGCCACCGTACACGCCGGGTACTCGTGCGCAGGGTGACAGCGGCGTGATAGCGCGATGAGCGAGGACGCTGGCATAGCTCAGGCAGGCTCGCATAGCTTCCTCAGTGAGGCAGGAAACCAGCTCTCATCCGGCTACACTTCTACGCACTCCACCGATACGCCGAAAAAGGCGCCATAGCGCTCGGCGGCGTTGAAGACCGCCTCGCGCTCCGTCTCGCTCAAAGGGGCAAACGGCGCAAGCTCGATCACCGCTGCCCGCTTTGTGATGGTTCGCCGCCAGTTGCCAATGACTCGTCCCCCGATCACTATCGTCGCGTTGAATTCGGTTGGTCTGCTGCGAGGCCGCCCATCCGTCAGTGAGGCTCCGAATCCATTGTAGCCGACCAGGAACTCGTCATACGTTGGCAGCAGGAAGGCATCCGCTGTCTCCGCTACGGGCGCCTGCGACGCTGAGGATGCCGGGAACCAGTACGTTTGCCCGTCGATCTCCTCACGGGCCAATTCGGCGCCAACCATCTCCAGTCCCGCCCTGACCTCAGCCAGCGTCAGCCCTGACCACCAGGAGAAATCGCGCTCGGTCGCGGGGCCGTGGCCCGTGAAGTAGCGCCGTGTCAGCTCGGCCAGCGCCTCGTCGCGTGGCAGCATCCGGGCGTTCGGCGCGCGCTCCGCCAGCAGCGCATAGGTAAACTGCTTGCCGCGCCGGGGACCGCTGCAGATTACCCCATCCACTTCGACGTGCGCCACGATGTGGCCGAGCCGCTGCCCCTCAGCCACGATGCCTGCATCCGCCAATGCCGCTCTCAACTCTGCGCGCGTGAGGAATTTCCCGCCTTCCAGCGCGCGAGCGATGACGTCGTTACAGCGCGCATAGAGGGCATCGTCGAGCCCTAGCTGGCGATCATAGTAGGCTATAGCAGCCTTCACACGTGGCGCGGTAAGCTCCAGCATCCAGCGGATATCGGTGGGTATGACGAAGTGCCATGTGGGGCGTAGCACGTGCGTGCGCAGAATCACGCCTTCGGCAAACGCCCGCTCGACCGCGGCTTCGGTGGCGTTCCGCATCCGCATGCCCAGCGACCAGATTGCCCCTGGGTACTCCTGCGACTGGACGGCGCCCAACCAGCCGACCACCTTCTCAGGGGTTGCAACCTGATTCCGGGTAAGCCGCTGCTGCGCGAGACGCCTCAGACCAATAGGTGTTGATGCCACGGAGAGTGCTCCTGTTAGAATGCTCCTGGACTTCTGCCAGATATGGGCCGCAGTGGACAAGGCCCACCTCGCCCAGGAGACGCCGGTTCAAGCCTACCTCAGATATCTACTGGGCACGCAACGAGCGGAAGAACTGGCGAATATCGCCAACGAGCAGATCAGGCGCTTCCAGGGCGGCGAAGTGCCCTCCACGGTCGAACTCCGACCAATGGACGATATTGTTGCCGCGTTCGCCGTAGCGGCGAATGGCTACATCTTCGGCGAATACCGCCACACCCGTTGGTGTGGTACGTGGTTGCTGGTTCCAACTGGCCATGTGCATATTCTCGTAGTAGACCTGAGCTGAAGAGCCAGCCGTCTTGGTGAGCCAGTAGAGCATCACATCCGTGAGGATAAGATCACGGTCGATGGCCTTTTCCGGCAGGTCTGTTGCAGGGTAGGTCCATTCCTTGAACTTCTCCACAATCCAGGCGAGTTGGCCAACAGGCGAGTCGGTAAGCCCGTAGGCGAGCGTCTGCGGGCGAGTGGCCTGAATCTGGAAGTACGCGTTGCCGTCCGTCAGGAAGCGGTTGAGACGTTCGAGGCGCTGCTTTTCGGCGTCGGTGAAGCTGGCAAGCTCGTCGGCTTCAACAGGCCCGAACGGGATAAACCCCATCGTGGCCGCGTTGACATGCACGCCAACGACGTGGTCCGGGTCGGCGCTGCCCATCTCGGGGGCAACAAACGCGCCCCAGTCACCGCCCTGCGCGCCATAGCGCTCATAGCCGAGGCGGCGCATCAACTCGACCCAGGCCCTGGCAACGCGAGCCGAGGTCCATCCGCTGTCGCGCGTTGGGCCAGAGAAACCAAAGCCGGGAAGCGAAGGGATCACGACATCGAACGCGTCGGCTGGGTCGCCCCCGTAAGCGCGTGGGTCAGTCAGCGGCCCGATGACGTCGAGGAATTCTACCACTGAGCCTGGCCAGCCGTGGGTAAGGATGAGCGGCAGGGCATTTGGCTCGGGCGAGCGCACATGCAGGAAGTGGATATGCGCGCCGTCGATCTCGGTCGTGAATTGCGGGAACTGATTGAGCCGCGCTTCATATACACGCCAGTCGTAGGATGTTCGCCAGTACTCAGCCAGTTCCTTCAAGTAGCTCACTGGCACACCCCGGCTCCAGCCGGCTCCTGGTACGTCACCGGGCCAGCGGGTGCGCGCCAGACGATCTCGCAGGTCGTCGAGGTCGGCCTGAGGAATAGCGATGGTAAAGGACTTGATCTCCATGTGCGCGGGCCTTTCTTGCTTGCGACAAGCTGCTTCCTGAGCGCTCATCGCCGCGGACTCAACGGGCGGACTTGATGTACTGTTCTATACTCCAAGTATACCCGTGAATCAGGACAGGATTGGCCCTGATTATGACAAATTTCACGAGGATTGGCGAAATATGTATTCCCCTACGACACGCCTCCTGACCGTGCTGGAGCTGTTGGAATCGCGCAGGCAGATGAGTGGTCCGGAGATCGCCCGGCGACTCGACGTGGATGAGCGCACGGTCCGGCGCTACATCACCATGCTGCAAGATATGGGCATTCCCGTCGAAGCGGTACGTGGTGCCCACGGCGCGTATCGCCTGCGGCGCGGCCATCGCCTGCCTCCGCTCATGTTCACGGATGCCGAGGCCGTTGCGCTGACGCTGGGGTTGCTCGCAATACGCGAGTTTCGCTTCCCTGTGGATGTCGCGGCGGTCGAGGGGGCGCTCGCCAAGACCGAGCGCGTGCTGCCTGAGCAACCGCTGCAACAGGCGCGGAGCCTGCGGGAAGCCATGACGTTCTATTCCTCGGCGCCGCGTGTCTCACCGCAGCATGACGTCTTGATGACGCTCAGCAACGCCGTCCAGCAACGCCGCCGGGTCCATCTGCGCTATCGCTCGTGGGGTGGAGACGAGTCAGAGCGGGACTTCGATCCGTATGGCATCGTGTTCAACGAGGGGTACTGGCATACCGCTGGCTATTGCCACCTGCGCCACGACCTGCGCACGTTCCGGGTGGACCGCGTCATCTCCAGCGATTTCCGGGACGAGTCCTTCGAGCGCCCGGATGATTTCGATGTATTGGGCTACGTCCTGCGCTCCGTCGCCATGATGTCAGGAACCGCTCAGATCGAAGTGCTGCTGGAGACATCGCTGGAGCAGGCACAGCAGATCATCCCAGCCATCATGGGGACGCTGGAGGCGGCGGAAGGCGGAGTGATCTTCCGCCGCAGCGCATCCCAGCTGGAGTGGGTCGCGCATATCCTGCTCACGCTCGATGTTCCAGTACACATCCGCCAGCCAGCCGAGCTACGCGACCTGATGCGGCAGATAGCCGACAAAGCGCTTCGGATGGCGCGCGGCAGGACGTAGCGAACGTATGCCGGAGACATCGCATGAGCAGAGCGACCTGATACCGTAGACGCTCCACCAAACGCTACAGGCAGTTTCGAAAGTCGATGCGGCCAGCGTCTGTCGTATCCTCAGGCGGGCAGTAGAGACCATTGGCCCTGAATACCGTGACCTTCCCTCCTCGGCGCGCAGGCCCTTACCTTTGGGTCGGGGAATAGTGCCATCTAGAACAGGCGTGCTACAATCCAGCGGTACGGCTTGAGGAAGCGCCTGCTCCTAGAGACCAGGCATCAGTATGACTCGGGCCGGGCAGGCCCGTCAGGCGCTACCATCGTCCGTTGGCACAGGCGTCGCCTGGGTATCACTCCTGGGGAGTATCAATAGGAGAGGCATGATGAAGTATCTTCTCACTTCCGCAGGCATCAAGAACGCGAGCATTCACAACGCGCTGGTCGAGCTACTGGGCAAGCCGATCGCCGAGTGCGATGCCCTCTGCATTCCCACGGCCGTGTACGGGCACCCCATGGCCGGTCCTCGCAACGCGTGGCGGTTCATCAGCGGACAAGAACCGAACTGCCCCATGGTTGGACTGGGTTGGAAGTCCATGGGCGTGCTGGAGCTCACTGCGCTGCCCAGCCTCGATGAGGAGCGCTGGGTCCCCATGGTCCGAGGGACAGATGTCCTGCTGGTCGAAGGCGGCGATGCCGCGTACCTGTGCCACTGGATGCGAGCGTCCGGCCTCGCAGACCTCCTGCCGTCGCTGCGCGAGACGGTTTGGGTGGGACTGAGCGCCGGGAGCATGGTGATGACCCCTCGAATCGGAGACGACTTCGTCACCTGGCATTCCCCGGCTGGCGACAGAACGCTGGGCGTGGTCGACTTCTCGATCTTCCCGCACGTCGGAAACCCGGACCTGCCGGAGAACACTATGGCCGCAGCGGAGAGGTGGGCGGCCGACATCGCAGGTCCGGCGTATGCGATCGACGACGAGACCGCCATCAAAGTCGTCGACGGCGCCGTCGACGTCGTCTCCGAGGGGCAATGGAAGCTGTTCACCCCCAAAGAACCTTAAGATGCTGGCGCGGCCATGAGCCGTTGGAGCCGCTCGTGCTCCAACGTGGTTGAACGTTCGTGTCGCGTACACCGCCCTCGCGTGACGTACCCCAGCGGGATCGGGCATGCGAGGGTAGTCGCTCGGCACACACACAGCAACACAGCAGCATGACGGCGACAGCAAAGAAACTCCGGTAGACGCTGAACAGACGCTCCCAGCGGATGAGGAGCACAGTGCTGGTCCGTCAGATGAATGCTGCTCATACGAGCAGGCTCATTCAGCGGCCGAGTGTTTTGGAACCGCCTCCAAGTCCAAGAATACACGGGCATGAGATGCGGGCAATGCTCAGGCGCCCGTGGGCACAGTCATCTCTCCCGATGCCTCAGGTGTGGACATACTGAGGGCCACATCGCGCCGGTTGAGCGCCCGCACCGTCGGCAGCGCAAGCACAAGCACGCTCAAAGCGACGATAACACCGCCACCGATCCAGAGCCCGGCCCGCGTGCCGAAAGAGTCACCCAGAACGCCAGCAAGCATCAGCCCCAATGGGTTCATAGCCATGGCAATCAGCGAGAGCACACTGAAGACCCGACCGCGCATCTCAGCTGGTATAACATGCTGAAGCAGCGACATGAACACCACCTCTGGCACGATGAAAGAAAGCCCGAGCACGAGATAACTGACGTCGAGCAGGAGAGCGGTTTCCGCCAGTCCCATCGCGATGATCGCCGCGCCGAACACCATGATGCTAATACAGATGACTTGCGCGCGCCGACGCACACGACCCGCCAGAAGGCCGGTGGCGAGCGCCCCCAGGAGCGTACCCACACCCATAGCTGAGGCTAACAAGCCAAACGCGATCGCGGGCAGGTCAAGCTCTTCACGTACCAGGCGTGGTACGAGTACAGCCTCGACGTTGTTCAGCCCATTCGTGAGTGAGAAGAAGACGATGAGGCTGAGAATGCCAACCTCGCCCTTGAGAAAGCGTATACCAGCGAAGATTTCCTGCCAGTGCCGGCGAGCATTGCCTCCTTGCGTCAATTTCTGGTCTTGCTCTGGAAGCTGAAATGCGCCGCGGCGCGTGAGCAACAGTGTGAGAAAGGCAATGACGAAGGTCAGCGCGTCGACGGCGAGCGCGACACCGACATTCCACTGGGCAATCAGGTATCCGCCCAGAGCGGGGCCGCCCAGCAATGCCACCTGCAAGACAATCTGCTGCAAGCTATTCGCGGCATCATACTGTTCCGGGCTGACCAGAGACGGATACAGGGCTCTCAGCGCAGGATTGAAGAAGGCGGCGATGATCCCGTAGAACGCCGCCAGGACGAACACCGTTGGCAGAGAGATCATGCCAAGCGTAGCAAGCACCGCAAAGACGGTTATGGCGAGCGCGCGAAGCCCATCGCAGGCAAGAATTACCGCACGCCGACTGCCACGATCCGCGATAACGCCGCCGACGAGGAGCAGAAGCAGCGTCGGAATATACATCGCCGAGAGTACAGCCCCCATGAGTACGCTAGACCCCGTCAGACCTACCAGCAGCCAGACGAGAGCGATCTCGGTGCAACGGTCGCCAATTTGTGAAATACCCTGGCCAAGCCAGACTAGCGTGAAGTCGCGGGAACGAAGCGGCGCGAGGAGGTAGCGAATACGTCGCATAAGTGATCTCCCTGTCCATAGACCAACTGCCCGCAGGCATCACAATCATAGGTGTTTGTAGAAACATGGGCAATGCTACTATAATACGATTATTGTGTCAACATCTATAGTGGTAGCCTTCTGCGGGAAGGTATACTGGATGATGGATGACGATGGATGCGAAATCACGAACGTGCTGCTGAGATCAGTAGTGGGCAAGAGTGGGCAAAGGCGAGCTGGAGGAGTGCACAATGGCGACGGTGAAAGAGTTGCTTCGCCGCTATATACAGGCAATGTCCGACCCGACGCGTGGGGCGATTCTCGGCGAGTTATTTTACGCTGGCGAGTTGACGCCAACTCAACTTGCCCGGCGGCTGGGACTGACGGCAAATAACGTCTACCATCACATGCGCGTGCTGCGCGGGCTCGAAATTGTGGAGCCGCCAAGAGTCGTGCCACGCGAGACCTATGTGGAGAAGTACTACCGCATCGCACCTGAAACGCTGGCGATTCTTGGCACAGATCCAGAGTGGTTCGATCGTGTCCAGAATACGCTTACCGCTGAAAATCGTCAGGAGCTTATCGTGGCCCTATGCCTTACCATGTCACAGATGCTCCAGCGCGCGGCCAGGCGGTACGCCGCCATGGATGCGGATGCGCTGCTTGACCTGATCCACGAACGCAAACTGGGGATGTTATCCATCAATTTGATGGGTGGGGAGCGGCTCGAGACGCGAGTGAAGTCACTGCGCGACATGCAGCTCAAGGAGCATGAGGCGGGCCTCACAGAGCCGAGACAAGCGAATAGCGACGCGACGGAGCGTCCCCAGAATGTGGTGCTCATGGCCGCTCTGCCGCTGCTCTGGGGTGACGAGCAGGAGCAAGACGCCAACAAGCACGATTGATGCCTTGACCGCCAATGCTGTCAGCCCTCACTGTTTTGCTCGAACCGTGCAGGACGTCATACTGGTTTCACGTGGGAAGTTGTCCTGTAGTTCGCGCGCCGGAGCATGAATGTCCCGGCGAGTTTCCCACGTCATTCGCCGCAGTATGCATGCTGCAGACCGTGTCTCATACCAACTCTGTATTGGTGGTTGTCGGTCACCCCCTCCCGGCCTTGCGGGCCACTCTCCCCGATGAGGGGAGGGATTCCAGCGCGGGCGTCTGGCGTTCTGCCTCCCCTCCCCGTGTCGGGGGCAGACGCGCGAGCCGTCAGGCGAGAAGCGCCGTTGCAGGCGCGGAGCGGCTGCGTCCCAACGGGAGAGGCCAAGGGAGAGGGCTGGATCCGCGGATGCCAACATCCCAAACGGACTGTGTCTCATACGATAACCATCGCAGCACAATGAGTTTCACGCAGGCAACACCGAGCCTCATGCGGAGGGGGTGGGGCTGGCTCCCGCATGGGAAGCCAGCGGGAGCGCGAACCAGAATGTGCTGCCTTGTCCTACATCACTCGTGACACCTACTTGCCCGTTATGGCGTTCGATGATGGTCTTGCAGATATGCAAGCCCAGCCCAAGGCCGATGCCCGACCCGGTCTGAATCTCGATGTTTGGCGCGCGGTAAAACAACTCCCAAATCTGGGACTGTTCCTCAAGAGGTAGGCCCGGCCCCTCATCCCGCACCGCTACACGCGCTATCTCGCCATCCACGCGCACAGTTACCGCTACCGGCCGGTCCTCTTGCGAATACTTGAGGGCATTGATCAGGTAGTTTGTAACGACCTGACCGAGACGGTCGGCATCCACCACCACTGGTATCGCGGCACCCTCAGGCAGCGCCAGATCAATGATGCGGTATGGGTGGGTCTGACGCTGCTCCTCCACGATCTCGTTGACGATGCTCACCAGATCGCGAGATTGCAGGCTAAGATCCAGCTTGCCAGCATCGATACGGGAGGCGTCCACTAGATCGCTGACGAGCCGGCTGAGCCGCCGCCCCTGGTGATCCATTTGCTCCAGCAGCCTGATCATCATGCGGAGTTGGTCCGCAAGATCGTCCGCGCCTATGTGGTCGAATGACATGCGGGCGAGCCGCCGCTCAAGTAACTGTACATTTCCCAGCAAAGCGGTGAGCGGAGTGCGCAGCTCGTGGCTGGCGATGCCCAGAAACTCGTCCATCCGGCGGTTTGCCTCCTGGAGCGCCAGTGTGCTGGCGTGCGCCTCCTCGCGCTCCTGGAGCAGCCGATCGCGCTCGATGACCAGAGCCGCAAGCTGCCCAACCGCCCCTGCCAGCCCAAGCTCTTCTTCGCTGTAGCTGTGGGGTTCCTGCTCGTAGCCCAGGGCCAGCGCACCGACCAACTGGTCGTCCAAACGGAGCGGCACGGCTAATGCTACCGGCCCTCCTTGCGCGACTCCACGAAGCGGCTGCCGATTCAAGTCAAGCAGTACGGGCTGTCCCGCGCTCAGGCTCCGCATGAGGTCGGCGCCGACATACTCCGCCAGGCTTCGCCCTGTCAGGCGGGCGCTCCAGACTGCCGCCTGCCGTGGGGTGAGGCCGGTCAGTGCCACTGGATGCATGACATCACTGCCCCGCTCCAGCGCAACGATACCGATGCGCTGGCACCCCAGAACGCTCCCGGCCAATTCCGCCAGGCGCTGTACTATTGGGTTGGGCGCAAAGGCGTCTCCATCACCTTCCGGCAGCAACAGTGGAGACAAGCCAGCGGGAGGAACAACGAGCGTCTTGGCCATCTCCAGCAGGGCATCCAACGCGTCCCTGGTGCGTTGCTCCAGCCCACGGTGCGTCGTCACGTCGCGCAAGACAACAACACCCCCAACAATCCGCCCCTCGGTATCCCGCATAGGTGCGCCACTCACGTTGAAGAGCGTCTCAATCCCCGACTCGGTATGGGTCCACATGTCTACCGCTTGCGCGCTTGTGATTGTCTCGCCCTGAAGCACGCGCGAAGATACCCACTGCCTGGGCGCGAATGGAGGACTTTGAACATGCGTTAGACCCAAATGCTTTCGCCCTGCTTCCATCGTTGGGTGGCAGCCTAGGAAGTCGCGGGCGGCACGATTTGCGTGCAGGGTGTTGCCAGCCTTATCGAAGACAACGACGAGATCTGTGATCGCCTCGAAGATCGCCCTCATATCATGTTCCGGTTGCTTGCCCTCTGAGGTATCCATCTCCTGCTGCTCGTTGGTCGCGTGTACCTGATCAGCGAGCCGTTTGTATGCGCTAATATCCTCGGCAGTGGCGATGACAGCACGCGGAGCGCCGGGTATGTCTGAACGCAGCGCCATATTGACACGCACCCACACGAGGGAGCCGTCCTTGCGGCGATACCGCTGCTCCAGATGGTGATACGCGGAGATTTCTCCAGTAAGAAGGCGGTGAAACTGGCCCAGGTGCTCGGTGAGATCATCGGGGTGAGTGATGTCTTGAAAGGAGAGACCAAGCAATTCCTCACGGGAGTAGCCGGTGAGGTGGCAGAGCGCGGGGTTCACATAAAGAAACTGCCCACTGAAATCCGCATGGTAGATACCGGAGCCGACAAGTTCTACCGTTTCGAGGAACGCATCTGGGGCGCTGGCAGGATCCTCTACAAATGCCGCCGGCGCTTCTCCAGATGCAGGCGCGGTCAGTGGCTGTGGCATCTCACGATTCCGGCTGTCTTCCGTGACCACGATACATTCTCCCCCCTCACGCGCGCTTCCGGCTTGCTTCTATCGTGCGCTGAGATATGATCGTCGGGGAAGTATATCACAGTATACCCAGCGTAGCGGCGGACGTATTCGATTGTCAGTGGAATGCTTGGTTGACCGCGAAGCGATACCGCAAGGTGTGGACGATATGGGGACGGGCCAGGGCTTGGCGCTCTTGCGCCGGGACCGGTGGGGAGAAATGGTTCCCAGCTCGCCCTGTATCGAGCATGGTGGTGGCGCTGGATAGGTGCCGCTCTATGCCTATCCAGCGTCTCGCTGTCCGCGTATCAACACTCAGGTGGCTGTTTGCCCTACTGTGGACAGATGTAGTATGTCTCCGGGGTTGTCGCCGCGGGGATTTGCGCGAGCATCGCGGATGTGTTGCAGGCGGAGCCTGTGAAGGTGTGCGCAACAGGCGCGGCGAGGAACGAGTCGGCAGGTGGACCGAATGCGGCAGCGGCGCCGTCTACCTTGAACCCGATGGTAAACGCGTATGTTCCCGCCATGTCTGGCACGGCCACACTGACCTGAAAACTCAGACCCTTGCCAGATGCGAGGGTAAAAGGCAACGCTGTAATAGACTCGTTAGGCGTCGCATCGGAGAAACCAGTCTGCCTGGCGATAACTGTCGTACCTGCCTGTGCTCCTGATGCGAACGTTGCCTGAACTTGCTCTTCTGTCGAGACGCCGCCCCCGCAGCCGCCCGTGCCAACATTGGGGTGCTGGCGGGAAAATGCGGTGTCACATCCCGGCCAGACCATGAGCGATCCCGTGTATGGGGTGAGGGAAGCGATACGGACCGAGACACTTTGCACGACGTGGGACTGTGAGGCGGAGCCGTTGCAGATAGATGCAACGAACTGAAACGTGCGCATGGAACCGGTCAGCCCACCTGGATTAGTTGGAACCGCCCCTGGGAATTTGGAGGGTTGCGAGAAGGCATTGTTCGAGACCTGCACGGGAACCTGCAATGGCTTGAGCGGAGTCTGGTCGGGCAGCTGCACAGCCGGGTAGTTCATGGGTGACGTGGGCTTGAACATGAGGATATCGCCAGCTTGAACGACGGCATCTTGCGGAGTCTGCTGGGCATTGCAGCGTGCGAGCGCGGCGGGGTCGACGGTGGGCTGCGGAGTGGGTGTTGGTGGCGTGGTCGCGGTGGCGGCCGGGGCATCAGTTACAGATGTGTTCGATGAGGGCGTAGGCTGCGCGCCACAGCCAGCAACAGCGGCAGTGATGACGATGAGCGCGAGAGCTGATAGAACTCGTCGAATGGCCTGCACATTACCTCTCCATTCCATAAGCATCCCCTTCCCTTCCCTTCCCTTCCATAGAACACAACGGCTGAGGCTGCCGGGTCGGCAGTTTGTCCGTGTGGCCTGAGCACATCTCGTGAAGGAGAAGATCATAGCAAGCGGCGTAAGGCATCTCTATGACGCAGATCACAGTGAGGGAATAGTTTGCCAGTGCATGGGCTGCATTGCAGCGATGCCCCGAACGCCGATGAGAGCAGCATTCGAGGCATCTGTAGAGGTATCTTGGTGTTACCTGGGTACTACTGGGGGTGCCCGATGGGGTTTGAACCCACGACCTCCAGAGCCACAATCTGGCGCTCTGCCAATTGAGCTACGGGCACCATAGCACGCGAAGAAATCTCTCCACGCCCACTCAGTATAGCCCGCGGGCAGGCGCCTGTCAAACGTCGTGGCACTCAGCCATTGCGCATCGGCAGATGAGCCTAGCTGTTCTTGTCTACCATACCCTCGCGCCAGGCATACACTGCCGCCTGCGTCCGGTCGGCCAGATGGAGCTTGCTCAGAATATTGCTGACGTGCCGCTTGACCGTATGCTCGCTAATGATCAGCCGCTCCGCAATTTCGGTATTTGAGTAGCCCTCCGCGATCAGCCGCAGCACCTCGATCTCGCGCTCGCTCAGCTCCGAGCCGAACTCCTGTGATGGGTGCGCATCCCGCCGCAATTCCTGCATCACCCGCGCCGCTACATGCGGCGTCATCACCACCTCGCCCACAGCCGCTTTACGCACCGCGTCCGCCAGCGCCGCCGTCCCCACGTCTTTCAGAATATAGGAGAGCGCGCCCGCGCGAATCGCCGGCAAAATGTGCTTGTCGTCGTCGAAGGAGGTCAGGACGATCACCTGGCTGCCCGGACTGATCTGCTTCAGGCGGCGCGTCGTCTCTACACCGTCCATCTCTGGCATGACCAGATCCATGAGCACGACATCCGGCACCAGCTCCGCCGCTAGCCGGAGCCCCTCCGCACCGGACCCCGCTTCGCCTACCACCGTGATATCGCTCTGCTTCTGCAGAAACGTTCGCACGCCCTCGCGCACCAACTGATGATCGTCAATGATGAGCACCGTGATCGTCTGCGCCTGTTGCTCTGTCTGTGACATCTGATGATCTTCCCCCATCACGCAGCATGTATCATTATCACTCTCACGCCTCCTGCGAAGACGCTTTCCCAGCGGTCGTAGCGGAATCCTTGGCTCCGCGTGTCTCAGTCGCCTGCTGGGTTAGTGGCACTCGCAGCGTGATACGTGTCCCTCCGGCGGCGCTGGCAATGTGGAGCGACCCGCCCAGCCCTTCCACGCGTTCGCGCATACTGCTGAGCCCCAGACCGCGCCCATCGGCCCGCCCAATGTCGAAGCCGTGCCCGTTGTCGCGGACACGTAGCGCCAGCGTCCCCTGCTCGTCAGAGGCATGCACCTCCACACGTGTCGCGCCGCTGTGCCTGGCGACGTTGGCTAGTGCTTCCTGCACGATGCGGAAGACCTGTTGCTCGACCTCAGGCGCCATCTCCAGCGCATCCGGCACATTGACCACACAGGCAATACCGTAGCGTTGCTGCCACTCGTCGCACAGCTCACGGAGCGCCACTCCCAGGTCTTTATTGGTCAGCGCCACCGGACGCAGCGCCTGAATGAGCGCTGACATCTCCTGTTGCGCGTTGCTCGCGATACGCTCCGCCTCGTTCAGAATGCGCTTTGCCTCGCTCTGCTCGTCTACCTCAAGCTGCGCGCTGCCGACCAGCATTGTCAGCGCGAACATCTGCTGCTTGACCGAATCATGTAGCTCACGCGCCAGCCGGTTGCGCTCCTCGACCACCGCCAGTTGCTGCCGGTCGCGCAATAGATGCTGAAGCTGCTCCGCCATGCGATTAAGGTCGCGGGCAAGCTGGCCCAGCTCATCTGGCGAAGGATCACGCGCCGTCACCGCGAAATTGCCCTCGCTCCAGGCATCTGCCGCCGAGGTCAGCCGCAGCAGTCGCCGCGTCAACCCACGCGCCGTCAACACCCCGAAGATCGCGCCGAAGATGCTGGCGATGATGCCGAACAAGATGACGGTTGGGAAGAGCTCCACCAGGTTCAGCAGGTAGACTGGGCGCAGCAGCGTGGCAAGATCCACGCTGAGCAGGAGCGCGCCGCGCACTGTGCCACCGGCATCCACGATAGGCACAGCCGCCACGGTCGGCTCCCCCGACACATTCTGGATCAGACTATCCGTGCGGGTGTCATCACGCAGGGCCGCTGCTACAACGGACTGTGCCTCAGGCAATTGCCGCGATCGGGCCAGCACGCTCCCGGCTGACCCAGCACTTGGAGCCCGCACAGCGAGTGTTTGTCCACTGGGGCTGATGACGAAGAGCGCTGCATTCTTGCCAGGGATGACCGATGCGCCGCTATGAAGGTTCTCGGTGAGTCCTTCGGTAATCAAGATGGGCTGGCTATAGGTCGCAAGCGCCGCCGCGAGTTGTGCCTCGTCGGGAGGCGTCTGGCGCAGCGCAGGGGCAAGCCGGGGGGCAAGCCGTTGCAGCCCTTGCACGAGTGACGACGGGCGCTGCGGGCCGCTCATGTTGACGATGCCTGGCACAACCACGAATGCTCCCTCCAGCGTCATCATCGCGACGAACGCTGCCACAAAGCATGAGAGCATGAGCCGCCAGCGCAGCGTGCCAAAACGACGTCGTAGCGACTGCATACACTTCTCCTGTCCAGCATGATCATTCTCGTCCGCAACGTTTGCCCGCAATGGTTGCCCATAATGCCTCTTATGGCACTGTACCACTCCGCCGCGCCTGTTTCACCTGTGCGCGGCACGTCCTCCACGCCTCGAACATGAGGCATGGAGGACAGCGTGGCACGATTCGGACTATTCGTAGCGTAGCACCTCCACCGGGCGCACCCGGGTCGCCCGCCACGCGACCACCACGGCTACCGCAATGCAGACCGAGACGGTTGCCGCCACGACTCCCAACACCGTCGGCGTAGGAACCGCAATCGTCAGGTTGAACGCCACTTTGCCCAGCGTTGCCGCCGCCGCGACAACCACAACCAGCGCCAGCAAGGCAGCCGTGAAGCCGACAATCCCATTCTCCAGCATCACTTCACTCAGGACGCTCTGGCTCGTGTGGCCCACCGCTTTGAGGATGCCCAATTCACGCCGCCGCTCCAGCATCGCCAGCGCCACCGTATTGGCGATGATGATGACGCTGGCGAGCATCGTCAGCGAGGTCACGGCGATCAGCACGGTAATCAGGTTGCTCAGCAGCGAGGCATACTGGTTGGCAAAATCGGTAAAGTTAAAGGTGACGGCTCCTGGAACCGCATCCTGAATCTTTGCCAGTGTCGCGTCGGTCGTGTCAGGATTCAGACGCATGCGGAAGTCGTACCGTGGGTTGCCCGCGCTCACGGTCTTCACCACGCCGCTATCAGTCAGAATCGGACCCGCCTGGGGAATCTTCGAGTCATAGAAGCCCACGATGGTCACTGTGACCGGCGTCTTATCTGCCTGGCTCAAGACGGTGATCGTTGCACCCAGCTTGAGGTTGACCGGCGCCAGCGAGGCCTCCTTCGGCAACAGGGCGTTGAGCGTTCCACCATCGCTCGCGCTCAGCATGCGCCCGCTGATCAGCGGAACATCAGTCGTGTCAGGCATGTTCCCGTGTGCCAGATCATAACCCTGCACGCCGTTCATGACGCCGACGACCTCCTGCGCGGTATACGTGCCGCTGGCGGTAGCTGCCCGCACAAAGTCGCCAACCGGCTGCCCGTTGACAGCCACTGGAACCGCTGAGGTAAAGGAGGTCTCAACGAGATGCCTGGCATCTGGGACGCGGGCCAGCTGCTGCTGGACGGCGACCTTATCGGCACTGCTCGCGATGATCTCGGCGTTCAGGGCATTGCCGCTCAAGAGGAACGAATTGATGGCTGTGCTGATGTTCTGACCGAGCACCAGGATCAACCCAACCGAGAAGACACCAATGTAGAGCGCCAGCAGTGTCGTCACGGTGCGGGCCTTCTGTCGCCCGATATTCCGCAGCGCCAGCTTTACATTCGCCTTCCACGAGCGCGGCAGCATCACCACCACGATCCCTAGCACCACGGCAGCCAGGCAAAGTACGCCAAACGCGGGCACCAGCGCGACGAGCGCCACCGAGACCGCCAGTGGCACGACCGCGAGCAGCGCATACCACCAGCGGAACGACTCCAGCACGGGCAGTTTGCTGATCACCAGCACAACCGCGCCAAAGAACACACTCAACAAGAGCAGGAATATCCCCGTGCCGCCGACGACCAGTGCCGCGACGCTGGCACTTTGCAGGATGCTCAATGCCAGAGCGAAGAAGAGCACCACCAGGAGTCCCAGCAGCAGACCAGACAGCAGGCGCCCGCGCCATCCTGCGCCTTCCGGCAGCTCGCGCAGCACCGCCTGCGGACGTACCTGGCCCGCTCGCACGATTGGTAGCACGCCAAAGATCAGCGCGGTGACAAAGCCAACCGCAACGCCAGCCGCCATCGTTCTGGCATCCAACGTCATGGAGAGCGGAAACTGGAGGCTATTCTCCAGTAACCCTTTCACCAGGAAGCTGACCCCTACACCCGCCGCTGTGCCGATCACGCCGCCCACGAGACCAATCAGCCCTGCCTCCAGGCCGAACATCGCGTATAGATCGCCACGTCGGTAGCCCGCGGTCTTGAGCATGGCAATCTCGATGCGACGGCGGCGCAGCAGCACCTGCATTGTATTGACGATGCCCACGCCTCCGATCAGCAGGGCCAGCAACCCAACCACTTGCAGGAAATACTGGATCTGCTGCACCTGCGCCTGATTGCCCGCCTGCGCCTGCTGTGTCGTCTGGATCGATGCCAGCGGGAAGTGCCGCTGTATCAGCCGCTCGGCAGCCGCCGCGTTGGCATCGGTGTGTCCTGGCACGTCAGCATAGGCGATATTGTAGGAGATCGGCTGACCGCCAGCGGCTGGCTGGGAGGCGAAATCCGCCAGGTTGACCAGCAGAATCGCGCCGCGAAACTGGCCGGTGTTCTCCATAATCCCGCCAACTGTCACATTCATCGAGCGCCCGTCGGAGGTGTAGAGGCGCTCGGTATCACCCCTCTGGATGTTGAGCGTCTTTGCCATCGTCTCGGTAATCACGGCAGTATTGCCCTGGAGCAGATCGTTCAGACTGCCGCCTGCTGGATCGCTCAGAGTGACACTGCCTTCCAGCGGATAGTGCGACGGCTCCACTGCGAACACCTGGAAGAAGCGCGAGACGCCATTCGCGGCAACGTGAAACTCTCCACTCATGCTCTCCAGAGCCGTGTATTTGGTGATCACTCCCTGCGCCCGTAACGTATCGAAGTAGCTCAGCTGGTCCGCCTGCAGCGGCGCAGCCGTATTCGTAATGGCGAGGTCACCGCCATTCAGGGCACGCACATCGCCGGTCAATCCCTGATTGATGGCGTTACTCACCAGTTGCAGCGCCACGATTGCCATGACGCCAATCGCGATGCAGAAGATCGCCAGCAGTGACCGTTGTCCGCCACGAATCTGCGAACGCGTCGCATACGACCAGTACATGCGCAGTTTCATCAGTTTCGCCCCTTCCTTCATTCCCATCCGTTTGCCTGGTGAGCGCCCGGGGCTATCATCATCGCGATGATGGCCCCGGATCAGGACTGATATCCCTCAGTGCGAGCTAGTTTTTCCCTTTGAGCATGGCGAGCGCGGCGGGAGCAGCGCCGATGATCAGGACGGCACAGATGAGATACTTGAGCGCCTCCTGAACGACTGCGTTGTGCGCGGGAATGGTAAAGATCAGGATGGTCAGTGGGCTGCTCAGGGCAAAGGCCCACCCGGCCCAGACCGGAATGATGCGCAACTTGCCGAGCATGTAGCCGATCAGCACAGCGCTGAGCAGATGCCCGATGACGTAGATCAGCAGGAAGGTGGTCAGGACGGGATCACCGTTGACGCGCCCCCAGAGATCGGCCAACTGCGGCGTACTGCCGACCCGATCAATTGTGATCGCCAGGTCGTCGAGGACGATTAGCGCGGCCCACGGAATCCAGCCGACCAGGGCAAGCGCCGCGCAGATGAAGGCCAGCCGGGGCGCGCGCCGCATGCCGAGCAGCGACATGCCCAGGTAGCCGAGCGGCAGGAAGAACGAAGCCGCAACGGCACCGATGAGACGCATTGTGTTGCCGGTTGTGCCGGCCATCGCGGCCGCGACCAGCGGTTGCCGGCCAGAGCCAAACCAGGCGATGAGGTAGAGCGTGAGGCTCAACGGGGCCAGGATGATGCAGGCCGCCAGAATCGCGCGCTGCCACCTGAGATAGGCAGGAGTGAGCGCTTGTTCGGAGAGTGTCTGCTGGTTGGATTGGTACACGATCTCGTTCCTTTCAATTCGATGACGCATCTATGACACAGTCCGCTGAGATTCTGCTGAGGGGTCGCGAGCAGGCACAGGGCGTCACTTAGCTGTTGGCTACCATCCCATCCACGATGCGGATAGCGCGGTCGGCTGACTGAGCAACATTGGGGTCGTGCGTGGCAATGACGAAGGTTGTGCCTGTCGCCTTGCGCAGATCACGAATCATGTGGAGCACGTTATCGCTATTCTTCTTGTCGAGATTGCCTGTCGGCTCGTCCATGATCACGATGGCAGGATTAGTGGCGAGCGCTCGCGCCACCGCAACACGCTGTTGCTCGCCGCCCGACAACTGGTTGGGGCGATTGCGGGAGCGATGTCCCAGGCCGACCAGCGTCAAGAGTTCGGTGGAGCGCGCCGAAGGGCTGCCAGGATGCTTGCCTACGTAGAGCGGCATCTCGACATTCTCCTGCGCGGTGAGCGTCGGAATCAGGTTGAACGCCTGAAACACCATGCCAATCTTCTGGTTGCGCACAGCGGAGAGTTTCGCCTCGCTCATCCGGGTGATGTCTACGCCGTCCACCAGCACCTGCCCACCGGTGGGACTATCCAGCCCGGCGATGATACCAAGCAGAGTAGATTTGCCTGATCCCGATGGGCCGATGATGGCGACGAACTCGCCATGCTCGATGCGCAGGCTGACGCCTTTGAGAATCTCGACCTGTTCGCGTCCCATCGGCAACGACTTGTGGATGTTGCGGGCTTCCAGGGCAGCTATCGCCTGGTTATTGGCGGCGATGGCAGATGATGTGGTCTCTGTCTGGTTCTCCATGGCTATCTTCCCTTTCAGGCTTCATGTGTCTGTGTGCTACCGACACCCCAAGAATGCCCGAAAACCAGGGAAATGCCATCGCCTCACAGAGCCATTCGCCTGATAGCCTTGTGGAGCCATCCCAGTAATACTCCAGTGCTATTGAATCAGATGAGTTACATGTGCTCCAGGAGCATCAGCGTGGAAAGAAAGGTGCCCCGAACGCCGAGATCACCGGCATTCGAGGCATCGTGTTGAGAAATATCTACTCGCGTAGACGAGGAGGTCCAGAAGACTTGCGCTACGGCCCGCACTCGCCAGAGACCCTATCAAACATCATATCCCTAGCTCATCCCGCGCCGCCGCGAAGGCGTCAGCCGCTGCCAGCAGATCGGCCTCGCTGTGCGCCGCCGAGACCTGCGTGCGGATGCGTGCTTTGCCCTGCGGAACAACAGGGTATGAGAAGGCGATGACATAGATGCCCTTCTCCAGCAGGCGGTCCGCTAACTGCGTCGCGCGCTTCGCATCGCCGAGCATCACCGGCACAATCGGATGATCTCCTGGCAGGATCTCGAAGCCCAGCGCGGTCATCCGCTCGCGGAAGAGCTTCGTGTTGGCACGCAGCTTCGCCCGCAGGTCATCCGACTGCGTCAGCAATTCGAGCGACTTGAGCGACGCCGCGACAATCGCTGGGGCAACGGTGTTCGAGAACAGGTAGGGACGCGACCGCTGGCGCAAGAGGCTCACGATCTCCGCCCGCCCGCTGGTGTAACCGCCGCTCGCGCCTCCGAGCGCCTTACCGAGCGTGCCTGTGATGATGTCCACGCGATCGGTGACGCCATGGAGCTCCGGCGTACCGCGCCCTGTTGCGCCGACGAAGCCGACCGCGTGAGAGTCGTCCACCATCACCATCGCGTTGTAACGGTCCGCCAGATCGCAAATATCCTTGAGCGGGGCGACGTAGCCGTCCATCGAGAAGACGCCATCCGTCGCGATCAGACGGCGGCGCGCGCCCGAAGCGGAGCGCAACTGAGCCTCCAGATCGTCCATGTCCCGGTTGCGATAGCGCAGGCGTTGCGCCTTGCTGAGACGGATGCCGTCGATGATGCTGGCGTGGTTCAATTCGTCGGAGATCACCACATCCTCTTCGCCCAGCAGCGTCTCGAACAGCCCGCCATTGGCATCGAAGCACGAGCTATAGAGGATAGTGTCCTCGGTGCCAAGGAATTGGCTGATGCCCTTCTCCAGATCTTTGTGAATCTCCTGCGTGCCGCAGATGAAGCGCACTGACGCCAGGCCGTAGCCCCAGCGGTCGAGCGCCTCTTTGGCCGCCTCGACGAGTGCCGGATGATCGGCAAGGCCGAGGTAGTTATTGGCGCAGAGATTCAGCACTTCCTGCCCGGTGGATACGCTGACATGCGCATCCTGGGGCGAAGTGAGAATCCGCTCGTTCTTATACAGGCTGGCCGCCCGAATCGCGTCGAGCTCGGCCTTGAGATCATCCCGCACTGTCGTGAACATACTTCCTCCTCGTCAGACCGCTCTGTCTGCCCACCGCAAAATCACCTTGCCCGCGTGACCAGCACGCGCCGCCAGGAAACCCTCTTCGTAATCCTCATAGCTGAAGCGGTGGGTGATGACCGGCGAGATATCCAGCCCTGACTGCAACATGACCGACATCTTGTACCAGGTTTCATACATTTCGCGGCCATAGATGCCCTTGATGGTCAGCATGTTGAAGATGACCTGGGTCCAGTCAATCGCATACTCGGCGGTAGGCGTGCCGAGCATCGCGATACGGCCGCCGTGCGCCATGTTGGCGATCATATCGCGGGTCGCGGTGGGATTGCCCGACATTTCCATGCCGACGTCAAAGCCCTCGGTCATGCCTAGCTCCCGCTGCACGTCACTGAGGCGTGCCGCGCGAACATCCACGGCTTTCGTCACGCCCATCCGCCGCGCCATATCGAGCCGGAACTCGTTGAGATCGGTAATGACGGTGAAGCGCGCTCCCGCATGCCGCGCGACCGCTGCCGCCATGATGCCGATAGGCCCGGCGCCGGTAATCAGCACATCCTCCCCCAGCACCGGAAAGGTGAGCGCGGTATGGACAGCATTGCCGAAGGGATCGAAGATAGCGGCGACATCGAGATCAACGCCGGGGAAATGCCGCCAGACATTCGTCATAGGCAGCGCAATGTACTCGGCGAACGCGCCAGCCCTCTGGACGCCGACGCCCTGGGTATGCGCGCAGGCATGGCGGCGTCCGGCCATGCAGTTGCGGCAGCGCCCGCAGACAAGATGCCCCTCGCCGCTGACCAGATCGCCCGGGTGGAAGTCGTTGACGTTCTCTCCCACCGCGACAACTTCACCCACGAACTCGTGGCCGATCACCAGTGGGACTGGGATCGTGCGTTGCGCCCAGCCGTCCCAATCGTAGATATGCAGGTCCGTGCCACAGATGCCGGTACGCAGCACGCGTATGAGTAAATCGTTGATCCCAATCTCTGGCTCGGGGACATCTTCGAGCCACAAGCCGGGTTTAGCCTCTTTCTTGACCAGTGCCTTCATCGTCGTTCTCCAGTGATCTCCGTTGATCAGGTGATAGAGATGGCCAGAGCGCACGGAGTCTCTGGCGGCTCCTGGCCGTGTATATGGAGCATACGCTGCACCCACCTCATTCTGCCATTGCCGTCCAGCGCCGTCAACTTGAAGCATGTGGCAACGGCATCCGCGACGCGGGGCGCGGCGTTTGGCTGATAGGGGAGCCAGCGAGGGGAAGAGTCACCAGGTTTCATCGAGGTGCGTCGCATAATACAGCAGCGGTCGCTTGAAGTACTGCAGCTTCTCGTCTGAGGTGGTCTCCAGCAGGTTGGTCAGGGCAAGCTCCATCGCCTCCTGGTATTGTTGCCTGTTATACAACGTCATCGCGAGAAAAACCTGAAGCGCCCGGTTCCGCGGAAACTCGCGGACTCCGCGACGGAGTGTTTCCTCTGCTAGCTGATACTCTCCCAGCCCGCGATAGGTGCTTCCCAGGCCGAGGAGGCATCTTTCGAGGTCCGGACCAGAGAGCCCCTGGTCGAGAGCCTTCGTATAATATGGGATCGCCTCTCGTTCGAGTCCCAGATTGTCGTGCGCCACCGCAGTCTGAAAGGTGATCTCGGCGTCGTCTGGGTAGGCAGCATGCAACGCTAAAAGGAGCGTCCGCGCTTCCTCCAGAACAGCTTGATCTTGCTTCGCCCGCCCCTCTTCGCGCAGTTGAATAGCTTCCGCCAGGCGCTCGCGCTCCACGGTATGGTTCTCCTTTGATTCTTTCTCAGCATGCTCCAATCCATTATCTTATCACAGATCAATGTCGCCCCTGCCCTGCCGAGCGGGCTACTCGATTCGTAACGGGCCGCGCATCACGCCCTCGCGCATGGCCTCAAGCTCACCTGCGGGCACATACTCCACCCACCAGGTGACCCCTGCCTCGGCCAGCGACCTCATCAAGGCACGATCCTGCTCCCAGTCGCCGGAGCGGTCCCGGCCTCCCAGCTTGATCTCGTAGGGCATGCCTCGCTGCTCCTCGCTTCTATGCTCCTCGATAAATGCTTTGAGCGCGCGCACCTCGTCGGGCGTCCAATCGCTGAATTCGCCCGGCTTGTGGTGTTTGTACAGGCAGCAGCCGTCATAACGCGCGGCACGGAGCGATGGGCCGCGCAACGGCCAGCCGCCACCGACCAGGATGGGAATGCGCGGCTTCTGCACTGGCGTGGGGAGAAATGTCATCTCGTGTACCTGAAAGTATTGTCCCTGGTAGCTCAATGGCTCACCACTCCACAGACCCACAATGATATCCAGCGCTTCATCCAGCATCTTCGCGCGCTCCTTCGCATCTCTCGCCTCGTTGACCCGGCTGAAACCCGCTTCGCCCCCATCGCCCGACCCGACACCGAGGATGAAACGGCCGTTGGACAACTGATCGAGCGCCACCGCCTCTCGCGCCACTTTCCACGGCCTTCTCCTGCTCAGCGGCGTCACCGACGTGCCCAGCCGAATGCGATCCGTGCCCACAGCCATCGCTGCCAGCGCAATCCACGGATCGCAGGTCGGCACAGCGCCGTCGCTTTGGTGAACGATATAGTCTTCGACAAATACCCCATCCCATCCGGCTGCTTCCGCAAGGCATCCCAGCTCGGCCAGCACCCGCGCATCGCCGCACACACCACCATTAGGAAGCGACAGGCCATACTTCATAGCACCCTCCGAATTATGTATGCATCATCTCACCGTGCTATGAGCAGTCTGGCCTGAAGCCGCGACATCTGCTGTCATATTGCACTGCCTGGCGGCGACGCGAAGCGCGAAGTGGATGAACCGCGTTGCTGCCCCGGTCATCCCCAGTAAAACCACGCGATGTGCGCCGTCATATATGTCAGTATTGACATATGCCACTACATGCCAACGGGAGGGTCTGCCTGTGAGGTCCGCTGCGTCAAGATCGCTGATTTCGATCGTTTTCCTCGTGTTCGTGCTTGCGCTGTCCGGGTGTGGCGCGTCGCTGGCTAACCGTCCCGCCGTGACGCCAACGGCCACGCCAACCGCGACACCTCAGCCAGGCACGTTCTATTTCACGACCAGCGATGGC
>DASUWS010000204.1:0-2448 GCA_036378295.1 Ktedonobacterales bacterium
CTCTTCGGGCACGCGATGAAATACGGCCCAGAGCGCCAGATCATAGGTGGCTTTGAGACTACCCGCCAGCAGCAGCGGCAACCCCAGCGCGAGCAGCGGACCCTGCAGCAACACACCGGAGAGCACAGGGCTTGCTGCCGACCCGGCGCTACGAGCAAGCGAGGTGACGCTGGCAGCCGCCGTGCGCTCGGTGGGATCGACCAGCGCCATCGTGTAGGCCTGACGTGTGGGCACGTCGAGCTGTGAGAGGCATTGCCGCGCCAGCAGGACGAGCGCGGCCAGTGGGAAAGTCGGCATCAGTGGCACCAGCATCAGCAAAATATTGCTCGGCAGATGGGTGAAGACCATCGTGTTGAGCAGGCCAAAGCGCCTTGCCAGCCACGGCGCCGCCAGGAACGAGAGCGCCGAGAGCAGATTAGCGCTGAAGAAGAGCGCGCCAAGCATCCCCAGGTCGGCCCCGAAACGCAGGTGGAAGAATAATGCCAGGAGTGTCTGGCCAATGAGCCCGCCAGCGAAGGCATCGACACTGAAGAGTGCCGCCAGGCGGACGACGATGCCATGCGAATGGGGCAGCGGTGGGAGCAGACGACGCCAGAAATCTCCCTGCTCTCGCCGCGCAATTCCTTTCGCCTCGACCTGCGCCGAGAGGCTGGCCGCCTGCAGCGCCACGAGCAGCGCCGCCAGCGCGTACACGCAGAAGGTGAGCGCCAGCAGCGGATCGAACGGCAATCCGTTCCGCGCCAGCAACGCGGGTAACCCGGCAATCAGCGCGCCGACCGCGCCCGCGACCGAGGCGACGAGATTGTAGCGCGCGAACAGCGAGGTGCGCCCTGCCCCGGTACCCTGTGACCCCAACATCGCCTGCTCGATGGGCAGAAACGGCGCGGTCTCTGAAGCGGAGGTGCCCAGCGTTCCGGCGAACGCCGCGAGCAACAACAGCGGGAACCAGCGCACGAAGCCAAAGATGAGTCCCGTCAGCGCCATCAGGAGTGCAAGGATGACCAGCGTGCGCCGCCGTCCCCAGCGGTCGGCGTAGTGGCCGATGACGAGCGTGCCGAGAAAATCGCCCGCCAGGGAGACCGTCACGAGCGCGCCTATGGCGGCGGGCGAGAATCCGTCCTGGGTGAGCGCAATCGCCAGGACAACCGCCATCAGGCCGTACGCTCCCTGGCGCAAACCGCGCATGAGGATGATCCGCTGTCCGTCGCCCATGAGCAGTTACTCCTTAAAAGCGCCGTTGAACTTGCCCTGTGCCACCATTGCCTGACAGTAGGCGTAGAGCGCGTCGTAGACAATGGTCTCTGCCTGCACCATCGCGTGGTCGTCAGCCAATCCCAGGTGGCGGAATCCCTCGGCAATGGCTTCGAGTCCCGGCCCTTCCGGCTGTTGCCACAGGGTATTGTCTGTGTCGGCTCCATTGACGATCTTGCCCATCAGCGCAAGTGCTGGATCTTTCATCAAGTCATACTTGTGCAGGATGGCCTCGAAGGAGCATTCCTGGCCGTGATGCCCAAGCTCGACCCCTTTGGTATCGTAGGGTGTGGCGCCTTCACGTTCCGCCACTGCCATCACCTGATCGGCGGGCACGAACAGGAACTCTGCCTGTGGATCAACGAATCTCTGGATGAGCCAGGGGCAGGCCACCCGGTCAACTTTCACCTTCTCGCGGGTAATCCACTTCATTGCCGGTCTCCTTCATGTCGCTGTGATAGCGAAAGCCAGCGCCAACTGTCGTAGGAAGCGTAGGAAGATTCGTCCCAGCCACAGTTCGGCCCGTCGTCATGCCTCATGAGCTCACCCACCCCATTTGGTGCTCCCGGCATGCTGTAGGCCTGGGTCTGCGTGTGCAGCGAATATCAGGCTGCGGCCCATGTAGATCAACAAGAGCCCGAAGAAGACGGCCAGATGCCTGGCTACCGATGACGCTTGCGGGATCTGGGATGCCAGACGCTCCCGCTCAACCTCCCGCTGAACGTCTTCCCGGTGTTCTTGTCCCAGCCTTTCGCTCAAATAGGGATGCATGGGCGCCCCCTTCGCTATTTCTCCAGCCGAATGGCTTACCCGTCCAGACTCCTCATATCGCCGCATCTGCTTCACGTCATCAGTGACTCGCACAGAGCGCTAGCTGAGCATATAACGCCTCGAACAGCAGCGCTCCGCGTTCCAGAGCCGTGGTGTCATCGGGACTGATACGCCGAAGCCCCCGACACAGCATGTCTAATCCAGGCGCTACTGGCTCCAGTTCGACTTCCGCGATGGTGTCAGCCTCATCGATGATGCGGGCGATGCGTGCCAGGACAGGATCTTTCAGGTCATACGTCACGAGGAATGCATACAATGAACAATGGCCGCCATGATGCGACAAACGCACACCAGGAATATCGAATGGCTCAGCATCTGCTGGCACATCATGGCTACCTTCAGGAACAAAGACAAACTCGGCATCGC
>DASUWS010000205.1:0-5488 GCA_036378295.1 Ktedonobacterales bacterium
AGGGTGCGGAGGCCATCGCCACGTTCGCGTCCGACTATTACGCGGGCCATCCCGCCGTCACCTACCACCAGTTCGGCCAGGGCGGCGCGTATTACCTGGGCACGCGCCCAGACGCCGCGTTCATGGGCTGGCTGCTGGAACGCGCCTGCGCGGAGGCCGGGGCCACGCCTACCGCCGAGGCGCTGGAGGGCGTCGAGATCACGCGGCGCATGCGCGAGGGAGCGAGCTATCTCTTCGTGCTGAACCACAATCCCCACGAGACACAGGTCACACTGCCCGCCCCAGCGTACGATCTGCTTACCGGGGAAGAGCGCCCGCCCGCGATCACGCTCGCCCCCTTCGGCGTTGCCCTGCTGCGTGAACAGGAGCCGTCGTCCTGATGCCACGCGCTCCATACCTCTTCGGTCGCTACTGCTGTACAGGCGGCGGATTTCCCGGCTGCGGATACTGCGGGGCGTTGGGGTATGGTCCGGTTTGCTGCGGCGTGGGGTCGGGTTGCGCTGTCATCCCCGGATAGCTTGGATACCCGGGATTACCGGGATATGGGTAGCCAGAACCGTATGGAGCGGGAGGTAGTGGGCTCGGGTTGGGGTTACGACTACGCGCGCCAAGCAGCCCGCCCAGCGCCCCCATCCCCGCGCCAACGCCAGCATCGAGCAGCAGACCAAGAACCGCCACGCCCACCGTTACCACAACGAACAGCGTCTGAATCTGGTCGAGTGACATAGAGACATCCGGTGGTGCCTGCAGTCCAGGAGCAACGAACACAACGAGGACGACTATAGTGGCGATGCTCCCAAACAGCGAGCCAAAGATCCCGGTCATGAGTCCAGAGAGCGCGCCAGAGCCTGCTTTGCCTGTATCCCGCGCAGTCAGCAGGCCCGCGACGAACGTCAGCGCCAGCGTGGCGAGGAACAGTACACATCCCAGCAGTGAGGTGCCGCCAGAGTTCGTGACGTTCACCATGTAATTACTGGCCACCACGTGATACGCGCCGGCAGCCACTTGAATCAACGTATTGCTCAACCCTAGCAAGGCGAGGATTGCCCCAAAGATCAGTCCGTTGCGCAAGAAGTGGCTGCGTGGCTCTTGTCCTGGCATAGCTCCTCCGGATTCTCCAGGCGCGGTGCGCGCATAAGGCGACAACATATCATAAGGTTGCTGGTAGACGTATTCGCCAGCCACCTACCGGGCAGTATACCGCACATGCGCCACTGCTGTCAGGATGGTGGAATCCTTCCTCTTGGCAGGAGGGGTATGCTATTGAGCAGGAGGGACGCTATGCAGCTTTTGATGCTGAGCGCGGACGAGGTCGAGCGGCTGCTGGACCCGGATGCACTGCTGGATGCGCTGGTCGAAGAGTTCAAGGCGCTGAGTGAGAACAAGGTCGTCGCGCCAGGACGAAGCGAGGTGTCAACAGGCGAGGCGGGATTCCTGCTGACGATGCCCGTCTACCGCCCGGAGCGCGAGATCGCCATCAAACTGGTCTCTGTCTTCCACGGCAATGAGGCACGCGGGCTGCCCGCCCATCAGGCGCTCATCTGCCTCTTCGACGCCCAGACCGGTACTCCACTCTGTGTGATGGATGGCACGCACATCACAGCGATGCGCACTGCGGGCGCGGCCGCGCTCTCGGTACGTTCGCTCGCCCGTGACGATGCCCGGGTCCTGGCGATTATCGGCGCGGGCGTGCAGGGCGCGGCACACCTGACGATGGTGCCACGCGTGCGCGACGTGCGCGAGATACGCATCGCGTCGGGGCGCTTCTCCCATGCCCAACATCTGGCCGAGCAGGACGACCGAGCACGTGCCGTCGCGACAGCAGAGGAGGCGGTGCGCGGCGCTGATATCGTCTGCCTGTGCACCAATGCGGCTGAGCCGGTCATACGCGGCGAGTGGCTTGCTCCTGGTGCGCACGTCACCTCGGTAGGCTACCGGCCACCCAGCGGAGAGTTGGGCGGCGACGTGATCGAGCGCGGGCGGCTGTTTGTCGAGACGCGCCGCGCGTTCGAGGCGCCGCCAGTTGGATGCGCCGAGTTGGCCGGGCGCGACCCCGCAAGCGGCGTGGAGTTGGGCGAGCTGCTACTGGGGCACCGTCCCGGTCGTCAGGCGAACGACGAGATCACCATCTACAAAGCGATGGGCCATGCCTGTGAAGATCTGGCCGCCGCCAGCCTCGTCTACCGGAGAGCACGTCAGGATAGCCTAGGGGTTTCCGTCACGTTGTAGAGTAGTGGTAGACACCCACCGCCCATATCACCAACCTTCAGGTCCAGAGCGATCCCTGAGCGCTATCCGGCAGCTATCAGCCGCCTGGATCAACAACCTCCCCATAAACCTCCGCATACCCATGTCGGCCCCTGCTTGCGTGTAACACGCAACACAACTATAGTGTGTGGTGAGAAAACAGCACGCATGTCTCGCAGACATCACGAACAGCGTGGGGCCATCGTGCTGCCAGGGAGGGGAGGGGTACGGACGAGATGTTCGAGCAGACATCCTCTGCACAGTGGATTGGCTCGGTCCTGGGAGAGTATCGCCTCACACGGCTGCTCAGCACAAGCCCGATGGGGCCGCTCTTTGTGGCTGATTCCGTCAACTCATCCGCCACATTCCTCGTCCGCTTGCTCGCGGTGCCGCCAGCGCAGACGCCCGAGGCGCTCCGCACCTATCAGGCCTACCTGGAGCGCCAGGCGGGACACATTATCACGCTGCGGCATCCCTACATGCTGCCACTGGTCAGTTATGGCATGTACCAGGGGCTTCCGTATCTGGTGTGGCCCTATACCTCCATGCGCTCATTGGCCACGCGAATCAGCCAGAGCGGCGTGCTGGATGTCGTGACCACGGGCCGCTATCTCGACCAGATCGCCGCCACGCTGGAATACGCGCACCAGCAAGCGACTTTCCATCGCAACCTCTCCCTCGATTGCATCTACCTGCAAATGGATGGGCAAATTGCCGTTGCCGACTTTGGTGTCAGACGCCTCTTCGAGCTGCTGACGCCCGGGACGCAGCCCGGTTTCTTCTATGGCAGCCTGGAAGCCCTTGCCCCTGAGCAACTTGGTGGAGGGCAGGTTGGCGCGTATACCGATGTCTATGCCCTCGGCGCAGTGACCTATCGGCTCCTGACTGGTCATCCAGTCTTCAGCGGTGAGAGCTACCGCGAGGTGGCCGAGCAGCACCTCCAGGCGTCGCCTCCCTCACTGGCACAGACGCGGGCGGGGCTGCCCGGTGGGCTGGATCATGTGCTGGCGGATGCGCTTGCCAAAGATCCGGCGCAGCGCATCCAGCACCCCGGCGCGTTTGCTGATGCCTATCACCGTGTCGTTGCTCCAGCCAATACCATGCGCGTGCCGTTTGAAGCGCTTGGCGCAACCTCCAGCCCCAGCCCACAGCCTGTGCCAGCGATGACGGGGCCATCGCCCCTACAACGCACTGGCGGTCCGCTATCCAGCCCGACAATTCCCATCGAAACCGGCGGCTCATCGCAGGCGTTGCGCCAGTTCTTCACCCGCGGCTGGTGGTTTTTCGTGCTCGTGCTTGTGCTCGTGCTCGTGCCGCTCGTCAGCGTGGGTATCTTCTACCTCGCCAACAACCGCCAGAGTGCCGCTGCCAGCGCTCCCAGTGGAACGCTGCTGTTCGTGGATAGTCAGACACCTCCAGACGGCAGTAACAATGGACTTCGAATCATCGCGCGTGAGCTCGCGGCTCCGGCGGCAGGCGCGCACTATCAGGTCTGGCTCGTCAACCAGAAGACCGAGCAGATTACCGCACTGGGTGCCCTTACCGCAACAGCGGGGCAGGACCGCGCCTATCAACTGGACTATGCCTCTCCAGCTTCGAACGGCAAGCCGGGCGCCAATATGTTGGCGGGGGGCGATATGATCGAGATCACGGAGGAGCAGAGTAACGTCGCGGCGCCCGCGGGGAATATCGTGCTTCAGGTCAAGTTCCCGCCCGAAGCGTTCGTACATATCAAGCACCTGTTGCTGGCATATCCGACAACACCAGGAAATATCGGTCTGCTGGTCGGCGTGTTGCGCCAGACGCAACTGCTCAATGCCCAGGCGAGCTCGATCAAGCAGGCGGCTGGGAGCGGACGGACGGTGCTCGTCTCGTGTCTGGCGCAAAGTATCGTCGATATCAGCGAGGGCAAGGAGGGCGCGCACTATCACCCGCTTGACTTCGCCTGCCAGGCGTTGGGCGTGACCGCGGCTGGCGATGGGTTTGGGTTGCTGAACGCCGGAGATGCGTCTAGCGGCGCGTACGCCGGTGGAACAGAGACGACTGGCTACATCAAGAACGCCGCCAATCACGCGTCGCTGGCCAGGGCCACTCCGGACGCGACCGAGGCTCTCCGCCAGCATGCCAGCCAGGTTCAGACCGCGCTGGGCGGGGTACTGAAATCCGTCACCGCAGCGGATACCGCTGCCCTTACCCTGCTCAAGACGCCGACCGATTCGGCTGCCGTGGCAGCGCTCGTGGCTGCGACATCCCAGGCGTATCAGGGCGCGGGCAATCCCGGTGAAGGGGGCGCCATCGCGGCATACCAGCAGTGCCAGCAAATGGCGACATTGTCACTCACATCGGCGACGTCATAGACTGTGGCTGTTGCGGGGTAGTGCGCCTGTTCCTTTCCTTCCAGCGTCTTGCCATGTCAGAACCGAGAGGCCGATAGCGGCGCGCGAACTGGCCTACTCAAGAAAGGCGGGTCCATCCATGCCAGACAGCACTGTGCTACTCGATATTCGTGACAATGTCGCCCATATCGTGCTCAACCGCCCAGGGGCGATGAATGCGCTCGATCTGGAGATGGCAAAAGCGCTGCTGGATGCCGCCATGCAGTGTGATGAGACGACAGGCGTGCGCGCTGTCATAGTCTCGGGCGCGGGCAAGACCTTTTGCGCGGGGGGCGATGTCAAGCGTTTCGTGTCGGAAGGCGCGCAGTTGCCCGCATACGTGCGCGCCATCACCACCTACCTGCACGCGGCGATCTCCTGCCTGACACGCATGAATGCTCCTGTGATCGCGGCGGTGGAGGGTAGCGCGGCTGGCGGTGGAATGAGTCTGGCGCTGGCATGCGACCTGATCATCGCCGCTGAACCGGCGCGCTTCACCTCCGCCTACACGCGTATTGGGCTGTGCCCCGACGGCTCGATGACCTACACCCTCTCGCGACTGGTAGGGATGCGGCGCGCGCTGGAGCTCACCCTGACGAATCGCACGCTCACCGCGCGGGAAGCGCTCGACTGGGGCATCGTGACGGCGATTGTGCCCGAGGGTGAGGCGCTGCTCCGGGCCGACGAGCTTGCCAGTCAGCTTGCGCAAGGGCCGACGCTGGCCTATGGCGCCACCAAGCGACTGATCCATCAGGGATGGACCGAAAGCCTGGAGACACAGATGACGGCGGAGAGCCAGGCTATCGCCGCGCTCTCTGGCATGGCGGACGCCAGGGAGGGAATGGCAGCCTTCGCCGCCAAGCGCG
>DASUWS010000206.1:0-25469 GCA_036378295.1 Ktedonobacterales bacterium
CGGCGGTAGAATCGAGCCGAGTCTGTGGTAAAGTCTTTAGAGTAGAAGAACTCCGTGATGGCAGCGTCCAGGTGCATCCGAATACCAGTCCAATCTGGCTCCTGCCTGCCACCAACCCCGTTATTTTCAGGAGAAGTGAACTTGAAGATTCACGAGTACCAGGCGAAAGAGATCATGCGCCGGTACGGCATCCCCGTGCAGCCGGGCAAAGTCGCCACGACGCCGGAGCAGGCGGAAGAGATCGCCCGCGAGTTTGGCGAGCCGGTCGTCATCAAGGCGCAGGTCTACGTCGGTGGGCGCGGCAAGGCAGGCGGCATCCAGTTTGGCGATACGCCCGAGCAAGCGCGCGACGCCGCGAGCCGTGTGCTTGGGATGGACATCAAGGGGCTGACCGTCGAGAAAGTGCTGGTCACCCCCAAGATCAACATCGCTGATGAATACTACATCGGCATCGTGCTCGACCGTGCCAGCCAGGCGCCCGTCGTCATGGTGAGCGCCGCGGGCGGCGTCGATATCGAAGAAGTCGCCGAGAAGACACCCGAGAAGATCATCAAGCACACCATCGACGTACGCTGGGGACTTCCCGCGTGGCAGGCGCGCGGCTTGCTCGCCCGCGCGGGCATGCCCTCCACTGTGGTCGCCAAAGGTGGCGCGATTCTCTCCGCGCTCTCACGCGCCTACCAGGAAAGTGACGCTACCCTCGCCGAGATCAATCCCCTCGCTCTTACCTCTGATGGCCAGGTGCTCGCCGCCGACGGCAAAATCCTCATCGACGACAACGCCCTGCCGCGCCAGAAAGAGTACGCCAGCTGGGCCGAGTCGGAAGAATCGAACCCACTGGAGTTTGAGGCAAAGGCTGAAGGACTCACCTATGTCAAGCTGGATGGCGATGTTGGCATCATCGGCAACGGCGCGGGCCTCGTCATGACCACGCTCGATATGGTTGCCCGCTCCGGCGGCAAACCCGCGAATTTCCTCGATATTGGTGGCGGCGCCAAGGCCGAGGTCATGAAGAAGGCGCTGCTCTTCGTCGCTCGCGACCCACAGGTGCGCGGCATTCTGGTGAACATCTTTGGCGGCATCACCCGGGGTGAAGAGGTCGCGAAGGGCATCATCATGGCCCAACAGGAGCTCCCCAAGGGTATGCCCATCGTTGCCCGCCTCTCCGGCACTGGCGAGGAAGAGGGACGCGCCCTGCTGGCCAATGCTGGCCTGACCTGGGGTTCAGATATGCGCGATGCCGCGCAGAAGATTGTTGCCGAGATCAAGGCCAGGAGCTAGAGAGCACCATGAGCATTCTGTTCGACAAAGACTCGCGAGTCATCGTGACGGGCATGACCGGCCGCGAGGGACTGTATCACACCAAGGGCATGCTCGCCTCCGGCACGCAGGTAGTCGGCGGCGTCACACCCGGCAAAGGCGGCCAGAGCGCCGAGGGGCTGCCTGTCTTCGATACCGTCGAGGAGGCGCGCAAGCAGACCGGCGCCGCCGTCGCCTGTATCTTCGTCCCGCCGATGGGCGCCGCGGATTCCATTATGGAGTGCGCCGCCGCCGGAATGGAGCTGGTTGTCTGCATTACCGAAGGCATCCCGGTGAACGACATGGCTCGTGTCGCCGCCTTCCTTAAAGAGCACCCGACGCGACTCATCGGGCCGAACTGCCCCGGACTGGCGACCCCTGGCGCGGGCAAGGTTGGCATCATGCCCTACCATATCTTCAAGGAGGGCAGCATCGGCTTCGTTTCGCGCTCTGGCACGCTCACCTATGAGGTTGTGGCGCTGCTAACCCAGTCGGATCTTGGCCAGTCGTCATGCATTGGCATCGGCGGCGACCCAATCATCGGCACCACATTCATCGACTGTCTGCGGCTCTTCGAAGCCGACCCCAAGACTGACGCCGTGGTGATGTGCGGTGAGATTGGTGGCAGTGACGAAGAAGATGCGGCGGCCTATGCGGCGACGATGAGCAAGCCTGTCGTCGGCTTCATCTCTGGGCGGACGGCGCCTCCGGGCAAGCGCATGGGCCATGCGGGGGCGATCATCTCCGGCAAGACGGGAACGGCGCAGGGCAAGGTCGAGGCGCTCCAGGCGGCCCATGTGCCCGTCGCCGATACGATCTTCGATATTCCCGATCTGGTGAAACAGGCGCTCAAGCGGTAGCGGAAGGTGACTACCATCACCTTTGCGGCATGATGGTCCTTGATCGGGTCATCAATGACCTCTCCCCATCCTTATATCGGGAATGATGGCCGCAGGGCTGGGAGGGGGAATAGCGATGGCCAATAAACGAGGAAGACGCCATCATGCCGCGGCGTATCACGCTGTTCATCTCACCTCTCGAAAATTGTATACTGGTAAACGTATAACTCTCACCGCGCGCGCAAGCATACCAGCGTGTCGGTGGAGCATCGTCAATACGATCATCAACACACATCAACAAAGGCACCTATCATATGGCTATTTTGCTCAAATCTCCTGACCAGATCGAGAAGTTGCGCACGGCGGGCCGTCTCGTCGCTGAGACCTACGAGGAGCTGCGTCCGCATGTCAAGCCTGGAGTTTCCACGGGTGAGCTTGATCGCATCGCTGAGAAGTTCATTCGCGGCAAAGGCGCTATGCCTATCTATAAGGGTTACGGCGCGATCAGTAATCGCGGGCGATTGATACGCCCCGCATTCCCCGCGACGATCTGTGTCGCTGTCAACGATGTCATCTGCCACGGCTTCCCCAGCACGCACCAGATTTTGCAGGAAGGCGACATCATCGGCATCGATATCGGCGTCCTCTATCGCGGCTGGGTCGGAGACTCGTGTGTCACCTTCACCGTTGGCGCGGTAGATGACAAGGCCGAGCGCCTGCTCGCCGCGACGAAGCACAGCCTGGAGATTGGTATCGCGGCGGCACAACCAGGCGCGCGCATCGGTGATATCGGCGCGACCATCCAGAAGTACGCTGAGGGCGAAGGCTACGGGGTGGTGCGCGAATATGGCGGCCACGGTGTCGGGCGCTCGCTGCACGAGGACCCGTTCGTCACGCACGTCGGCAAAGCGGGAACTGGCCCCGAGATTCGCCCAGGCATGGTCTTCACCATCGAACCGATGCTCAATGAGGGCTCCGCTGAGACCCGGTTGAGTGAGGATGGCTGGACCGTCAGCACCGCTGATGGCAAGCGCTCGGCGCAGTTCGAGCATACTCTCGCGATTACCGACAACGGCCCGGAGATTCTCACGACCCTGTGAGACTCCGGTACCAGTACCGATGGTACGAGCACGCCCCACCAGCAATTCTGCTGAGTCGCGGGCGTGTTTGTCTTCCTCGTTGTACCTTTCACTGTCATAGCGGTATCATACGGCGGTTGACGTAGCAACTTTCCCCTCTCCGTGTCAGGAAGGGGATGAGCAGTAGTCCGCCTGTCGGCACCTGGCCGCCACTGACCGATTCTGGCGGACCACCACGGAATAGACAACTACTACCCACACATTGACACCTGATGGCAGCGGGAGGAGCGGAAGATGCCATTTACCAGCGAGCAGGCACTTGCCCTCGCGCCCGACAGCTCATCAGCCAGCGCGGGACGAAAGCTCGGCAGCACTCGCCGCTGGAACTCCCTTGGACGCAATCCCGAGGCGCTCTGGGGAGAGTGCCAGGGGAGTGGCAAAGATCCCTACCAGGTACGGGTAGATCTGGCGACGCTCTCCGTGAAGTGCAGTTGCCCCAGTCGCAAGTTTCCTTGCAAGCATGGCCTGGGCCTGATGCTTATCTTCGCGGCTAACCCAGCCGATCTGCCTGAGAGCGAGCCGCCACTATGGGTAGCGGACTGGCTGGCGAAGCGCCACGCACGCGAGGAGAAGTCCAGCGCGGCGCCAACCCTTTCGCCAGAGGATGCCGCCGCCAAAGAGCAGGCGCGCGAGAAGGGCAGGGCCAAGCGCGCTGAGCGACGCGAGAAGCTGGTTGCGCAGGGCATGGAGAACCTGAATCTGTGGCTCGATGATCTGATTCGCAACGGTCTGGCAACCATCGAGACACAGCCCGCCAGCTTCTGGGAGGCACAGGCGGCGCGCATGACCGACGCGCAGGCGCCTGGCATCGCCGGGCGGCTCCGTGGGATGGCGGCGCTTCCCGGTTCCGGAGCGGACTGGCCCGACCGATTGCTCGACAATCTGGGGCGCGTGGCGCTGGTCGCGAAAGCCTATGCCCAGGTGGAGACACTTACCCCACTGCTGCGCGAGGACGTGCGCCATCTCGTCGGCTGGCCCTACAATACCGCGGATCTGGAGACACAGGGTGAGCGTATCACCGATGAATGGGCATTCCTTGGCCAGTGGGTGGATGTACAGGACCGCGGCCAGATGCAATACACCTGGCTGCGCGGGCATTCCACCGGACGTACCGCGCTCATTGCGCTGTTTGCGCTGCCGGGCAAGCCCTTCGCTGAGTTGCTCATGCCAGGGGTAAGCCAGCGGGCCGAGTTGGGATTCTGGCCCGGAGCAAACCCACAGCGCGCCTATCTTCTCGCCCGCCACGGCGACGTACGCTCGCTGACGGGCCCGCTTCCCGGCGCCTGCTCCATCGAGCCATTTCTTGCCACTGTCGCCGAATCTTTGGCCCGCCAGCCCTGGCAGGAGCGCTTTCTGGCGGTGCTGTCGCGAGTGACGCCGCGCTATGACCCAGCGACGTGCGCCTGGCACGTACGCGATGAGGAAGGCATGGCATTACCGCTGGCATCCGGTGACTACTGGCTGCTGCTGGCGCTCTCCGGCGGGCGGTCCGTTGATCTGGCGGGCGAATGGGATGGCGAGACGCTCCGCCCACTGGGGACGCTGAGCGATGGCATCTACCATCCGCTAGGGGAGGCCGATTGATGGAGAGCATGACGAATGCGGCGCTGGTCGGCTCCGCCCGCGCGTCGCTCAATGATGCGCTGCCATCTGCGACTCCCGAAGGAAGGCTGGTTGGCTCGCTGTCCGCCGAGAGCGTGGAGCGTCGGCTGTTGCTGGCGGCTGGCGCGCGCGCAATCTATCGCCAGGCGGGATACAAGCCAAAGCGCCTGACGACACCATTGGAGCCAGCGCCCGCCGAAACCCGGCGCGTCTGTCCAGCGAATGCCGTCGATCTCATGCACCAGTTGTTCACTGAACGGGCGAGCGAGCTTCTGCGCGAAGCGCTTGGCCGCATGATCGCCGCCGGGCTGATTCTCCCACCGGAGATACTGCCGCTGGCACTCGGCAGCGCGACAGTGGCATGGGATCGCGAGATGATCGCGCTGCGCCCATTGATCGCGCAGGTCGTCGGCGAGCGTGGCGCGTGGCTAGGACGCTTCAATAGCGCCTGGGCGTGGGTACACACACACCGCCTCGATGAGCTGTCTCCGCGGGCCGATACCATCTGGCAGGAGGGCAAATCCGGAGACCGCGCCTCCATCTTGAGACAGTGGCGAACTCACGACCCCGCGAAGGCTCGGACGGAAATCGCGGCGGTCTGGCGGCAGGAGAAAGCCGACTTCCGCGTCGAGATGATCACTGCACTGGAGGTCAATCTCTCTGGCGAGGACGAGCCGTTGCTCGAAACCGCACTGGATGATCGCAGCGCCAACGTGCGCGTCGTGGCACAGCGGCTGCTGGCGCGTGTCCCTGGCTCAGCGTTTCGCGCGCGTGCCATACACCGTGCCGATGCGTTGCTGAGCATGAGCAGGAAGAAGCTGGTGATCACCCCACCGGAGGCGCATGAGAAAAGCTGGGAGCGTGATGGCATTTCACCGGACCCAGACAACAGGAGGGGAGAGCAGGTGTCGTGGCTGGTGCAGATCGTGGCGGCGACTCCACCCACGCACTGGGTCGAACGGTTTGACATGGCGCCTGCCGATTTGATCGCCGCCGCGACCGGCGAGCACTTCAGTGCCGAAGTGCTGGAAGGCTGGGCGCGCGCCACTATGCTCTACGATGCGCGTGACTGGATACAGCCGCTGGTAGCGGCCTGGCGTGAGCGACTCGTGAAACACAACGACACAACCCTGGCTGAATGGGTGTCGCTGCTGCTGCCGAAGCTGCCTGAGCCTGTTCTGGACCCACTGCTGCTTAAGATCGTGCGCGAGGGTGAATCGAAACAGGACATTCCCTGGAGGAAAGTCGCGCCACTTCTCCCAAGGCCGTGGAGCGTCGAGCTGGCGCGTGCATGGCTCGCGGGCTTACGCGCATTTGCTGGCGAACTGGCATCCTTGAAAGGGAATGTGCCCGACTGGTGGGAGGTCTCGGACAGAATCGCGAATGACAACTATTCGCTCCCAATCACACCATCGGTCCTCCCAGAAGCATGTCTGGACGAGGCACTGGAGCCGTGGGATATTGGTGAGAACAACAAAACGTGGCACGCGATTACCTGGCGCGAGGAGCACGAACGGTTCTTGAGGGCCGTGCGCCTGCGCCAGCGTATCCGCGACGAGATTCCAGGGGGCGATATGGCGGGTATGGCGGCTGGCGACTCAAGCATAGCCTGAGCGGCGCGCTCCTGCCGGGCTGTCAGGGCTGCCTTTCGGGCTGCTGCCATGCCGCACGCATGTCTGCTTCTTGCCCGATGGCTCACGCGTCTACCCTGCGCGGCCTCCAGAGAGCGATGGCGAACCCTGATCGGGAGGCTTTGCGGCACAAAGCGACGGCAGAGTCGTTCGCCGCGCGTTGACGTGCTGGATCATTCCAAATCGCCAACAGGCGTTCATGCCGACATGCATCATGAGGAGATTGCATCACCATGGCCAATGATATTTCCGGGCAGATTCTCAATGATTCCATCCTGCGCCAGCACGCCGAGCAGCAATTCGCCGATGAGCTGGCCGAGCTTATCCGCGTGGATGAGCGCCAGCGCCCGCCGAACTGGCGCCTTTCGCCCTGGGCCGTGCGCACGTACCTGCTTGGCGGCAAGCTGGAGAACGGCTTCACCATCTCGCCCAAATACATTGGCAATGCCCGCCTGATCGAGATTGCCGTCGCGACGCTCGCTACCGACCGCGCGCTCCTGCTCTATGGGCTTCCCGGGACGGCAAAAACCTGGTTGAGCGAGCATCTGGCCGCCGCCATCACGGGCGAGTCTACGCTCCTGATTCAGGGTACTGCTGGCACCGAGGAATCTACCATCCGCTACGGTTGGAACTATGCGCGGCTGCTGGTGGAGGGGCCATCGAGCGAAGCGCTGGTCGTCAGCCCGATGATGCGGGCGATGCGCGAAGGCAAGCTGGCGCGTATCGAGGAGTTGACACGCATCCCCGCCGAGGTGCAGGATACATTGATCACCATCCTCTCTGAGAAGACGCTGCCCGTACCGGAATTGGACATGGAAGTGCAGGCGCAGAAGGGCTTCAACGTCATCGCGACCGCCAATAATCGCGACAAGGGTGTCAACGAGTTGTCGAGCGCGCTGATGCGTCGCTTCAACACCGTCGTGCTGCCGCTACCCGCGACGGTAGAAGAAGAGATAGACATCGTGGATCGCCGGGTGGCGCAGCTTGGCCGTGCCCTGGAATTGCCCGCCGAGAAGCCCGCCCTCGAAGAGATTCGCCGGGTGGTCACGGTCTTCCGCGAGCTCCGTGACGGCGTTACCAGCGATGGCAAGACCAAGCTCAAGACACCCTCTGGCACGCTCTCCACCGCCGAGGCTATCTCCGTGATGACCAACGGGCTGGCAATGGCCGCCTACTATGGTGATGGCGCGCTGCACGCGGGCGATCTGGCTGCTGGGCTGACCGGAGCGATCATCAAAGACCCGGTGCAGGATCGTATCGTCTGGATGGAGTATCTGCAAACGGTGGTCAAGGACCGCGCTGGATGGAAAGACTTCTATCGCGCCTGCCACGAGGTACTTTAAGGACATGCAGCCGTGACCACTCATCTCTTCGGCATTCGCCATCATGGGCCAGGTTGTGCGCGGGCGCTGCGTGAGGCGCTCGAACAGCTCGTGCCGGATATCGTGCTGGTGGAGGGACCGCCCGACGCGCATAGTGTGCTACCGCTGCTGACGAATCCGGCGATGAAGCCGCCGGTCGCGCTGCTCATCTACGCTCCCGATGCGCCCGCACACGCTGTCTACTATCCCTTCACGACGTTCTCGCCAGAGTGGCAGGCGCTCTCCTACGCGCTGGGCCGGAACATCCCGGCACGCTTCATTGACCTGCCACAGACGGTGCGGCTGGCGCAGGAAATCGCAGCCGCGCCCGCTCGTACCGGGACGCCTGACGTATCCGAGGTGGCCGGAGCGAAGAGCGGGCCTGAGGGGCTTCCAGCGGCGGATGCCATCGCCGAAGCACTCCCAGAGGCCGTGGCAGCAGAGGCGGAGAATCCCGCTGTGCGCGACGATCCGCTGGCGATGCTGGCGGAGGCGGCAGGCTATACTGACCACGAGTTGTGGTGGGAGCGGCAGGTGGAGCAGCGCCAGGATGCCAATGATCTCTTCGAGGGCATTCTTGAAGCCATGATGGCTCTGCGCGCCGACCTGACGCCCAAAGACGAGGAGGAGGCACTTCGCGAGGCCCATATGCGCCAGGGCATCCGCGCCGCCGAAGCCGAGGGATTCAAGCGCATCGCCGTCGTCTGTGGCGCCTGGCACACGCCCGCGCTCGCCCAGCGCGAGCAGGTGAAGGCCGATACCGCGCTGCTGAGCAAGCTGCCGCGCGCAAAGGTCGAGGCAACCTGGATTCCATGGACAAACTCGCGTCTCTCGTGGCGCAGTGGCTATGGCGCGGGCGTCGGCTCACCCGGCTGGTATGAGCATCTCTGGACGGCAACCGACCGTATAGGCGTTCGCTGGCTCGCGCACGCGGCCCAGCTCTTGCGCGGCGAGGGGCTGGACGTCTCTTCCGCGAACGTGATCGAGGCGGTACGGCTGGCCGAGGCACTCGCGGCGCTGCGCGATCTGCCGATGCCCGGACTGGACGAGATGCACGAGGCAACGCTCACCGTGCTCTGCAACGGCGACGAAGCGCCGATGACGCTCATCCGCGAGAAGCTGGAGATTGGCGAGCGTATGGGCGAGGTGCCGCCAGAGACGCCCGCCGTCCCGCTCCAGCGCGACCTGGAGGCCCGCCAGCGGCGGTTGCGCATGCGACAATCAGCCGACTTTAAGGACTACGACCTCGACCTGCGTAATGAGAACGAGCGCGAGCGAAGCAAGCTGCTCCACGCACTGCGACTGCTAAACATCCCGTGGGGTGAGCCACAGCAACAGCAGGCATGGAACAAGCTCGGCACCTTCCATGAATACTGGCGGGTACAGTGGCAGCCGGAGTTTGCCGTCGCCATCATCGAGGCGAACGTCTGGGGCAATACAGTCGAGTCCGCCGCAACCGCCGCCGTGCGCGCCACTGCTGCCAAAACGGAATACCTGGCCGAGGTGACGAGTCTGCTGGACCGCGCAATTCTGGCTGATCTGCCCGACGCGGTAGATGACCTGCTGGCGCATATTGCGGCGCGGGCAGCAGTCTCCGCCGACGTGCGCCGCTTGATGGATGCCCTTCCGCCGCTCGCCAGGGTCGCCCGCTATGGTGACGTGCGTGGGACGCGGGCCGACCGGGTGCTCCCGGTCATCGAGAATCTCTCCGCCCGTATCGTCGTAGGGTTGCCCACCGCCTGCGCCTCACTGGATGACGACGCGGCCAACGAGATGGTCGCAAGCATCGAGCGCGCGCAGGAGGCAATGGATACGCTCCAGCGCGACGATCTGCGCCAGGCATGGCAGGGCGCCCTGCGTGCCGTGATGGAGCGCGGCGGCGTGCATGGTCTGGTGCGTGGCCGGTGCTGCCGGCTGCTTCTGGAACGGCGCGCGCTCGACGGCGAAGAATTGCGCCGCCTAGCCGGGCTGACGCTTTCCCCCGTGACGCCCGCGCCCGAGGCCGCCGCCTGGGTGACAGGCGTGCTCCGTGGCGGCGCGCAGATGATGATGGTCCAGGATGGTCTGTGGCAGGCGCTCGATAGCTGGCTGGCTGCGCTCGATGGCGAGGTATTCGTCGCGCTGCTGCCGCTCTTGCGCCGCGCGTTTGCCGATTTCGAGGCGCCCGCCCGTCGGGCAATGGGCGAGAAGGTGAAGCATCTACATGCTGCCGCCGCCGCAGAGGGATCTCCTGAAACGTCCGAGGCAGTGGATGAGGAGCGCGCGCGGCGTGTCTTGCCGGTGCTGGCGCAGGTGCTGGGAGTGAGCTATGACAACACCGATAACTGATCCGTTAGAAGAAGAGCGGCTGCGTCGCTGGCGATTGGTGCTGGGTGGTCCAGCGCAGGATGGGCTGGGCATGGGTGCGCTGGGGGGTGCCGACCGTGGGATGGACGACGTGCTCTCCGCCCTCTATGAGGGTGAGCGTTCCGCCGGGCTGGGCGGCTCGTCTCCCAGCGTCGCGCGCTGGCTCGGCGACATCCGCACCTACTTCCCCTCGACGGCAGTACGCGTGATGCAGCAGGACGCGCTGGAGCGGCTGAACCTGACACAGATGCTGCTGGAGCCAGAAATGCTGGAGCAGGTAGAAGCCGACGTGCATCTGGTGGCGACGCTGCTTTCGCTCAGTCGCGTCATCCCCGACAAGACGAAGGATACCGCGCGCGCCGTCGTGCGCAAGGTGGTGGAGGAGCTTGAGCGCAAGCTGGCCAGCCCCATGCAGCAGGCGATTCGGGGCAGCCTGAGCCACGCGACGCGCTCGTATCGTCCCCGCGCCAACGAGATCGACTGGCATCGCACCATCCGCGCCAATCTGAAGAACTATCAGCCCGCCAGGGGCACCATCATCGCCGAGAAGCTCATTGGCTACGGCCATAAGCGCTCGACCCTGCGCGACATCGTGCTCTGCGTGGATCAGAGCGGCTCGATGGCCGCGTCGGTTGTCTACGCGGGCATCTTCGGTGCGGTGCTGGCCTCGATTCGTGCCGTGAGCACGCGCATGGTTGTCTTTGATACGTCGGTCGTGGATTTGAGCGAGGATTTGCAGGACCCGGTGGATTTGCTCTTTGGCACGCAACTGGGCGGCGGCACCGACATCAACCGCGCGCTCGCTTACTGCCAGCAGATCATCACGCGCCCCGCGCAGACGATTGTGGTGCTGATTACCGATCTCTATGAGGGCGGCAACACGCAGGAGATGCTGCGGCGAGCGGGCGAGATCGCGGCGAGTGGCGCGCAGATAGTCTGCCTGCTGGCGCTCAGCGACAAGGGCGCGCCAAGCTTCGACCAGCGCAACGCTGCGGCGCTCGCCTCAATGGGCATCCCATCCTTCGCCTGCACGCCCGATCTCTTCCCCGACCTGTTGGCCGCCGCCATCCAGAAGCGCGACCTTGGCCTCTGGGCGGCACGCAACGACATCGTGGCCGTTCGCGCCGAAGGATAAATTCTTTCGACGCGCATAAAAACAGGCCGCCAGGATAATCTCCTGACGGCCTGCGTGCTCTATCTCACCCAAACCTATGGCAGCAAGCCGTTGTACTGGTTGGAGACGACGACATCATCGAAGTAGGTGGTAGTGGCGGCGTCGTTCCAGAGATAGAGCCGGCTGAGATCGTTCGTTGCCGAGAGGTCGCCTGTCACGCCGCCGAGCGATGTGCCGTTAAGCCAGACAGTGCCCGCGCCCGTGGTGCTTTCATTCAACTCGATCTCCAGCGCGTACCAGGTGTTCGCCTGGAGCACGTTGGCTGGTGTATAGAAATCGAAGCGGGAGCGCGCCCCATTCCAGAAGTAGATGTCCAGCCCATGGCTGCCCGCGTCATAGAGGATCGCCCAGACGTTGTTCCCGCTGCTGTCGGTGGCTGTCGCCATCGTCGCCGAGAGGCTGGCATTGGTGATCCGGAAGTAGATGCGGGTGAATGTATGCGCCTGCGGACCGGTGTACAGGTTTTGCGAGATGGTCGCGTACTGGTTGGCGCCGTTGGTCATCGCCAGCGCGTACGTCCCGCTATTGACAACCGTCGTCTCAGTGGTAGCGGTTCCCGAACCGCCGCCCGATGACCATTGCGAGATATCGCCGCTCTCGAAGCCATCTTGCAGGTATATGCCCGGCTGTGTTCCGCTGCCACTCAGGGCGACCGTCTGCGGGCTGGCGGGCGCGTCGTCGCTGAACGAGAGCGCTGCCGTGCGCGAGCCGGTGACCGTCGGGCCAAACGTGACGCTGACGCTACAGGTGGCATTGATGGCAACCGTCGCGCCCGTGCAGGCATCGGCGCTGATGGCGAAATCGCCCGGATTCGCGCCAGTGAGCGTAACCGACGTGATGTGCAGGGTGGCCGAGCCGTTGTTCGTCACCGTCACGCTATGAGGCGCACTGCTCGCGCCTGTTTCCTGTCTGTCGAAGTTCACACTGGTTGGATTGAAGCTGATGCCGGGAGTCGGCACCGTACCTGTACCGCTCAGAGCGACCGTCTGCGGGCTGGCAGGCGCGTCGTCGCTGAACGAGAGCGTCGCGCTCCGGCCACCTTGAGCCCCCGGCGTGAACGTCACACTGACCGTACACGATGCGCCGGGCACCATCGATGTGCCAGTGCAGGTATTGTTGGCGACGGCAAAGTCCGCCGCATTCGGCCCGGTGAGCGCGACACCGGTTATATGCAGGCTAGCCGTACCGGTATTGGTCACAGTGACCATCTGCGCATTGCTGGTCGCGCCGACGCCTTGATTACCAAAGCTCACGCTGGCCGGGGTGATGCCGATGGCAGGCGTACTGCCAAGCGGCCCGTTGTACTTGTTGGAGACGACGACATCATCGAAGTAGGTGGTGGTGGCCGCGTCGTTCCAGAGATAGAGCCGGCTCAGCGCATTGGTGGCAGAGAGGTCGCCTGTCACGCCGCCGAGCGACGTGCCGTTGAGCCAGACAGTGCCGGCACCAGCAGTCGCCTCATTCAGCTCGATCTCCAGGGAATACCAGGTATTCGCCTGAATGATATTCGTCTTGGTGTAGAAGTCGAAGCGGGTGCGCGCCCCATTCCAGAAGTAGATATCCAGCCCATGGCTGCCCGCGTCATAGAGGACCGCCCAGACGTTGTTCCCGCTACTGTCGGTGGCCGTCGCCATCGTCGCCGAGAGGCTGGCATTGGTAATCCGGAAGTAGTAGCGCGCAAAGGTATGCGTCTGCGGGCCGCCGACCAGGTCCTGTGAGATGGTCACGTACTGGTTGGCGCCGTTGGTCATCGCCAACGCGTACGTCCCGCTATTGACCAGGGTGTTCTCGGCGGTGGCTGTGCCAGTGCCCGCTGGCGCCGACCACAGGGCCAGGCTACCGCTCTCGAAGCCATCCTGCAGATACGTGCCCGCTGGCAGCACCTGCACGCCTTTACCGCTGAGCGAGATAGTATGCGGGTTGCCGGGGGCGTTGTCGCTGAACGAGAGCGCGGCGCTCCGGTTGCTCATGGCGGTTGGTGTGAAGGTGATGCTGACGCTACAGGTGGCATTGATGGCGACCGTCGCGCCCGTGCAGGTGTCGGCGCTGATGGCGAAATCGCCTGGATTCGCGCCGCCGATGCTGACCGTGCTCACGCTCATGCTGAGCGTGCCGGTGTTGGTGAGGGTGACGGTCTGCGCGTTGCTGGTCGTGCCGACGCCCTGGCTCCCAAAGCTGAGCGAGCTGGTATTGAAGCTGGCTATTGGGCCGGGATTGACCGCGGTTCCGCTGAGGGAGAGACTCTGCGGGCTGCCCAGCGCGTCATCGCTGAACGAGAGCGAGGCGCTCCGGCTGCCTGCGGTCGTCGGCGCGAACTCCACGCTGACACTACAACTGGCATCAACCGCCAGCGCCGCTCCCGTGCAGGCATCGGCGCTGATGATGAAGTCGCTGACATTGACGCCAGTAAGTACAACGGATGAGACATGAATCGTCGCCGTGCTGGTGTTAGTAAAAGTGACGCTCTTGGCGGCGCTGGTTGTGCCAATGACCTGATCGCCGAACGCAAGGCCGGAGGGGGAGAAGCTGGTAGGCGCGCCGCCGCTTGCCACGGTGCCATTGTAATGGTTGGAGACGATGACATCGTCGAAGTCGTTCGTCGTGCTCGCCGCGTCATCCCACAGATTGAGCGTGCTGATGGTATTGGTCGCCGAGAGATCGCCACTGACCGTGCCAATGGAGGTGCCATCGAGCCAGATTTGCGCCCCGCCGGACGACACCTCATTCATGTTGATCTCAAGCCCATACCAGGTATTCGCCTGAATGGACCCTGTGCGGCTGTAGAAATCGAAGCGGGTGCGCGCCCCATTCCAGAAGTAGATGTCCAGCCCATGGCTGCCACCGTCATAGGAGGCCACCCACATATTGTTGCCGTTTTTGTCGGTCGCCGAGACCAGGGTTGAAGACACGCTGGGGTTGGTGACCTGGAAGTAGAAGCGCGTATAGGTGTTGGCTCCTGGGCCGTTGACCAGATCCTTGGTGAGCGTCACATACTGGCCTGTGCCGCTTGGCGTCGTCAACGCGGCGGCGTACAGGCCGTTATGAGCGGATGCTCCGGTAGCGACGCCTGCCGACCCTGTGCCCAGCGGGCCGGTCCACTGCGTCAGGTTGCCGCTCTCGAAGTTGTCCTGCAGGTAAGTGCCAGCCGGTGGCGGTGGCGGCGGTGGCGGCGGCGTGCCGCCGTTGAAGTTGTAGAAGATATTCGCCGTCGTCTGCTGGATGCCCGCGTTGGCGGTGCTGCGCCCGCCGAAATTATCGAGGCCATAGCTCCACGCGATGGTGCCCGCCGCGAAGACGCGTGCCCCGCTGGGCGCGGTGTAGATCGTGGAGTTGGAGTTCGAAGGACCGTTCATGCCATCGACGGGCGAGCTTGAGAGGGTTATCAGTCCCGGCGGGCTGTTATCGGGGAAGGTAGCGTCGTACTCATAGCCGACGATGCCGGGCACAGATGATCCGTTGACGAAGCCGGTATTCGCAAAGACCCAGCTCGACGCATTGGTCACCACATAGGGCCGCTCAACGCTCTTGTTCTGATCCCTGAACATGACGCCGATCATGGCATTTTCCGGGCGGTTGACCGGATCATCCCTGAAGCGAGTTGTGACGATGGAATTGTTGACGTTCCACTGGGGATCAGGTCCCGGCGCCTGATCGATGGTCGCGAAGTCTTTGTAGCCCACCTCAACACGATCAGGGATGCCTGCCGCGTTCGGCTCCAAGCGAATCTGCCAGTAGGCGGAGTTGGCGCTGAAGAAGCCGACATTCACGCCCGCGTTGATGGCCGCCGCGACGTTGTCGCGCATCGCCTTCGACCAGTATTCGTCGTGGCCAACGGAGAGAAACGCTTTATGGTTGGTGAGCGGGTTGGTGTTGAGATCGGTATCGATATTTGTAGTGTAGGTCATGTCGAAGCCGTTCTTCTCGGCCCAACGGATCATCGGGTATTCCCACCAGAGATAGTGGCCCGCGCCGTTGCTGTCGCCGGGATTGAAGGGACGGTCGAACGAGACCTTCGTAGCATGCGCGTAGGGGTAGATGGAGCCGTTGGTGTTGTTGTTGTAGAGGCTCGTGCCGCCGTAGGTGTTATACGCCTGATAGGTGGTGACGCTGGTCTGGAAGTCGAAATCCTCGTGGCCGCCATCGTTGCGCACCACAAAGAAAATGAAGCTCTTATCGCCGCTGGAGCCAATCAGCTTGGCCAGGTAAACGCCCGTCGTCCAATTGGAGGGAACGGCGAGCGAAGTGGTCTTCTGCCAGTTGCAGGAGACCATGCCAGTCACCGTATTGGGGTTAGGAATCGCCTGATGCTGGCCGGTGAAAGTACCCAGCCTTTCCATGAAGCGCGCGCCCGTGCCGCCGTACCAGCCGGTGCGATAAATATCAATCGTCACACTGGCGGCGGTCGTGGTGACGTAGAAATTCACGGTCTGGCCATGGTTGACGCTGATAGGCGAGGAGTAGCCAGAGAGTGCTGTTGGGTCGAGGTTGGCGCTGAAGTCATCCCAGGTAGGATCACCCGGATAGCTATTCTCCACCTGGATAGCGTTGGATGCAGCCGCGACCCGTGGCACACCAGCAACAAACGCGCTGCCAACACTCACGCCAAGGCCAGTGAAAACGACAACACACAAGAGCGCGATGCGCTGCCAGCCCCCCACCGCGCGCCCGAACATCTGATGCGCGCGGCGACCTCTACCCTGCGACCTCATAACCCACAACCTCTCAGCACCATTGCACGAGTGCCCCATGTATCATGACAGCGCTTCCACTGCGCGCTGATAACATGCCGACAACTACTTCACGAGGGCACACTCCAACCATTTATCCCAGAGTAGCAGCCTGTTATGCGCAACGCATATGCGCGCTCGTATAACTTGGGTGTAGATGCGGCTTTTGGGGTGTTGAAATGTGTTGCGAGGGCAATACCAGGTGGAGAGAGTAGACATACCGGGTGTTGCGCTGAATACGGCGAGGCTGGTTTAGTGCCCTTTACCGTCCTTTGCCAGCGGCGACAATGGGCCGAAGAGCGATCCCGTTGTCGCGCTGAGGGTGCGCTTCCCTTTTCTCAGGGGGATGTTCCGCGAGCCGCTGGTCCGCTGGCAGGTGGCCTGCTGGCAGGGCACGCACGCGATAGGCAAGGAGCGTAACGTGCTCCCGGCCCACACGCTCGATTCTTCCCCCAACGAGCAACACCCGCGAGACGGCGAGCACGCGATAGAGGGTTTCGGCCAGCTTCGGCGGCAAGACGACCTGAACTCGCCCCTTCTCATCTTCCAGCACGAGAAAGCCCACACTATGCGCGGTTGGCGGGCGCTGCGACGAGATTACCTTCCCGGCAACCATCACCTTCTGTCCCGCCTTCAGCGCTTTCAACCGGCCAATTGGCGCCACTCCCACCTGATTGAGCCTGGCCCGCAGGAAGGTGAGTGGGTGAGGCCGGACCGATATTCCTTGCGTCGCCAGATCGAGTCGCACCTCATCTTCGAGCGTCAGCGGTGGCAGCAGCGGGGCATCAGCCGCACGCTCATCGTCCCAGACCCACGGCAGCGCCGGTTGCACCGGGATGTCCTCGGAAGCGCTCCTGGCGTCCCTGGCAGCGCCGGCCCGCGCCGACTTGCGCGACCTCACCGGGCGACTGGTACTCCACAGCGCCCAGCGCTCCTCGAACAGCCACGCCAGTCTTCGCCGGGGAATGCCAAAGGCATCGAATGCTCCCGCCGCTACCAGGGCCGCGACGGCTTCGCGACGCAATGCCGTGCTCAGTCCGGTAGTCCGGGTGAGGCGGGTGCAGAAATCGGCGAGAGAGCAGAACTCTCCATGTGCTTCCCGCTCGCGCACAATCGCCGTGGCTAGCTCCTCACCAACGCCCTTCACCTGTACCAGACCAAGCCGAATGCCCCAGGGCATCTCTCGCTCACCATGTACCCGCGCAACACTGAAGAACGGCTTGCTCGCCTGCACGTCAACCGGGAACGTTGGAATCCCGAGATGTTTCGCCTCCTCGACAATAACGCTTGCCGGAAAGAAGCCGCCTTGCGCGCTCAGGAAACCCGCCAGGTAATGAGCGGGCCAATGGGCCTTCAGATACGCGGTAATGTATGTGGTCTTCGCGAAAGACGCCGCGTGCGAGCGACAAAATCCATAGCCAGTGAAGCACGCAAGCTCATCGAAGATACGCTCGGCAACACCACGCGCGATGCCCTGACGGACTGCCCCCGCGACGAAGCGGTCCCGCATGCCTTCCATCTCTGACTGCGTGCGATAGTGACTCATCGCCCGGCGAAAGCCATCTGCCTCGCCATAACTGAGACCCGCGACTTCGTGGGCGATTTCAAGGACCTGCTCCTGATAGAGCACGACCCCCAGCGTATCGCGGAGAATCGGCTCCAGGCGCGGATGGGCGTAGCGAACAGGGATACGCCCCGCGCGTCTGCCGATGTAGGGATGCACCATTCCTGCCTGTATCGGACCTGGCCGGCAGAGCGCGACCTCCACCACCAGATCGCCAAAGGTGCGCGGCTGCGTTCTGGCCAGCAGGCTCCATTGCGCCGGGCTTTCAAGCTGGAAACAGGCGAGCGTCTGGCCGGCGCGTACCATTCGCATCGTGGCCGTGTCTGGCGGTTCGAGTGGTAGGTCGTCTACCTGGGGACGTTTGCCTTCTGTCTCTTCGATGAGATCCAGGCAGTATTCGATACTGTCAAACGCCCGTAATCCAAGCAGGTCGAACTTGATGAGGCCCAGCGCCCCTACATCGTCTTTATCCAGCTCGACAGCACGCACGCCGTTGGCCGAAAGCCGGACAGCCATGTTATGCGTAAGCGGCTCGCGTGTGAGCAGGAGTCCCCCATTATGCAGGCTCAGATGGCGCGGAAATCCTTCGAGGCGCGGCACCAGCTCCAGCAGCAGGCGCAGATGGGATTCCCATTGAGGAGCCTCGCTGCCCAGCGCCTGCCGCAAGTCCTCGGCATAGCGCTCCACATCCGCGCAGCGCCCAAACGTGGGGAGATGCCCGGTGAGCCGCCCCACCAGCGCGAGAGGGAAACCAAGCGCCTTTGCGATGTCGCGAGTGGCCAGCCGCAAGCGGTACGTGACGACGTTCGCCACCATCGCGGCATGCTCTGGCGAGTAGGTAGCTTCGACATAGCGGATCAGCTCTTCTCTCCGGCTCGACTGCACATCAACATCAATGTCTGGCATGCCCGCTCGCTCGACATTCAGGAAACGCTCGAACAGAAGATGATGCGCCAGCGGCTCGACGGCGGTGATGCCGAGCAAGTACGCGACGATGCTATTTGCGGCGCTCCCCCTCCCAGCGCAGCGAATACCAAGCTCATGGCCCTTGCGCACGATATCCCAGACCGCCAGAAAGAACTCTTCGAGCCGCAATGTGGCAATGACTGACAACTCATGCTCCAGTTGCTGTCTCGCCGCCGCAGCGCTCTTCTCTTCTGGTGAGTAGCGGGTGGGCAGCTTCGCCTCGCAGAGACGGCGCAGGTAGGAGGTAGGCGTCTCGCCGGGGGGCAAGGCCACGCGTGGGGGAACACAGCGAGCCGCCAGCAAATCAAGGCGGCATACCGCCGCGACGGAGCCAGCGTGGTCCAGTGCCTGGGGAAGCGTCGCGAACAGCGGACGTAGCTCATCGTCCGATTTCAAATACTGCTCGGCGTTGCGCGGGCGTTCCCGGTGTGGCTCGAAGACACGCAGCCCCAGCCGCACACAACTGAGTGTGTCGTAGACGCGGTAGTCATGGGGCGTCGCGTAGTGTACTCCGTTCGTCGCCACGCAGGATATGCCCGCTTCGTCGGCCAGGTGCGCGCTCTGAGTGAGGAGGAGCGCGGACTCTGGCAGCAGATTGTGCCGCACGTCGAGAAAAAGGTCGCCTGTCCCCAGCCGAGCGATGTAGTGGTCCAGAAGCGCGCGCGCCGCCATCAGGTTCCCCGCCACGAGCAGCTTCTGAATGGCGCCATCACAGCCGCCGAGCATCAGCACCAGACCGTCGCGACGCGCTGCCAGTTCACTGAGCGGGATGACAGATCTCTTGGGGGTTGAGAGGTTAGCCTGTGTGAGCAATTCGCAGAGGCGAGCGTACCCCTCGCGGTTTCTCGCCAGGGCGATGATGGTTCCCGTCTGCGCCTGTCTCCCCGCCGCGAAACACGCGTGACTTACGAGCAGCTCGCAGCCAGTGACAGGGCGAATGCCTGCCCTGTGGCACGCCTGATGGAAGCGCACCACGCCCGCGACTGTCATCGTGTCGGTGATGGCAAGCGCCGTCATCTTGAGCGCTTTCGCCCGCTCGACCAGGGCTGTGATGCTGCTTCCGGCATGGCGGAACGAGAACGGCGTGTGGCAGTGCAATTCGCAGAAATCGCCCATGCACACTGCTCTCTTTCAGTCCCGCTCAATCCAGGCATGTATCGAGTATCCAGGCCCCGCTCACCTGATCGTGGTATACCTCGAACACCTGACAGTCGGCGGTCATCACGCGGTAATAGTGGCGATTCGCCGCGTGCTCGGCGCTCCACCAGCGGGCCGCCAGTCGCCAGTTCGCGATCACCCTTATCCGGTAGGTGTTCCCGCGCCAGGTAAATGACGTCAGCCGCTCTCCTTGCAGGGTGACGGTGATTGCCTCCTGGTAGCGTCTCGACATGCTGCGACTCCTGGCGACTCCTGGTGAAGCGGATCGAGGCGATAACGCTCCTCCGGGAAAATAGCCTCCGGCTGGCGCAAGATGGCATGGAGGAGCGCCACATCGTCTCCCATCTGTTCGATGGCATGCAGCACAACGCGCAAACGTTCTCGCCTGAGTGCCGTGTGGCTGCGCGCATCCTGTGTCCAGAGCGCCCGCTGCTCCAATGATGCGGGAAACAACCGCCCGACCCGCAGACGGACGGCGCTATAAGCGGTTTCCCCGGTTGCCTGCTGGCTGCTGGCAGTTGATGGAGAGATCAGCGCCGTTACGAGATGCCGGGCATGCTGGAGCAGGGCGCTTGCCGCGGCGACGGGATGGCGCAATTCCCGGTAGGTGCGCAGTGGCTCTCCAATCTCTGGATACAGAACGAGCGCCACGATGCCCGCGACTTCCTGGCGTTCTACCAGCGTGAGCGCGACATGTTCCGCGAGTGGCTCCAGCGCCAGCGCGAGATATTCGACGGTCAGGGGCGATTTGAACTGGAGGCGGATGCCGATCCAGGTATCAGGCCGCTCCACCCGCAGCGGCGTCCTGTCATGCCCTGCGGCCACCGTCGCGAGGGCAAGCCCACACGTCCCGAAGCGCCGCTGGAGCGCATGCGGCGTAATGCGCTGCAACTGCCCTAACGTGCGAATGCCGCTCTGCGCCAACACATCGAGCGCCGAAACCGCTGCTGGCAGCCGCGCCACGTCGGGCACATCCGCCAGCAGCGAAAGGGGCAGCGGAGCCAGGAAAGCGGCAATCTCACCTGGCGGAACGGCTATCCATGGATGACTCACCGCCTGGCTCACTGACCGATGCGCCGCAAGCCAGGCGACCGTTCGGGACGCCGCGATGCCGATGCGCAACGCGGGCAAAGACACGACTGCGCGAACCCGCTGGTACAGCGCTTCGGCGAGTATGGACCAGCCGGCGCCATTCCCGGTATCAGGGGTATCTTCACTTGCGCCAGCAAGGAGCAGTCGCTCGCTGCCGTGCATATCGAGCACGAGCGCGTTTTCGTGCCGTTCGATACGGGGCGTCAGTGACAGGCAGACGTGGTATGCGCCCTCCATAGCGGCCCGCTCAGCGAGGCCAGAAATGCAGGCGAACACGGGAGGAGAAGGAAGAGTAGCCATGCTGATTGATGCTCCCTCCTATCCGCCGCATAGAGCCGCTGGCCAACCCAGACAACCCAGACCACATCCGCCGCGATGGCGGGCGCCCAACCACTCCCAGCCTCATGACGCCCCCGACCCGTACCAGGGAATGGTGGACACCAGGAAGCCAGCCAGATGGCGCATCGCTGGCCGCCCCGCTTTCCGATCATAGAACACCTGTTCGACAAGGTTACCCCAGTAGATACACATTGCACAAGATGTCAGAGGAGGGCAGATACGGAAAAGAGACGTCATGCGCCGTCGCAATTGTCTCTGATACCCGATTCGTCCGGGCGACTGTCATATCCCGGTGATATCCGGCGGCAGAAGCCATTCCCAGGGTTGCCTCAGTGCGCGAAGAATCGCTGCGTGAAGGTGGCGATGAAGGTAATTTCGATCAAGAGGCCAATGAAGGCTTCGACCGCCGCAACCGCCGCCTGAAGGTCGCCCGGCTGGAAGGCGCTGCCAAAGAACCCGCGTCCGTGAAAGGCGGTCATGCTCACGACAATCGCCTCGTTCCATGGCAGCGGCTGGCCATTGACGCCACCGAGCGCAAAGTAGGCCGCGGCGAAGCCAAGAACGACCAGCGCATAGGTGATGAAGCTGCGCATGGGACGGTAGCCGTAGCCGGAGATGAGGTCGAGGAGCAGCGAGCCACTATAGCGAAGGAGCCTGCCCTGCTTTCGTAGCACTACCCGTTGCAACACCTGCGCCCGGTAGGCGAATTTATCCGCCTCCTCGTGGAGTCCCTGGCTGCGCAGCTCCGAGGAGACTTGACGATTGGCGCGCACCGCGGCGGGATACCCACCCAGGGTGCCCGTCCAGGGCCGGCGAACATCACCATAGCGGGCCATGTACTCTTCACCCAGCATCCGAACAGGCGCCCACTCGACCGCCGCCACTATGGCGCCATTCCAGAGCACATCGGCGAGTTGTGGACCTACCCCGGCCTCATTGGCGAAAACGGCATGGTTGAGGATCGTGCCGCTATCAAAGATCGCGCGCCCAATATCCGCTGGCTTCGCGGCCTCGAAGTGTGCCCGGTACATATCAGCCCCTTCCAGATGAGCTGACTCCATATCAACCCCTTCCAGATGGGCAAAGGTAAGGATACTTCCCTCCAGGTGAGCGAAGCGCAGGTCGGCTCCCGTCAGGCGTATTGCCGCGCGCAGTAGCTGTTCCAGGGCCGCGCCGCGTAGATCATCGCCCGCCAGACCACCACGCAGCCGGCTCAGTGGAAGCGAGCGTAAATCTTCGCCGCTGAGATCCGCCCCGCGCAAATCCAATCCGAAGCGTTTGTGCTGGGCGGTGTCGTCCCAGTCCACCGGCCCGCGCATGCCGTCGCTCTCGTGGGTTGCCAGCAGCCACTCGATATCCGCACGGTCGAGCTTGATATCCTTGAATGGGTAGATGTCCTTCTCGATGTCCGGCTCAATGGCCCGGCGTTCAGCAAGATAGCGCTGCCGATCTCCGCTGATCTCCGGCTCCCTCCGCCACGGCTGGTGAAGGGCCTTCGTCCAGTGGTCGTTCCACGTCTTGTAGCCCTCAGGCGCCGGTCGCGGGCGTGTAGCTATCGCTGACCCGTCTGGCTGTTGCTCGCCCATGGCACACTCCCCATACATATGATGCCCGCCTGGTAGCCTCATTGTACAGGCAATGACAAGCCGGGAGTGTTCGAGCGCCGCGTAGTACCTTGCTCTAGCGCTCAGTAGCGCCCAGCGCCGCCATCTGGCTGATGATACCCTGCCGCTGTTGGAGCGTGACCCGTTCGCCGGCTTTGCGCTCGACGTTGCGCTTGACGGTCAGCAATAGCATCCGCGCGACCAGGAAGTCCGCCGGGGGCAGGAGCGCCCGCGCAAGCGCGCGATAGAACGCCGGACCACCCGTCGCCCGCGTCCGGAGGAGGAGACGTGTCCTGTCTGGAACCGGCTCACGCAGGACAAACACCCAGCCCAACTCGGCATGGACGCCGAGCCTGCGCCGCTCACGCACCGCACGGGGCAGCCAGACCGTGCCATGCGTGGTGGAGTAGAGGGCCAGCGTCCGTTGCGGCTCCAGGCCGACAACCGTGAAATAGGCTGTGCCTGGTGGACCGTCCGGGATGACATCGCCCTGGGCCAGGCGCTGCAACTCCGGGAGAATCCCCTTGACTCGCGGCATGTTGACATGGAAGACGTACTTGTCTATCAGCCGGTACCACCAATCATTCGTGTACCATCCGGCCCGCCCATAGCCCATCTGGACGAGCCAGGGCCAGACCTCCGCCGCGGGAGCGGCGATGGTCACGGCATGCGTCGTCTCGACAAAGGGATGAGGTACCATCTCATCGCCAGGCAGCGGTTCGCGCACCTCCGCGTCGGTGGCACCCCAGTGGCGGCCCAGGCGCTGCAACGCAAAATATCCGCCCATGCCGGCCAGCGCCATGAGCAGCGCAACACCTCCAGCAGTCCCGGAAATCCTCAACGCGCCAGTATGCCGGAACCTCCTCATGGTGATTCTCCTCTCGGCACGCAGAGATCGCGGCGACAGAAGCAGCGGGTATGGCTCTGGATTGGGGCCGCCGCTGCTACATCTGCTACATCTGCTACATCTGCTACATCATTGATTCGTGCTCGTTGGCGCGAATTGCCGGTCGTAGAGAGCATTGACCTGATAGCAGCCTCGATTGTCCGGCTTACTGGCGAAGCACATCTTCGCTGGGTCGCCTCCCGAGAATCGCACGCAGCCACGGCACATCATGCCGTTCGGCGTAAACCATCTGCGCCGGTTCCTGGCCTGGATGGTAGTGCAGAGTTGTCGCGCGGTATCCCACGGGATCACATCTGGAGCCCGCTTCTGCTCCTCGACGTGCGATGTCATGTATTCCTCCTTTCGGACTCTGCTGGGCTGGTACGGGTTCGTACACCCATGATGCGGCTTACCCTCTTCACCACACCACAACACATCCACCTCACATCGTTCTCTCAGGCGACTTGAGCGGTAACACACGCGCGTCTCGATGTTGCGTCTCGCGCCGCCAAGGCGCGTGCGGCAGTGAGACATGAACCTCCGCAAGCCGCTCCTGAATGCGTGAAGAAACAGAGCAACTGACAACCGACCCTGTAGCCCCTCCATGGAGGCCACAGGGCCGACGTTCGCGCACTCGGGTAGCGCTCTCCACTATGAGGCAACGATGCTGATGACGAGGCTGGCTATCAGAGTCGCGACGATCGCGATGAGCACCTTCTCTTTCTGGCTCAGATGCCGCTTCATGACATCCATGGCCAGATAGAGGTCAAAGAGCGTCGCTAGCCCGTAAAAAGCGATCAGGCATATCCCAAAGCCGGTCACCGTGTTCATTGCCGCGAAAAGTAACGGTGCTCCGATGATCGCCAGGATGACGAACAGTGGCAACCAGGCGGTACTCTGGCGGGGCACTGGAAAGCCCACCACCTCCCGCCCGCCGGTATGGGGCCGCTGTACTGGCATGTACTGAGGCGAGACCTCTGGCGGCGGTATCTGCGTCTGCGTACTCATGCGGCTTCCTCCTGTTCCTTCAGAAGTCCAGATGTCTCTGCATTCTCCGCATTACGTGCGTCATGTCACCACGTCGCGCTCACGTGCTGGTCACAATCCCCTGACGTTTACCATCAGGAGCGTCACAAACCGCCCCGCCACCAACACCACAAACACCATAAACGGCCACGCAACAGCAGAGCCGTTCAGAGGAGGCGTGGCGCAGAGTTCCGGTGCCCAATAGGGGCACCGTCAATGGACAATGCCTGCTGCATGGGGTAAAATGACTCTGGCATGTTTCCTGCCCAAATGGCGAATGTCTCCTACCGAGCCGGAGCCGCTTCGGCAGCGGATAGGAGCCGAGTGGGTAGTGGATTTCGGCGATGTTGTGGTAGCGATTGCTCGTTCCAAACGCTGAGTAGTTCTGGAATTCCATTCCGGCGTGGCCAAGCGGTAAGGCAGTGGACTTTGGATCCACGATCCCAGGTTCGAATCCTGGCGCCGGAGCCAGATCATCCTACACAACACGCGCATCCTGGCGGTGAGCGCCGGACACGCGAGCCAGCATGAGTCGTAACGAACAGTCATAAACCATTCAGGAATCGCCAGGACTCATACAGTCCTGACAGGGCGGCAATCTAACCGCCGCATATAAGGGAGTGAACGCATTCGTATGAGGCCTGTCGGGGTTCTCTTCCTGGCCGCGGGCAAGGGAACTCGTATGCGCTCGCGCACACCCAAAGTTGCCCATCACA
>DASUWS010000207.1:0-16529 GCA_036378295.1 Ktedonobacterales bacterium
ACCCCAAGATGACGTCTCCCCAGGATCCCTCGTTGGATCCTGTTAAGACCCCGGGCAGATTACCCGGTCGCGAGGTCGGAGGTGGACGCGCGGCAACGCGTGCAGCTGACCGACGCTCATGGTCGTAGGGCTTGGCTCCCTTTCATTCCTGTGCTGGTGCGATTCCTTCTGTGTGACAGGCATCTCGTGATATCTTTGGATACCAGCAAGAGCGCTTACTCGCCGGCAAATATGAGAAAATCAGACGGATGATGTCATCCATCTTCCACATCCATGCGGTTGCTCGACCCAGTGCGAGCGAACCCGAGTCCTGAGCGAGGATTCGGAAAAGGCGAAGGCCCGGATGGGCGCAATGGTGCGCTCCCCGGGCCTAGTTGCACTCAACGACATCGTTCCTTTGTTTGTAGCGGTACTTGAGTCCGGTGGACTCATTCTTGCATCATGCGTTATGATATGTCTTTGTGTAACCGAAGTGCGGACGTTTACGTATGAAAGGTGAGTGGAGTATCATCGGCCCCTGTTGAGCCAAGCGGCCAGGTTAATCCTCATGCATACAGGGCTATGCGCCTGGTCTGATTAGCACACAGAGAGCGACTTCAGGGCACGAGCGTTACTCGTGAAATTGCTCATCTCATGAAAAATCTGTGTTCATCAGGACATGCGCGTTCTCCGCGCAGGTTCATTCTGCTGGATGATACCGCTTATGCACTCAGTCAATACATCCGATACTATCACACTCGACAAGATAATGGAAGAAGGGCGCAAACGTGGCTATGTACGCCGGGCCGATCTCGAAGCAGCCGTTCGACGCACAACAACGGCTCAGCAGAACGCTGCTCCCGCTGATCAGCGCGACCACGCCACCACAAGCGCAACACCAGGCGAAGAACCTGTAAACCTCGATTCCGCTATTGACCAGCTTCTGGCAGACGACGTCGACATCATCGACGACGACGAAGAAGCCAGTGTTCAGGAGGACGAGGCAATCGAAAGCAGCATTCATTCAATGGAAACAGATAGCGCACCTCTGGTTGATTTGCCAGACGAATCCGAGGCTGGCGAGGCTCGCCTCCGCCGTGTTCACGAAGTAGCACGGGCGGTTGAGCGCGGCGAGGCCACGGAGGTAGACGCAATCACCGCTTACCTGCGTGAAATCGGTCGCGTACCTATGCTGAGCCATGCACAAGAAATCGACCTAGCACAACGCATCGAAGCGGGCGACAAGGAAGCCGTTCAGCAGTTCGTGCTGGCCAATCTGCGCCTGGTTGTCAGCATTGCCAAGCGCTATGTTGGCCGTGGCCTTTCACTGCTCGATCTGATTCAGGAAGGCAATATTGGCTTGATGCGGGCCGTGCAGCGCTACGACTGGCGCCGCGGGCACCGCTTCAGCACGCACGCGACCTGGTGGATTCGCCAGGCCATCAGCCGTGCCGTCGCCGATAAGGGGCGAGCCATTCGCCTGCCGGTTTACGTCAATACTGCCCTGAATCGTGTCCGCCGCGAGCGGCAGCGACTGGTGCAGGAGCTTGGACGTGACCCAACCGAGCAGGAGCTGGCCGACGTGCTTGGCATGGAGGTCGAGCGGCTGCACGAGCTTGAGGCGGCGCCCGGCACCCCCATCTCGCTTGAGCTTCCCGTTGGGGAAGACGAGGAGCAGGAGCTTGGCGACGTGCTGGCCGATGAGACAAGCACCTCACCTGAGGAGGTCGCCACGACACGCACGATGAAGCAGGAAGTGCAGGACGTGCTCGAGGACGTGCTAACGCCACGCGAGCGTCTGGTCTTGCAGCTCCGCTTCGGTCTGGGCAACGGCCATACCTTCCCGTTGGAGCAGGTGGGCCGCCAGCTCGGCATCACCCGCGAGCGTGTTCGCCAGATCGAGGCTGGCGCGCTGGCGAAGCTCCGCCACCCGAAGGTGCTGGAGCGCCTGCGCAGCTAAACGCATACTACGATTGTTGAATTATCATGGACCTGATCGGATCTCCGGTCGGGTCCATTTTGTCTGGTTATTCCAGTTCCACCACTCTATTCTGTACTGTACATACACAGGACATACACAGGCGTGGGCACGAGACGACGAGGAGGCGCGGTATGCTGCTGGGCGAGTTACGTGCTGAGGTGGCGCGCTACGCGAAGAAGATGGTGGAGAGTGGCCTTGTTCGGGCGGCGCAGGGCAACTTGAGCGCCCGCGACCCAGAATCCGGCCTGATCTGTATCACGCCTAGTGGCATGGACTACGACCTGGTTGCCGCTGACGATATCGTCGTGATGGATGAGCACGGTGTCGTCGTTGAGGGCCAGCATCGGCCAAGCGTCGAGACGCCGCTCCATACCCTGCTGCTTCGCCGGCGGCACGACATCCGCTGCGTCATGCATACCCACTCGCTCTATGCCACCGCATTCGGCGTGGTCTACGAGCCGCTGCCGATGGTGCTGGCGGAATCGGCACTCTGCCTGGGCGGAAGCGTGCCTATTGCCCCCTACCAAATGTCGGGCACACCTGAGTTTGCCGCAATGGTGGCGGAGATCATGGGCGACAACAACGCCGTCATCTGGGGTAATCACGGCGCGCTGGTGGTTGGGCCGTCACTCTCAGCCACCTTCTCTGCCGCGCACGCCCTCGAAGATGGCGCGAAGGTCTATGCGCTTGCGCGCCAGCTTGGCACGCCTGTTCCTCTGCCACCTGATGAGGTGGCGAGATTGCACGCCTTCTGGCGCGAACACTACGTGAAGTAGCGCATTGTCTACGGCGCGCAGACGAATGCCCCGGTCTCTTTAGCGATGCGCACGACGCCGTCCGCCGCGATACGTTCCTGGACGAGTGTGCGAAAACTCTCGATGAGGCGCGCGCGGAGTGCTTCCCGCTCGTGTTCGGGTGCGGCCACCACAGCGAGCATCGGATCGAGCGACCACATGCCGGACACATAGGCGACCAGCGGCTCGGCCTCGGTCACATGCAACTCGTCGGGGTAGCGCTCCAGCCGAACATCGCTGAAGTGGCGACGCAGCGCCTCCGCGCCGTTCTCCAGCCGGAATGTCATCTCACCCACGATCCGCCCACGCTCCCTTGCCGAGGCGAGCGCCTCCGCCGCGAGGCCAAGACGCGCTAACGCCTCCGCCACCATCTGCCACAACTCGCGCATATGCCCCTCGCCGTTGGTCGCCGCGAGCAGGGTCCCGCCGGGTCGCAGGACACGCCGTAGCTCTCCGAGGGCGTGATCCAGTTCGGGCACGTGGTAGAGCATGTAGTTCGCCAGCGCCAGGTCGAAGGAGCTATCGTCGAATGGAAGCGCCTCCACGTCGCCGATCACACACGTAACGGGCAGACCTTCCGCCTGCGCTCGCGCCTGCGCCTCGCCCAGCGTTCCCTCGGAGAGGTCGAGTCCGATGACCGAGCCGCCCTGAGCCGCCAGCCGCCGGGCGAGTGGCAGCAGAAACGCGCCCGTCCCGCAGCCAGCGTCCAACGCCTGCTGAACTCCGGAAAGGTCAACCAGACCCAGTTCCCAGTCGGCGATGGGCGTGAGATTTGTGCTGAAGCGCCGCTGAAGGTCCACACGCGCGCCGAGCTTCGTGGGATCGCTGTAGAGGTTCTCGCGCACCTGGGCCTTATCGCGCATCATATCGTCAAACGTCCCCATACACGCGTCCTCATCACTCGCTGATACACTGTGATACGCGCGGCCTGCCACAGCCTGCCACAGTCCGAAACTAAGGCTCCTACACGGGCGGAATATCCCCCCACAGTCCAGGGGTATCTGGCCCGCCGCGATAGTGGACGCCCAGATGCTCATAGGCGAGGCGCGTCGCGATGCGTCCACGGGGCGTCCGGGCGAGGAACCCCAGCTGCAAGAGATACGGTTCGTAGACATCCTCGACCGTCTCGACCTCTTCGCTCGTGCTCGCCGCCAGCGTCTCAATGCCGACCGGGCCGCCGTCGAACTTCTCGATGATCGTCCGTAGCAACGTGCGGTCGCTGGGGTCCAGGCCGCGCTCATCCACCTCCAGGGCTGCTAGCGCCAGTCGTGCCACATCCTGGGTGATGACGCCATCGGCGCGCACCTGCGCATAATCGCGCACGCGGCGCAACAGCCGGTTGGCAATACGAGGAGTCCCTCGGGCACGGCGGGCGATCTCGGCGCAGCCGTCGCTCTCCATCTCGACCCGCAGAATCCGCGCGGATCGCCGTAGAATCTGCTGAAGGGCCACATCATCGTAGTAGTCGAGCCGGTAGATCGCGCCGAAACGGTCGCGCAATGGCGCGGTGAGCGCGCCCACGCGAGTCGTCGCCGCGACGACAGTGAACGGCTTGAGGGGTAGCCGGACGTTGCGTGCGGAGGGGCCCTTGCCAATGATCAGGTCGAGCGCGAAATCCTCCATCGCTGAATAGAGGCGCTCCTCGACGACACGGCTGAGGCGATGAATCTCGTCAATGAAGAGCACGTCATGCTCTTCGAGTGCCGTCAGAATAGAAGCAAGATCACCCGCGTGCTCAATGGCGGGGCCAGAGGTCATGCGGATATTGACGCCCATCTCGGCGCTAATGATGAGGGAAAGCGATGTCTTGCCGAGGCCGGGAGGTCCATAGAGTAACACATGGTCGAGCGCCTCGCCACGCAACTTGGCGGCATCCAGCAGGATTTGTAGATTGCCTTTGACCTTCTCCTGGCCAATGTAGTCGTCCAGCCGATGTGGTCGCAGGCTATTCTCTTGAAAATCGTCATCGCTCGACATTGGTGAAACCAGCCGATTGCTTATGTCGTCGGTCATGCGTCACGCTCCGGCACTCCCGTGCCGCCCACATATCGTGAACGGACGTTCTACTGGACTATCCTAGCCAGTATATCATAGCGCGCCATCGCATGGCTGCGGAAAGCAATGTGGCGGGCAGACCGCACGCTCTCAGGTGCTTCTTCTGCCCGCGCATGCCATTTTCGGAGACGCGCCCGGCTATTTGCCGTGAGATTTCAGGTAATGACGCGCCGCGAGAGCAGCCAGTGCGCCCGCGCCTACCACCGCACCACCAATCGCGACATCACGAGCGACCTGTGGGTGGTCTGTGAAGATCGAGTGATGAGCGGCGGCAACCTGCTCTGCCGTGGCAGCAGAAGGGTCCATAGCCGCGTGCTCTGAATCGGGGGCCGCAGTTGCAGCCTTTGCCTGGAGCGCCGCTGCCGCCTGCTGAAGCTGCTCAGGGGTCATATTGGCATAGTGCTGCGCGATGAGCTGCTGCACCAGGGCCGGGTCAGCGTTCTGCTGGAAGGCGGCCAGCGCGGCGGCTGCCTGATCCGCGGGAATCTGGTCGTGGGTGCCCTCATCGTGATGCTGTGCAAGTTGCTGTACATCGGGATGGTTAGGATCCTGAAACACAGTTGTCCTCCTGAGCAGTAGGGAATGGACACCGCGGCCCGGATTGCTCCGTGTGGATGGCCCACGGCGTGAGCATCATTCGACGCCCAGGCCAGTGTACCATAGAACAGCCGAGCTTGTGCAGCGTTCTGAGAGGATCGTGAGGCAGATCACAGCGTCAATTTGTCGCCATCGCTGGGTGCGAGGACCTGGCCGGAGAATGCCTGTGCCGCTTCGGCGCACGCGGCATCGGTTGTCCATCCGGCAGCCACGCCGAGATGCACCAGCGCGAGTATCTCGACTCCACATGCCGCCGCCTGCTGGCCCGCTTCGAGAGCAGTCATGTGGCGGCTGGTGCGTGCGAAACTGGCGCCATCGTTCAGATACGTACATTCGGTCACGAGGACGCGCGCGCCCTGGCCCAGTCGCTGAATGGCGGGCGTTGGCTGTGTATCGCTGGTATACACGAAGTCGCCCCCAGGCAACGCCAGGCGCACCCCCGCGCAGGGGAGGGTATGGTCCATACGGGCAATCGTGGCTGGCATCCCGCCAAGCATAAGCTGCTGGCCATCTTCGATAGCGGTATACGTCACCTCGAAGGTCCAGCTCTCAAGCGTCAGCTCATAGTTGAAGGTCTCGACAATTCGGCGGGCGGTCTCGATAACCTCAGGCAGGCCAAAGATATGCAGTGGCGCATGGCGACCTCCAAGCCGATAGCTCTCGATCAGCGATGGCAGGCTGCCGATATGGTCGATATGCGCGTGTGTGATGAAGAGGTCACTCAACTCGTCCTGGGCCAGCCCAGCCCGGCAGAGCGCTCCGTATATGTCGCCTCCGGAATCGATCAGCAATCCGGGCGTATTGGTCTCGCCGACAACTGCTAGCGCGGTATTGGTGCGGTTAGCGACGGGGAGCGCGGCAGCGGTTCCCAGAAAAATGCCTTGTGCCATATGCAGAGCATACTCCTCACCTCACCAGACGACTCCACTCCCCCGGTGCAGCCGCAAGATCAGCGCCAATCATCGTCTCGCCCAGCGCCTCTGCCTCCCGAACGTTGTGATGGTCCCGACGGAGACCGCGAAGGCAGCCCTATGCGCTGCGGAGCGGCAGGCTGATGACCGTCATAGCCACCACTTCTGCTTCCCTGTCCACCGAAATCCCGCTCCTGGTAATTGTCTCCGTGGTTGTCTCCCGAACTGAAGCCCCGCGCTGCATGACGCGGGTTCGCTCCATACTCTGATGGCGCGGCAGGACGTGGCCGCGAGACTGACTGGTGTGGCGCATTCCGCCCGGTAGGCTGTGGCTGCGCCCCTGCTCCTGCCCCTGCCCGCATTTCCCTGCGACCCGCGCGCATGCCCGCCGCCAGCGCTATACCAACCTGTATGGCGCCCAGACAGAGAATGGCGCCACTAACGCGGAGATAATGCGCGGATACGACTGCTGGCGCTACATTGCTGCGAACCGCGATAAGGACGACCGCGATCAGGCTGACCGCATAAAGCAACGTCGCAATCACACCTGCCGGGAGCGCCGCTGCCGCGCCACCTTTACGCGCCGGAGACGACCGCCCCGCGATCAAGCCGCTCACTAACCCACCCAACACAATACTCAAAGCCAGAGCTACAGCGCCCGCGATGATGGCTGTTTGCGTGTCGAATACGTCCGCGTAGCCAGCGATATTGACGCCGACCAGTGGCAACATCGCCGCGATCCAGCCAGCGACGCCCCCCGCGATCCACCTCATGCATATGTCCTTTGCCAAGAGAGCGCCAACGCCCATAAATACCCGATGCACCAAAGCGCCTATGATGTCGAATGCCATCAATACTGGGCAGTGTACGCCTGCCTGCACAGAGCGTCAAGCAAAATGGGCGGTCCCGCTATGCGCAGTGTGTTCAAGAGGCCACATCTCCCTCCGGGCTGGAACGCACGACAGAAACCGCGAAACCATCCATACCACCTTCGTCTATTGGGAGGGCTACTGACACCAGTCGCGGGTCCGAGGCAACACGACGGTCGTACTCGTTGAGCGCGCGAGTATCGGGATCACCCTCGGTCGGCTCGCGTAGAGGCTTGCCATTGCGAATACAGTTATCGGCCACAATGACACTGCCTGGCCGCGCCAGCTTGAGCGCCCAGTCCAGATACGTTGGGTAGCCCTGTTTATCGGCATCGATGAAGATCAGATCAAACGGGGCCTCATCCGCCAGGGTGGGTAACAACCCAGCGGCAGGACCAACCCGCACCTCAGCGCGGTCATCCAGCCCGGCGCGGGCAAGCGAGGCGCGCGCTATGGAGGCATGCTTCTCGCTGACCTCAAGGGAGATCAGCCTACCGCCTTTGGGCAAGGCACGCGCCAGCCAGATGCTACTGTAGCCAGCGAGAGCACCAATCTCCAGCATCTTACGCGCACCACAGGCAGCGGCCAGCACCTGTAACAGGCGTCCCTGTAACGGTGAGATCTGAATGGTGGGCATCCCAGCTTCGGCCCCAGCGGCGAGCGCTGCCCGCAGAGCGTCATCTTCCGGGGCGAATAGCTGGTTCAGCGCCGTGTCGATCTCTGCACGTTGCCGCGCCTGCTGCCGCAACTGCTCAGCCTGCTGAGTCATGTCGCCGGGAGAATTGGACGGTGATGTCACGGGATTGCTCCTTTGCCTCTCACGGGCGTCTCAATGTCACAGAGCCACGCCATTCCCTGATTGCGTCGCCGGAAGCGGTCGGGGCTTCCTGCCAGCGCCCCTATTCTAGGGCGCGCCGCCCCGTTCTGCCAGCGCGTTCATACTCATCATCATCCCGCCTTCTGGCGATAGCGCGGGAAAACGACGATGCCACCGGCACCCGAAAGGGGTTCGCTTCGAGCGCGGTGGCATAGGGTAGCTACTCGGTGAAGTCGCTCGCCTAGCGACGTTCCTGCATCTTGGCAATGATAGCATCCGCGACCTGCGAGGTGCCGACAGCGGTCGGATCGTCCGGGCGGGGCTTCAGGTCGTAGGTAACATTCTTGCCCTCGGCAATGACGGCAGCCAGGGCGCCTTCGAGGCGGTCGGCGGCCTCTCGCTCGCCCAGGTGGCGCAGCATCAGCACACCAGAGAACATCATCGCCATCGGATTGACCTTGTTCTGGCCCGCATACTTCGGTGCGCTCCCATGAACAGGCTCAAAGACGGCATACTGCTCGCCAATATTGGCTCCCGGCGCGACGCCCAGGCCACCGATGAGGCCAGCGGAGAGGTCGGAGAGAATATCACCGTAGAGATTGGGCAGGGCCAGCACGTCATACATTTCGGGCTTCTGCACGAGCTGCATGCACATGTTATCAACGATGCGATCCTCGAACTGGATATCCGGGTATTCTTTGGCGACCTCTTGAGCAACTTGCAGGAAAAGGCCGTCCGAGAATTTCATGATATTCGCCTTGTGGACCGCCGTCACTTTGCGGCGATTATTGGCGCGCGCATAGTCGAAGGCAAACTTCACGATACGACGGCTTGCCGCGACGGAGATGTACTTGATGCTGATAGCGGAATCTTTGGAGAGTTTCTGTCCGGTTGCGCGTCCGATGAAGTCAATCAGTTCGTCCAACTCGGGAGATCCCCGCTGAAACTCGATGCCAGCATAGAGATCCTCAGTATTTTCGCGGCAGATGATGAGATCGACATGCTCATAGCGCGAGCGCAGACCCGCGTACGTCTTCGCAGGGCGAAGATTCGCGTACAGATCGAGACTTTTCCGCAAGGCAACATTAGCGCTACGAAATCCCTTGCCAACTGGCGTTGTGATGGGGCCTTTCAGACCCACTTTCGTCTCGCGAATCGACTGGATAACCGGCTCAGGCAAGACTGTGCCGTATTTTTCCAGCACCGCCAGTCCTGCCTCGTGGACGTGCCACTCGAACTCGACACCAGTTGCCTCAAGCACGCGACGGGTTGCCTCGGTAATTTCTGGTCCGGTCCCGTCCCCCGGAATTAGCGTTACAGGATACCGCATGAATCCTCCGTACGATGCCCACACCACCTGTGAGTAATCTGGATGCAAAACAGCTGCTCCGGGGGGCAGAGAAGAAATTCTGCATCCCCGTGGGCCATCAATGATTATAACACGCCCAAGCGGACCAGCGGCACGACGTGACACAAGATGACACAAGAAGTACGCTTGGATTGTGTTATACTGAATGGTGCGCGCGGGTTCATGTCAGACAGACAATCGCGGCCGCCTTTCAGGGTGGTCGAGGAAAGTCCGAACTCCACAGAGCAGGATGCTGGCTAACGGCCAGCGGGGGCGACCCCAGGGAAAGTGCCACAGAAACATACCGCCAGGCATGAGCCTGTCTCATGTCCTGGTAAGGGTGAAATGGCGAGGTAAGAGCTCACCAGCGGCCAGGTGACTGGTCGGCTGCGGTAAACCCCATCTGGAGCAAGGCCGTGCAGGAGGAGCAGCAATCGGCGCAAGCTGGTTGCTCGCGGGTGGCTCGCCCGTCTACCTCCGGGTTGGCTGCTGGAGACGGCGGGTAACCGTCGTCCTAGAGAGATGATTGTCGCCGTGCTTACCGCAAGGTATCCACGGAACAGAATTCGGCTTACGGCTGACCTGAACCCGCGCCTTCATCCTCGCGCGTGTACTCCCCACTCTTGCCGCCGCTTTTGTGCAGCAGCCGCACGTTATCGATGACCATCGCCCGATCGACCGCTTTGCACATATCGTAGATCGTCAGCGCGGCAACACTTACCGCCGCCAGCGCCTCCATCTCAGCGCCTGTCTTGCCCACTGTACGCACAGTCGCGGTAATCGCGACCATTCCGCGCTCTGACCCGTCGTCTTCCAGCGCGAATGCCAGATCGACTCCCGTGAGCAACAACGTATGGCACATCGGGATCATCTGCGGCGTCTGCTTTGCGGCCATCACTCCGGCAACCTGAGCCACGGCCAGCACGTCGCCCTTGGCAATCGCTCCCTGGCGGATGAGCGCGAGCGTCTCAGAGCGCATCCGCACGATACCAGCGGCTGTCGCCTCGCGCGCGGTTTCGGCTTTCGCGCTCACATCCACCATCCGCGCTCGTCCCGATTCGTCGAAATGTGTTAGCTCCATCGCGTATCCATCCCTTCACGCCTGATTTCTCATCGCTATCGCGTTTCGGCTGGCCCCACCCGAAACAACGGGCACACTGCCGCCAGTGTACCATCAGGAGCCGGCCAAACGGCTGTGCTGCTTGCGTGGGCTTGAAGACTGGGTTATACTGGTTTGGAGTATGTACGCTGCGAGCCGCCACAGGATGGCGGCCAGGCACGATGAGAGTACGACCGGAGAGTACGCACTACACTAGGGGTGATGGGCATGCCAAAGAAGTCTACGGCCGCGCGTAAGGCGAGTGCGGCCCGGCGGGCGCAGACAGCGTCGAAGTCGCAGCACGTGGCGCTGGTGCGGGCCACCACCGAGGAAACGGCCATAACGACACCAGAGACCGCCTCCACCGCGACGGAAGCATCCGCCTCCGCTGCCGCAGCTCCCCGCCCATCCGCGTCGAAGTCCGCTGCCCAGCCTGCCCGCTCCGCCACAGCCACATCCAGAGGTACCGCTACAGCCGCACGACCCGCCGCGAAGCCAGCAGCCGCGCCGCCACAGAACCGATACAGCGCGCGCGAGCAGGAGCGACGGATAGCGCGTGCGAAGGAGATGCGCCGGATTCGGGCCGAACACGTCGTCACCCCGGAACACTACAAGTATGTCATCAACGATCTACGCATGACCGGCATCCTTGCGGCGTTGATGTTCACCGTCATCATCGTGCTCCATTTCGTCCTTGGCTAGTATCCCCGGAGGCCAGTAACAGGCGCGGGATACCTTGCATTCCTCCATGGCATGAAGAAGGCCGACTCGACAACTTGCCGGGTCGGCCCATATGTTTCCGCGGTCGCCAGACGTTCCTGAGAACGCGCGGTGAAACTATAGTCCTTTGTGTGTGCCAGCGTAGTTGAGGCCGAGCGGCTCACCCTGACGAGCCTCAGCGGGAATGGTGATGCCTAGGATGCGCTCGCCAGCCATCGTATGGCAGCAGGTGCCCCAATCAGCGAAGAACCGACATGTGCAATGCCACTTATCGTCTTTGAACGAAATGGTATGCGTATCGTTTTCACCCCGGAAAGTTGCCTCGAAGGCTGTAAACTGCATTCGTTCGGGTTCCTGAGCATACTGCTTTGCTTTTGCAATCTTTCCAATCATGCTGGAGTGCATAGGCTCTACCCTCTTTCGTGTGCCTCGCCTGGGATTGGCGTACGACCAAACCGCCAGTGATGCCACATCCCTGTCTGTCACTGGAATTGGCGAATCTCCTCACACTGATTCGCGCCGCTCGCTAGTGCATACCGTCTGAATTGCGCGGTAGTTGTCTGAGAATCGTCAGCGGCTCCTCCAGGCCCCGACGACGACTGGCGCACTCTCTACACATCTGCCATACTGAGCTGGTTCCACTGCCTATACGGATGTGACAATCCTGAGACATAACGAAGGCGCCAGAGGTCTATTCCCCTGGCGCCCTGGCCGATTCCTTCTGTCGCACACGCAGAGAGACGCTCGTGTGATCTGCCCGAATCGGGACTACCGTTCGCATTTCTGGCCTCCCTCCCACGAATGAACTTTGGAGAGCGCCGCGTCTGTGCGTGTTTGACTAAGTGTACCATGCGAATCTACCCACGTCCAGCCTTGTGACTCGATCGTTACACAGTACAAGAACACAACACAAGATACAACGGCACTGCCGAGCGGCTAGCCGCTGTTCTTGCTGATCTTCCGGGTACGGGACATCGTAATGGTTCCTGTAACGCTTGTGGAACGACGCTCGCGTATGCTCTGGATGATAGAGAGCGCACCTGGCGCGGGAGGAGAGTATATGGCGACACTGCTGCAAAGCATGAAACGTCTCTGGCCCATTCGCAGAACCCAGGAAACAACAGACAGTCGTAAGCCAGCGGAGCGCCTCCGACAGGTAGCCTCGCCGGTTGACATTGCACCTGACGATCCCATTGTCGCCTACTTCCTGAGCGCGCCCGGAGCAGTGGAAGTGGAGAAGCTACACCTTGAGTCGCCCGCGTTGCAGGCGCTCCGCGCGTCAGGGGTCAAGCTGGCTATTCCGCTGGTCAGCCAGGGTGAGCTGGTCGGCCTGCTCAACCTTGGGCCGCGCCTGAGCGAGCAGGACTATTCGCCCGATGATCGCGGGCTGCTCAATACCCTCGCGACACAGGCAGCGCCTGCCGTGCGCGTCGCGCAGCTCGTCCAGGAACAGCAGGCTGAGGCTCGCCGCCGGGAGCGCATGGAGCAGGAAATGCGCATCGCGCGCATCATCCAGCAGACGCTCCTGCCCCAGGAGCTTCCTCAGCTTGACTGCTGGCAGCTTGCCGCATACTACCAGCCCGCGCGCGCCGTCGGCGGCGACTTTTACGACTTTCTCGCCTTCGAGGATGGCCGCCTGGGCCTGGTCATCGGCGATGTCACCGATAAGGGGGTGCCTGCGGCGCTCGTGATGGCCACAACCCGCAGCATGTTGCGCACGGCTGCCCAGCGGGGCGATTCGCCTGGGGAGGTGTTGGAGCGCGCCAATAATCTGCTCTTTCCCGACATTCCTCCAAAGATGTTCGTCACCTGCCTCTATGCCATCCTCGATCCCACCACCGGACGCCTCCAGTACGCGAATGCGGGCCATGACCTGCCCTACCTCGCGCATGCCGGCGCCGCCTCGGAGCTACGCGCGACGGGCATGCCGCTGGGACTGATGCCCGACATGCACTACGAAGAGAAGGAGGTACGCATGGTTGCCGGGGATACATTGTTACTCTACAGCGACGGCCTGGTCGAAGCGCACAACCCTGAGCGGGAGATGTTCAGCTTTCCCCGGTTGATGTCGCTGGTGGGACAGTATGGTGCTTCGGGTGCGTTGATCGAGTACCTGCTCAACGAGCTTCGCTCATTCACAGGTATCGGATGGGAACAGGAAGACGACGTAACCCTGGTCACACTGCAACATACGGGAGATGGCCGTATGAGCGAACAACCTGACGCGGGCTCTGACCTTGAGGAAGGGTGGCGCGTCCTCGAAACATGGTCTATCCCAAGTGCACCTGGCAACGAGCGCGACGCGATGCGGCATGTCGAGGCGGTTGTGCGGGAGCTGGGGCTTTCGGAGCGACGTATTGAGCGGCTGAAGACGGCGGTGGCCGAGGCAACGATGAACGCGATGGAACATGGCAACCGGTACCAAGCTGATCAGCCGGTCGAAGTCACCGTGCTGGCATCCGCGCACCAGGTTGCCGTTCGCATCCGCGATGCCGGGGGCGGCACGCCAGTACCCGCGGAGACGCAGGCACCCAACCTTGAGGCGAAGCTGGCCGAGGAACAGACGCCGCGTGGGTGGGGATTGTTCCTGATTCGCAATCTCGTTGACGAAATGCGCGTCATGAGCGATGACCACCAGCATAGCGTCGAGTTGTTTATGTCCCGGGAGGAGGAAGACGATGCCAGCTAGAGTGCTTGAGGCACGCGTGCGGCATAAGAGGCCGCGAGTGGCTGTGATTGATCTGCGCGGAGAGATCAACAACGGACTTGCGGAGACAACGCTGAACGAGGCCTACGCCGAGGCTGAGCGCGAGCATCCAGATTGTATCCTGCTGAACTTTGCCGAGGTGGATTACATCAACAGCACTGGCATCGCACTGATCGTTACGCTGCTGGCCCGGGCGCGTAAATCCCACATCCGCCTGTATTCATGCGGACTCAGCGAACACTACGTCGAGATCTTCAACATTACCAGACTCGCGGACTTCATGAGCGTCTTCCCAGATGAAGCGACCGCCCTCGCTGATCTGGACATCGCTACAGGGGAGAAATAGCACATGGCAACGCAGGATCAGAACGTCACCGTGCACGTCCGCTACGTCAGCCCGACGGTGAGCATCATCGACATCGAAGGCGAGGTGACGGCGTTTGCCGAGACAGTGCTGACGAACGCCTACACCGCTGCCAGCACGAATTCTACTAAGACGATCATTCTCAACTTCAGTGGGCTGGAATACATGAACAGCTCTGGCATCGGCCTGCTGGTTACCTTGCTCATTCGTATGAACCGGCACCACCAGCGCCTCTTCGCCTATGGGCTGAACGACCACTATCGCCACATCTTCGAGTTGACTCGGCTCAACGAGGCAATCAGCGTCTACGAGACCGAAGCCGACGCCATTAACGCCGCGTAGGCCGCATCCTGACACGTCGCACGAGTCGAAACGGGAAGCATTGAGGGAGGAGCAAGTAACATGGAGAACGCGGAAACGCCACCAACAGACATACCACCATCCGGAACGCCTGGCATCATGCAGCCTCGCGACGCCACTTTCTGGGCACAGCAGGGCACGAACCTGCGCGTCTCACGAGCGCCAGATGACGCCATCAATCTCAATGTTGATGGCCGCCGTGTCGCCAGCCCGCTTCAGGGCTTTGGCAAGATGTGGCAGAAGACCTACCGTGTCCGTCTGGAAGCCGCAGCCGTAACGCCCGCAGAGATCATCCGCGCATGGAAGGAGAACTTCGCGTCGTTCTGGCCGAAGGGCAATCACTTCTACGGCCCGCTGACGGGCATCGCGCCGGGGGAGGTCGCGCTGCTCAACCTCAAGACGGGTGGCATGCCGCTTTCGACGGGCGTGCTCGTGCTCTACGCTGACGATGAGTCGTTCACGCTGATGACACCAGAAGGCCATATGTTTGCCGGGTGGATCACGTTTTCGTCATTCCTGGAAGGCAACTGCCCGATTGTGCAGGCACAGGTGCTGATGCGCGCCAGCGATCCTCTCTATGAGATTGGCCTGACGCTGGGCGGCCACAAGCAGGAAGACAATTTCTGGCGCTACACGCTGCACGGAGTAGCACGCCATTTCAATGCCGATGGCCCGGTCACGCTCCAGATGATCTGTGTGGACCGGCGCAGGCAGTGGGCACATGCGCGCAATATCTGGCACAACGCGGCAGTACGCACTATGCTGCATACACCGGCTCGCTGGCTGCGACGCGGTCGCAGGAATACCGCGCAGCCCAGTTGAGCGTTTTGGTTCATCGAGGAAGCTGGATAGGGTATGTCATCTGAATCGTCGGCATATAATGCGGTGATCGTGGGCGCTGGGCCAAACGGGCTGGCCGCCGCCATCACGCTCGCACGCGCGGGGCATGCAGTGGTCGTCTTTGAGGCAAGTGATATAGTCGGCGGTGGGTGTCGCTCGAAGGAATTGACCTTGCCTGGCTTCGTCCACGACGTCTGCTCGGCAATCCACCCGCTGGGCATCGGCTCGCCGTTCTTTCGTACACTCCCCCTGGAGCGTTATGGCGTCGAATGGATACATCCTGACGCGCCCCTCGCGCATCCACTGCCCGATGGCAGCGTCGCGATGCTCGAGCGCTCTTTTGAGGCAACCGGCGCGACCCTTGGCTCCGACGCGGATGCCTGGCAACGTCTCTACGCGCCACTCGTCCAGCGATGGGATGCGCTGGCTGAAGGCATTCTGGCGCCACTCCGTCCGCTCTGGCAGGTCGGTCACCCCGTCACCTCGCTGGCGATGGCCCGGTTCGCGCTCGGGGCGCTCCAGTCGGCGCGTGGCCTGGCAGAGCGCACCTTCACTGGTCAGCATGCGCGGGCGATGTTCATCGGGATGGCCGCGCACTCGATGCTGCCAATGGAGCAGCCGGTAACAGCGGCGCCGGCACTCGTGCTTGGCGCGTTGGGGCACGCGGTCGGCTGGCCAATGCCACGAGGCGGCTCGCAGCGTATCGCGGACGCTCTCGCGGCGTACTTGCGCGACCTGGGCGGCGAGATCGTGACCGGCACGGAGATTCGCTCGCTGGCCGATTTGCCTCCGTCCCGCGCCGTACTCTGCGACGTAACACCACGCCAGTTGCTGGCGCTCGCAGGCGACACGCTGCCGGAGAGATATCGGCGCCAGCTCCAGCGATTCCGGTATGGGCCTGGCGTCTTCAAGGTGGACTTCGCCCTTGATGGGCCGATTCCGTGGCGAGCGGAAGACTGCCTGCGGGCGGGCACGGTTCACCTGGGCGGGACGCCCGACGAGATTGCCGCGGCGGAGCGGAGCGTCTGGCGTGGGGTGCTGCCTGATCTGCCCTACGTGCTGCTGGCGCAACAAAGCCTCTTCGACGA
>DASUWS010000208.1:0-22854 GCA_036378295.1 Ktedonobacterales bacterium
CGTCTGGCAGCGTGGGCGATTGCTCGTGACCTGCTGGCATGGCAGAATACTTGCAAGGAGGGAATATTCGTGGCAATGCGACGCTGGCGCGAGACATCCTGGTACGATCCACGCGTGGAGATTCGCCCGTCGGGCATTGAGGGCGGAGGTATGTATGCCCTCGCCCCGATGCGCGCCGGGGAGACCGTAGGGATTATTGGCGGCACGCCGATGAGCGACGCCGAATTCGCCGCGTACCGAGCTACTGTGGAGCGGTATAATGCATCCCAGATTGGTGAGCACCTGCATCTGGTCGATCTGATCCAGACGCCTGATCAGATGGAAGGCTCGATCAACCATTCGTGCGATTCCAATCTCTGGATGAATGACGAAGTGACGATCACCGCCCGCCGCGATATCGCCGCTGGTGAAGAGCTTACGCTCGACTACGCGCTGATTACGGGCGACTCGTCCTGGCGGCTGGATCGCCCCTGCCAGTGTGGGTCGCCCCAATGTCGCCGTGTGGTTACGGGCGATGACTGGCGGCTGCCTGAGGTACAACGGCGATATGCGGGCCACTTCGTGCCGTTCATCAATGAGCGCATTGGTAGACTTGTGACTGATGAGAAATGAGCAAAGAGCATGCGACGCCTTCGGTTTCTGCAGTACGATGTCTTCACTCGCGAGCCTTTTGGGGGCAATCAGCTTGCTGTATTCCTCGAAGGCGACACGCTCAGCGATGAGAAGATGCAGACTATCGCCCGTGAGATGAACTACTCGGAAACGACCTTCATTCTGCCGCCCAGCGACCCCAAAGCGCTCTGCCGCGTCCGCATCTTCACGCCCGCCGCCGAGCTGCCCTTCGCGGGCCATCCGGTTATTGGCACCACATTCGCACTGGCTCAGGCGGGGATGATTCACGCCGATGAGTCGCCCGTGACGCTTCAACTGGGCGCTGGTCTCGTACCGGTTGAGCTGCTCTACGAAGACCAACAGGTGAGCTTCGTCTGGATGCATCAGCCGATCCCGCGCTTCGAGATATGGCAGGGAGATGCCGCGCGGCTGGCGAGCGCACTGGGCCTCTCGACGGAGGATTTCGACGCTGATCTCCCCATCGAGCGCGCCATTATTGGCGTCAACCATGTTCTCGTGCCCATTCGCACGTTGGACGCCATCCGCCGCGCCCGCCCTCAGCCTGATCTCCTGGAAGCGCTCAACTTGCCAGAGCACCATCCGGGCTGCTTCCTCTTCACGCTCGATCCCGTCGCGAGCGGCGCTGATATTCACGCGCGGATGTTTGCCCCGGCTATGGGCATCGCCGAAGATCCAGCGACTGGCTCGGCAGCCGGGCCGCTGGGCGTCTATCTGCTGCGCCACGGGCGGCTGATGCCGGATGAGACGGGCCAGACACGCGCCCGCCTGGAGCAGGGCGTTGAGATGGGACGCCCAAGCCTGCTCGATATCGCCATCAGCGGCAGCGCCAGCCATATCGAAGATGTGCGCGTCGGAGGCTCATCCGTGCTGGTGATCGAGGGCGAGCTACTGCTTCCATAATGCGCCGTAACGCGGGCCGCGCCCGGACGATGCCGAAGAATACAGCAGCCATGACTTCCCGCCGGGCGGGTGCGTTTCGCTTTAGCCGCTTGCCCGGTGTTCTGCCGGGAGGTCACAAACAATACCGAGGAGCGGCTAATCCGTGATAGCATGTCCCTGGTGGATGGACAGATACATGCAGGTGGGCGGCTGTGGAGGAGATCGCGTCGGGAGCGGCGGCGGTATGTGTGAGGGCGAGCAGTATGTCCGCATCGTCGGGCAGCGCGAAGGAATCGTCCGTGCGCTCTCAGCGGCATACGAGGGCGACACCGTGCTGCTGGCGGGCAAGAAATACGAGTAGAGCATGGTGATCGGGCGCAAAAAGCTGCCGTGGGATGATCGAACGGTGGCACGCGAGGTGCTGGCGGAACTGGGATAGAAGTGAGCAACGCGCGATCGGCGCTGGCATATGTCTATGGAAGACCTGCCCGCTGAACGGTCATGGGTATCGTTACTGGGCGTAAAATCGTCCCGTTTAACTCAATGAGTCGTGCCATCTGGTTCGGTGCAATTATCTGTCGGAGCGGGTGATGAATACATGTTAGAATCATTCCTGGGCGCATTCGCTGCGGCTGCCTTGCTCTGTGCGCTTCTCTGCGCGATAGCATGGGGACTCTTTCCCTGGTTTCGTAGCGGTGAGCGCAAAGAAGGCAACTTCAAGGCCGATCAATCAACCGGCGGCTATCGCTTCGACGCTAAGAGGAAGGAGCTCAAGAAGCAGCCCTTCCGCCCAAGCGCCAGCGAGTTACCGCTCGTGGGCGGCCCGGCGCTGGTCATCGCCACGATGGCCGCGTCGCTGGGATTCGCCTTCTGGCTGGGGCTCGATGAGCCCGAATGGCTGTTGATGGTGCTTGTCCTGGTGGGTGTCGCTGGATATGGCTTCATTGGTTTCATCGACGATTGGCAGAAAGTACATCGCGGTGTTGGCATTACTGAAGTGCAGAAGTTCATTGGCGTTCTCATCGTCTCATTGGGAATTGGCATCGCCTTCAACCGCCTGATCGTCACCAAGTATCTGTCCGCGCGATTCCCGTATCCTCCCTATAGCGACATCCCCGTGCTTGGACAGGTTCTCCAGCATACCCACTTCGCCTGGATTGTCTTCTTCATCGGTATTACCCTCGTCGTCGGCGTCACCACGCCGCTCGCGGTTGATTTCGCCGATGGCATGGATGGCTTATGTGGTGGGCTGCTGGTGAGCGCGTCGCTGGCGTTCGCGGTGATCCTCCTCTTCCAGAATCAGAAGGACCTCTGGCCGTTAGTAGTGGTCTCGCTGGCGGTAGCTGGCGCATCGCTCGGCTATCTGCCGTTCAACTGGCCGTCCGCCTGGCGGAATCGTGTGCCTGGAGGTAAGCGCCGGGCCAAGGTCATCATGGGCGATACTGGCTCTCTGGGGCTTGGCGGAGCGCTGGCGCTGGTCGCGATTATCAGCCGTCTGGAACTGTTGCTGGTCATCATTGGCGGCGTCTTCGTGCTGGAGGGACTCTCGGCGCTCGTCTCGGCGCGCATTCTGGTGAAATTCTTCCGCCGCTTCCTTTTCCTTGAGCGCTTTGGCGATACCAAGGGCTTCCCTCATACGGAATTCCCGCTGCCATTCCTGGCGACGCCGATGCATCATCACTACGATCTGCTCAACTGGAGCCGGGAGCGGCTCGTCTATGTGGCGTGGCTGCTAGGCGCGGTGCTCGGGCTGCTTGGCGTGGCCAGCGCGGTTGCGCCATTGACGTGGGAGCGCTATCTGGCTCGCTTCGTCGCGTTGGTGGTGCTGGTGGTGATCTGGCAGCTTGGCCCTCGCACCAAGAGCTTCTTTCTGGGGCTGGCGCTCAAGCGTACCGATCCGGCCAATAGCCCCCGCCGCCTTGGTCTCTTCTATGGCTATCCATACAAGCTCTTTGGCCGCCGCCTCTATCATTGTGTCGATCTGACGAGCGTACGGGAGACGGAGCTTGCCAGTCCGGTCGAGGATCTCTCGCTCTGGCAGCGAATAAGCGTCTTCGATGCGCGCTCGCTGCTTGGATTCTACTGTTATCGCGCCGGAGCGCTGGATGATGCCTGGCGGGTGTGGGATCGCCTGCCGCGTCCGAATCTGGAAGTACGTCCAGAGATCGATGAGTTGATCAGCGAAGTGCGCCATCAGATTGCGGTTCAGAGTGTCGAGAGTGACCTTTCGGGAGGCGCAAGTACTCCACATGGAGGCGATAATCCGGACAGCGCGGGCATACGGCGCACGACGAATCCATCCGATCCGGCACTCCAGTCCTCGCGAGCGCGCACCGGGGATGACGCCAACACTATGCCACCAGAGCGTATCGATCTCGCCGATGTGTCGTCGCCCGCCAATGCTGTGCCAGCGCCGTTATGGAATCCGTCGCGATGGAGCGCGGCCATGAGGCCCCATGAAGGGCAATCCGCCGAGCAGGCCAGCAGCGCGCCTCGTCGCCCCATCCCACCGGATCGCGATGCGGGCGTGGTGCCAGTGACGACGCATCCTCCGCGGCAGATTCCTCCAGCATCATCTGGCAACAGTGCGGATGGCGACACCAAAACCAGCGGATAGCCATTCGTCTGCTGCCCCCGGCGTGGTATACTCTGACGGCTCTTGTGGAGCGCCGCTCCCGGGGCCGTCTGTCGTGTGCGGGCTTATACGCCGCGCTTGGGCAAACAATACGTAGATACACTACACTCTCACCGGATTGAAATTGGAGCACGCCGTATGGCGCTTACTGTTGGTATCATTGGTCTGCCGCTCTCGGGCAAGACAACCCTCTTCAACGCCTTGACACGCGCGGGAGCGGAAATATCGGGGTATCCCACCAGCACCGTCCAGGCGAATCGCGCTGTGGTACAGGTACCAGATGAGCGGCTGACGCGGCTGGCGGAGATATTTCATCCGCGCAAGATCGTGCCGACGGCGATAGAATTCGTGGATGTGGCGGGCATCGGCCAGGAATCGGCCACGGCGAAGCGCGAAGGGCTGAGCGCGGAGTTTCTCGGCCACATCCGCAACGCCGACGCGCTGGCGATTGTCGTGCGCTGCTTCGAGAATCCGCAGGCGCCCCATCCCGCGGGCAGTATCAACGCCACACGCGACCTGGATGACCTGATGTCGGAGCTGGCAATCACCGATCTGGCGACGGTTGACCGGCGCATCGAGTCTACCTCGCGTAAGGCGAAGTCGGGCGATAAGAAATTCAACGAGGAATTGGAGTTCCTGCGGCGGCTTCGCGACCATCTGAACGAGGGCCATCCGGCGAACGAGCTGCACTACAACACGCTGGAAGAGAACATTCTGCGCGAGTTGTTCCTGCTGACGATGAAGCCCCGGCTCTATGTGGTGAACGTGGGCGAGGATGTGCTTGGGGAGGCGGGTGCGCTGCTGGAAGGCGACGCGTCTGCCCCGGCGACGGGCGAGCTGGCATGCGTTGGGGCAGCGCGCGACCGGGCGCGAGCGGAGAGCGCCGAGATTGTCGCCGTCTCCGCCAAGCTGGAAGCCGAGCTTGGCGAGCTATCCGAGGATGAGGCGGGAGAGTATCTGGCGGCGCTGGGTCTGCCGAAGCTGGGCGCTGACCGGGTGATTCAGGCGGGCTATCGCGCGCTCAACCTGATCTCATTCCTCACAGCGGGCGAAGACGAGGTGCGCGCCTGGACGGTGACGCAGGGAGCAAAGGCGCCTGCCGCCGCGGGCAAGATTCATACCGATTTCGAGCGCGGCTTCATTCGCGCCGAGGTGGTGCACTACGACGACCTGATGCGCGACAGCGGCTCGATGAAGACGGCCAAAGAGCATGGGCACGTCCGGCTGGAAGGCAAGGACTACGTCGTGCGCGACGGCGATATCATCGAATTCCGCTTCAACGTCTCGAAATGACCTCTCCCTCGCAGCGGGGAGGGGTACGTCCGCATACAAGGGAGAGGTGAGGGGGCGCTATTTCGTGCGCAGGGCGGCGATAGGGTCGAGCCGGGACGCGCGGACAGCGGGATAGAAGCCGAAGATCAGACCAATCGCCATGCTCGTGCCGACCGCCAGGAGAATGGCGACCACACTGAGCACAAAGGGGAGCTGGAAGGCGCGGGTCAATGCCAGGCCGCCCGCCAGACCGAACATGGTCCCGATGACGCCGCCCGCGATGCTGAGCGTCAGCGCCTCGATGAGGAACTGATTGCGGATATCGCTGCGGCACGCTCCAACCGCCATTTGGATGCCTCGCCTCCCCGGGTTTCACCAGGCGCGTTGCCTGCGAGTTCAACGGTTGCCGTTCGTGGCATGTGTACCGGCGCATCGTGGGCAATCAAGCTTCCAGCATCGGAATCGCGCCTCCCTCTCTGTTTTATCGTCTTATCGCTTTCCTTCCGCCGTGTGAGTATCTTGAGTACGCTATTTGGCGGTTGCTTATTCAACCATTTTGCCGAGGGAAGATGTGAGCACCGTAGGAAGATCGTGAGAGAATGTTCATCTTTGTGGCTGCTTTGTGGCAGTGTGGCAGCATAGAAAGATAAAGAATATGTGGCTGCCTGTTGGAAATGGCCTGGCCTCAGTGGGCCGCATGCGTTGTCAGCGATAAGTCGGAGTGATGTATGACTATCTATTTCTATAGTCCGCGCGAGCAGCCCTATGGCTGCTTCTCCAATTTCTCGCGTCACGGCATCCAGATGGATGGCGAATGGTGGCCGACGGTCGAGCATTATTTTCAGGCGCAGAAGTTCGCGGGCACGCCATATGCCGGGCGGATTCAGGGCGCGGCCACACCGAAACAGGCCGCACAGTTGGGTCGCTCGCGGAGCGTTCCCCTGCGCGCCGACTGGGAACAGGTGAAGGATGGCATCATGTTGGCCGCCGTGCAGCGAAAGTTCGAGACGCACGAGGCGCTGCGGGTGCTGTTGCTTGCGACGGACGATGAGGAAATCGTCGAGAGCTCGCCGATAGACTACTATTGGGGCTGTGGCGCCGACGGCAGCGGACTGAACAAGCTCGGGCAGACAGTAATGACGGTACGAGAGCGCCTGCGCCGCGCCGATGCGTGATGGGAGGCTTGCCGCGCCGTGGTATGCTATGCCATCGGCGGGATGCCTGATACGAAATGCCTCGCGCGGATACGCTGATAGACAGATAGATAGATGGCAGGCGATAACGGATGTTGCTCTCAGCACCTGGAGTCTCGCTCGCCGCGCTTGTGCTGACTGCTCCAGGTATCCTCTGGGCAGTTCTTTGCTACCCGTCAGGCTCATACGCCAGCCGCATCAGCGTCGGTGTGGCGCTGGGGCTAACGTTCCAGTGGCACGTATGCGCGCTGCTTGCCGCTGGCCCAGGCATTACGCGGCTGTCCGTCGCTGCGGCTACGGGCGCTGGCCTGCTCATCGCGAGTCTACTCGCCTGGCGCCGCCGCTGGACCTTCCGCCTCACCCGCATAGTCCGGCACCCGCGCCATACCTATCTGCTGCTGCTCATCCTCGCGCTAGCCACCGCCATTTCAGCGGCTCCGCTGGCGATCCATAGCATTCCGCAGGGATGGGACCCCAGCTTCCACGTGTTGCTGGCCAGCACGACGATCGCTACGGGCCATCTGCCCACATGGATGCCATACGAACAGATACCTCTGAATTATCCCTACGGTCTGCATGTCTTCATCGCCGAGATCAGCTTGCTCACGGGTATCGCGCCCGATCAAGTATTTGGCGTGCTGCTCAACCTTTTGACGCCGCTTGCGACGGGCCTTGCGCTCTACGGCTTCGCCCGGCAGGTATGGCGCTCGCCGGAAGCCGCGCTTGGCGCGGTGGCGGCCTACGGATTGCTGGGCAACTGGGGCAGCCTGGATTATGGGGCCTGGGGTGGGCTGCCCAACGCGCTTGGGTTCTTCCTGCTGTTAGCGTTTCTCCAGGTGCTCTTTGCGCGCGGTCACGAATGGACACGTGTCGCGGTTGGTGGGGTGTTGCTTGGCGCGCTCCCGTTGGCCCACCATCACGTGATGCTGACCGGGGCGCTGCTTCTGACGACCTACAGTGCATGCCTTGTCGTCCTGGCGCTTCTCAGGCGGCGCCAGCCCATCGGACATATCGCGAGGAGACAGCTTGTCCGCCTCGTTCTGATAGCGATGGTCGGGTTCGTCACGGTGGCATATTATGCTGTTCCCTATGCGCTGCGGGCGCGCGAGATCCAGAACTCAGATGTCTTGCGCTATATCGAATACGTCCCCGGGCTGATCTTCGACAAAAATGGCTGGCTACTCTGGATTCTGGCGCTGGCTGGTATCGTGCTGGGTGTTCTCGCCGGATTCCAGCGCAAGCGTCTCAAGCGACTCGATCAGGCGTTCCGTGTGCGCCAGACCGAGGCGCTGCTCTTTACGGCAGCCACGAGCGTCCTGCTCCTGGCATTCCTGCTTGGCTATTATGGGTATCGTGCCTACAGTCTGCATGTCTATCACCAGCCGTATACCGCGTTTACGCCATCGCGCTTCCTCACCGACCTCACCTATTTTCTCGCGGTATTTGCCGGGCCGCCGCTCGCATTGCTCTGGCACTGGGCAGGCAGCATACTCTGGAGACAACATCCAGCAGGGCAAGTGATCGCCCGGTATGCGCTGCGGGCAGGGCTCGCGCTGGCGCTCGTTATCACGGCGGTCAACACGATTGCGACAACCCAATTTGTGCCGCATCAGGGGCACCTCGAACTGGGAGAGGCTGCGGCGTTCACCTGGATCAAGCAACACACGCCCGCGAATACCATCGTCATCAACCTCGACCCAACGAATCGCTGGGCGCCCTACTTTACCCAGCGTGAGGTCACGAAGACGCCTGTGCCCGTCAGCGAGTTCACGACGGGGTATGTCGCGGAGAAGCGCTATCTGGCGAGCCTGCTGCTCTCGTTGCTCGGCCACGAGCGGCTGGTGGCGTTTGCCGCCGCGAGTCCAGTATTGCCTGCGTTCGCCAGGCGGCCTGTCGCGCTGCTCAGCGATAGCGGATTGCCGTCCGTATGGAATCGTGATCTGCGGTTCCAAAGTGGTCCTGAACGGGTTTATATGATGGGAAATGCCTTCGGGCAGTTGCTCCAGCCCACATCTTCGGCACGCTGGTGGACTAGTGGGTCCGCTCCTCCCGCTAACTGGCAGACGCTTGGGAGTGTGGCAGACTGGGCGGCGCAGGCATCACCTCGACCAGTGGCGGGTAGCGCGCACTACCTCCGCCTGACGGTTGCGGGCGCATCATCGCCACTCTGGGTGAGTTGCGCGGGAGAGAATGGCGGGCGCGTGTTCATCGATGGCAAGGCGGTGCCCGATACCTGCAGCGGCTCGTGGCAGACGTTCCCTGAGTTGACTACGCCGGGAAAGCATGTGCTGGCATTCGAGGCCGCCGCTGGGCAGGAGAGCGGCTCGTGGTTCGATGTGGCGGTAATCGCGAGCACAGAGGCATAACAAGGCGTGAGAGACGTGATGAGATTTGCGAAAGCGCGTCCCACACATTCGAGGGGGAGCTTGCTAAGGTTCTCTCCTGTTGCCCACGCTGAAAGAGCGCGTCAACAACCTGTTATATTTGGTAGTCCTCGTCAGTGTTACCGTCGAGAGATCCAAGAGAGATCTAAATAAGAACGTAACGCATGCTCGGTTGCTAGAGAGCATCCAGCGACGAGGGGACACAAATGGCACTGCTACTTTCACGGATACCTGTGGTCCGGCAGCGGAAACGGCCCATACCCATAACAGCATGGCTGTGGCGGGCTGACTCACCATGGCACCTCATTGCCCAGAAGCCACAGGACGCGCAGACGACTCCGCGTGATGCCCCACGTACACCCACGCTCACCTCTGCGGTTAACGCTGATTGCGAGCGGTTCATCCGTGAGCACGAGCGGGTGATTCTTAACTATCTCTGGCGCATGACTGGCGACGAGGATACCGCCTATGACCTCGCTCAGGAAGTGTTTCTGCGTGCCTGGCAGCGATTCGAGGTGATTTGCAGCTATGAGCAGCCGGTTTCGTGGCTCTTCCGCGTTGCCACCAACCTTGCCCTCACCCATTTGAAGCGCCTCACACTTCCTGGTGGGTCCCCAGGTATTTTGGATGAGGAGAATGGCCCGCCCATCAGTGATCCCGTGGGGCACTTTGTGGAGTCCGATCAGGTACGGCGCATTCTGCTCCAACTCTCACCCCAGCGCCGGGCCGCGCTCGTGCTGCGAGAGGTCTATGGGTTGAGCGCAGCCGAGGTTGGACATATTCTTGGCATCTCCGATGCTGCCGTGCGCATGGCGCTGCACCGCGCTCGCCAGCAGTTTCGTGATCTTTACCTGCGGGAAGGAGCGTACGACCATGACGCGTGACATCCTCGAGTGCACCGAGAATATCAGCGATGAGACACTCTCTGGCTGGCGTGACTTCCCCTCCAGGTCTGATGAGGAGATGGCACACTTTCGCGAGCATACGTATTCCTGCCCGGCGTGCCGGCAGCGGCTGGCGGAGTTCGAGATGGTCGCCACAGCGCTCCGACGCGAGCGAGAGATCGAGCCAGATGGCCGTATTCTGATGGGGGTACGCGCTCGCGCGGGCCGGATGAGGACCCTCTCACGTTTCCACATGTCCCGCCGTATCTGGAGCGGATTGGGCGCGCTGGCTGCCGTTGCCGCGCTCGTGCTGCTGTTCGGGTATGTTTTCGATGGCATCGCGGGCCAGCCGAATAGCGTATCAACTGTACCCGCTGGCAAGACACCGATAGCCAGTCAGGTTGTTTCTCCCTCGCCGACACTCCCCCCTGTGCCCGCAGTCGCCCCAATCGTGACTGCGCAAACCGCCTGGGGAACATACGCGGCCACTACATTCAGCACAAAACTCGACGCCACCCATGTCTTCGAGGTTGGCGGAATCACACCCGACGGTCGTAGTTTGCTTGGCTATCGAGTCACTCTGACAGTCAGCGGGCAGGTTGACCAGAATGTTCCTGCCGAGGAGGGTTCGATTGATGCTTCTACCAGGCAGTTTACATCCATTGGCCTGACCAGTCCCGCGCCCTATGCTGACAACTGTTGTATCGCTGACGGGCATTACCTGCTCGCGGAGCAAGACACCTCGCCTGGGGCAACCTGCGGCCTTTGCCATCTAACCTATTGGTCCTACGATATCAATACGGGCCAGAAGTATCTGATTGCCAAAGGCTCAGACTTCCAGCTGATCCAGGATGTTTTCCTCAGCCATGGGTTGCTTGTCATGTGGACAGGCACAGGAGTAAAGGTCGCTGATCTTGCCACACGCTCCATTACATCGATGCCAGAAATACCTGCCTCTGCGCGACCAGCGGCGTTCTCATGGCCGTACCTCCTCTATACAGTGACGACAAACGATGGCGCATCATCGCAGACGCACGTTCATGATCTGAGCAACCAGCGAGACATCGTGCTTCCGCAAATAGACGCGAACAACGTCGGCAGTGGCACGGTAGTGTTCTCTGGCGGCACGCTTTTCCTGGTCGCTGGGCAACCTATCCTTCCTGGCACACCCTCCAGTTCCACAGACGCCACCGTGCTTTACGAACTTGACTCGTTCATGGAGCCTGGCGCTGCCCTCAAACCCATCGCGACCTACAAAGGTTCGTTGGAGGTGAGCGGAGCGAATGGGCGCCTCGTTGTCTTTGGTGGGCCAGATGGCCTGGTGTGGGATCGTGCGGAGCAGCGCTTCGTGCGTCTTGGAATCTCCTGCGTTCTGTCGGGCAACTATCTCGTTCCGATTGGGGAGGGGAGGGATGGAACCGGGAACGTGCCAACGAGCGCCAATGTCTACGATACCAGGGCGCTGCCCGTCGCACCCAATAGATGATCGGTGTGGTGGTACACGAGGGAAGCACAATACAGCACAACTCGATACCAAGATAGCGGATCGATGCGCATGGAGCGCGCAGAGACCTGCCCGCGCAAGTTCGGGAAGCGGTTGGAGTGGAAAAGGCATGGACGCATGCCTTAACCTGGGCGTTCCTCTCGTACTGGCCGTATGTACGCTTCCCATGTTCGGACGCGGGCAGGCACTCATGCATTCATAACATAATCTAGCATGCAGCGCGGACTGCTGCTGTGCAGATTTCTGATCGAGATGCGTGGCCCTGACCCGTCTTATTCATCCGCGTGCCGCTAGCGCTTGCGGAGGATCTGCCAGATCAAGATGAGACCCGCAACGATAGGTATGACCGGCCAGAACCGCCCAATGACGTCAAGCGCGCTGAGCGCTGGCCCGCCAACGATCAACGCGAGCCCAATGAACGCCAGGATGCCGCCGGGAATCAGCGCCCACCAGTGCCGCTCCGGCGAAATAATCGCGATGAGCGGTATGATCAACAGGAAGCCCAGTCCCAGACACAGCACGATGATCCCGCCGTCGGTCTCTCCACTGACATTGGGAAAAGCGGCCTGCGAGAGCAGTATGCCCACCCCAAGGCCAGTCATGATGCCGCCTGGAATCATCAAGCCCGGCACACGCGCGACCAGCCCCCACACGATGAACAGGACGCCTATAGCGAGCAGGATGCTCATCCCAAGAATGCTGGAATTGATGAGCGTCGCCAGCAGCGCCAACACCCCAAAAACGAGCAGCGCGATAGCACCGATCAGCCGCCGGTCTGGACCTTGCTGTGGGACACCCTGAGTTGTCGGTTGGTTTTCGACATTGGTGTCAGGGTTCACCTGAGGATTCACCTGAGGGTTCACCTGGGTACTCATGGCTTATCTCCTTGCCAGGTGAGTGGAGCCGCGCCGCCAGAACGGTACCTGGCAACAACGGCATTGCGGCGCGTCTGACCACTGGCATGCATGGTATAGCATGGTGGACATACAGCCGCGTCACGGAGCGGTATCCAGCCCTCACGGATTGGTCACACCATGTCGGGCACAGGGAGTGGTGCCGGGGCAGGCTATCGCAGGGAATAGGCAGCAGCAGCGTTTCACCAGCAGATTTACAGGCGTACGCATCGGGAGGCCACGCTGTTGTCACCTGCTACCTGCGATAGCGACTGAGGAAGAAGTCAGCATAGTAGCGATCCCAGCGACTGCCGGGAGCTTCGCGGCGCTGTTCTTTATCCGCGAGCACCAGCAAGTAGATGAGATCGCTTTTGAGCAGCGTGGCATCAAGCAGCTTCTCCACGCCCCTCGCGAGGAGGTGGTCCGCGTACCAGATGGGCCAGTCGGGATCTTCGCCGTCAGTAGCCTGAAAGGCTGTGTGATGGTCTGCCGCGGTCTGTTGGAACAAGTCAGCCAGTCGCTGGACGTCGTCAGCGGGAACTACTCTCCGGGCACTCATGGCGTCGCTCCCTTCGCATCTGGACCTGCTGCTCGCGATCAACACGCCAGTGCAGTGTAGTCTGCTCATCCCTGACCAGTGTTACACTGGGGCGAAGGTCGATGTTCCCAGGATGTTATCCATCTCTCACCGGCACATGAAGCGCTGCTCGAGGCTTATCGTTCGCCATGGATGAACTCACGCGCGAAGAGGCGTAGCGAATCCATGTCCAGGGCGTCCGCGAAGCCAATGATCAACTCCTGCACGCCCGCCGCCTCCAACTCAGCGAGGCGCACGCGAATCGTCCCGGGGCTGCCAATGAGCGTGTAGAGCCGATTTCCCGACTCGAAACGCTCCAATAGCTCCCGTGGCACTTTGGCACGCGCCTGCTCGTCTGTGGCTCCTATGGAACAGAAACCAGTGACGGTTCGGCGGATGCTCTGATAATCGCGCCCCACGGCCTCGCAGTGTTGCCTGAGGACGTTCAGTTTCCGCTGAATGGTTGTCAGGTTGGCTCCAATGTTGCAGGCATCAGCGTATTCCGCGACCAGCCTTAGTGTCACCCGCTCGCCCCCTCCTCCGATCAGCAGCGGAATGTGTGGATGCTGAACGCCTTTAGGTTGGTTGATTGCGCCATGCACGTGATAATAGTTGCCGTCGAAGCGAGCTTCTTCCTGGGTCCACATCGCCAGAATGACCTGTACCGCTTCGCGTAGGCGATGGAGGCGCTCGGAAGTGTCTGGATAGTCGTAGCCATAGGCGCGGTATTCGTGCTCAAACCAGCCAGCGCCGATGCCGAAGTTGAGCCTCCCATGCGAGAGAACGTCTACGGTGCTTGCCATCTTCGCCAGCAACGCGGGATTGCGGTAGCCGTTGCACGTGACCATCTGGCCGATGCGAATGCGCCGCGTGTCACGAGCGAGCGCGGCGGTCGTGGTCCAGCTTTCAAACGTCACTTCCTGAGATGGGCGAGGGATCGTATGGAAGTGATCAACGAGCCACGCGGACTCAAATCCCAGCTCGTCGGCGGTCTGAGCCACACGTGTCATCATCTCGTAGGCTTCGACTGGGTCCTTGATGCTGGCGAGATCCATTGTCCAGCCTTGCGGCAGCGATACGCCAAATTTCAGCGGCACGAGTTACTCCCACTTTTCCTGTGATCAACATGGTCGTGTTGTCTGGGCCGTTGCCGGCAACTTGACCAGAGTGCTGGTGATGAGCATATGCTGTGCGTGGGACCGGGGCCAGGGTTGCTCGATCATAGGTCCACGACTACCAGGATGACGGAGCGGTTGCGATGCACGAGAGCGAACGGCGCCAGGCTCTTGCCGATTTCTTGCGCCAGCGGCGGGCGCGCCTTTCCCCTGAAGACGTCGGATTACCCCCAGGTATTCGCCGCCGAACACCTGGCTTGCGCCGCGAGGAGGTGGCGCAACTCGCCAATATAGGCACCTCCTGGTATGTCTGGCTGGAGCAGGGCCGCGATGTACACCCTTCGGCGCCGGTATTGGAAAGCCTCACGCAGGCGCTCAGGCTCACGCCAAACGAACGCCGCCATCTGTTTCTTCTGGCCGGGCAGCCGCTTCCTCCGCCTGCCGCGCCGCTGGATGAGGAGACGACCCCGGCATTGCGGCAGATGTTGGACGACCTCAATCCAACGCCCGCCTATGCCATTGGGCGGCGGTGGGACATCCTGGCATGGAACGCCGCGGCCGGTGCCCTGTTCAGCCTGTCGGAGGCCACTACTCGCTATGCGCGTAACCTGGTCTGGCGCCTCTTTACCAGCCCAGAGATGCGGCAGCGTCCCCAATGGGAGCACATCGCGCGTGGGACTCTGGCAGAGTTCCGCACGGCAAGCGCCCGCTATCCAGGCGACAGGGGGTTCGAAGATCTGATCGACGATCTGAAGCGGGTCAGCCCGGAGTTCCGGCGTTGGTGGCCCCATCATGATGCACGGAGCACGCTGGATGGTCCGAAAACCATTGAGCATGCCGCGCTGGGCAGGCTGGAGTTCGAGCACACGACGTTGCAGGTGGTCAACAATCCTGACGTGAGGATCGTGATCTATTCCCCTCTGCCTGAGACGCGCGCAAAACTGGAGCGATTGCTGCAAACAGCGGCGATTACCTCCACTTCGGCGTAAGCTAGTACGCTCACATGAGAATCCCCATCCGCATCCGGCGCAAGGGTTGGCATACGCTGAGGGTTGCGGCTGTGAGCATTCTGTGCTCTGAGGCGGCGCCAGCGTGACCGCAATGTGACCGATCAGACCTACCCTTGGAGGAAGCGTAGACGTAGCGGTGGTTTCCCCGGTTGGCAGCGGTTCGAAATCGCGCGAATGCGGTATGAACGCGGTACATGCGCGGGAAGCCTCGCCCAGAAACACTCTCGGCACCTATTCCCGAATCCATCAGGGAACTTGTGCCTCACCCCAAAGGGTGGATTTCGTCGGCTGATTGAGTACAGCCTACCAGGTAGGTAGACGCGGTGGACCGTTTATCGGGCATCTGTTTGTTTGCCCGAACCTGGCGAACACCCGGTGAAGGATAGGTGCGAGTCATTACGCTGATCTCCGCGCCAGAGCGCCGAAGCATGCAGGTGGCATAGCACAGGAAGGAGGAGCGGCGCTTCTGCTCCAGCCTTGAGACAGGGGGTAAGCGGGATTCGCGCCGCATTTTCTATGAAGATCCGCAGGTCACTCATATGGATGAGTGGAGTCCTCGTCGTGCTCGGCTCGCTGCTCCTGAGTGGCTGCAGCACCAGTGGCTCCCCAAGCCAGGCGCAATCTACTCGCATCAGCACTCCTATCAGCACTCCAACCGCTGCGGTATTTGCAAGTGGGCCATCGAACACTACCATCATCGTCCCCAACAATGACCTCTTCGCACCGTATATCACGATGCTCAATGTGGGTGACACCGTGACTTGGGTGAACCAGGATACTGTGCTCCACACCATCGTGACGGCGCCTACCGAAGAGGGAGGTGCGCTGAATCCCACGCAATTCCAGTATGTGCTTGGGGCAGGGAAATCCGCCAGCCTCACCCTTCGCCAGCCCGGATTGTATTACTACTACTGTGATGCCCATGCTACTTTGCCCGAGGGCGGCACCACGGCAGCCGCACGTCCCGGAGTGCGCGCGTATCCTCTGCCGATGGATGGCTTTCTCTATGTGAAAGGCACAGGGATTAGCGCGGCAGCTAATCAGATGGTAAGCATGACCACTGGGAACCGGTTCGTTCCCTGGATCACGATTCTCACTGCTGGAGAAACCGTCACCTGGACAAACCAGGCTCAGAGGGTGTTCAACGTGCGGGGTGTCCCTGGTTATGGGCTTCTCAACCCAACTTCCCTGGCATTCCGGGTGGCTCCGGGTGGCAGCTCATCGATGACATTTGGAACCGTTGGCATTTACGACTACTATGCGACCGAAGGCGCAAGGCTCGCGCCAGTCTGGCTCCGACCGGAGGCGCTACCAGGTGCGACTGGATATCCAGTGCCGATGGAGGGGATTGTAGCCGTGTTCCCCTGAGTCGATGAATGGAGAGCAGCGCTCCGGTGACCTGGCAAATTGGCTGCTGGCGCCGCTTGAAGGACTCTGCCTATGGACCTCACGCTCCACCCGGTGCGGTTTCCGGCCGCGTTCGAGAAATGGTACATTGATACGTTGCTCGGGGATGGCACGGTCCTTCTCATCTATCTCGGCGCGCTCACGCTGTATGGGGTGCGCTTTGCCCGCGCCACAGTGGAGTTGTTTCCGCCAGAGGGACCGGTCGTGCGCGGCGGTGCGGTCGTCCATCACATTGCCGGGGGAGAAGACGGGCTCTCCTTCGGACCCGTAACGATCATGGCCGACCGTCTGCGATTCGAGACGGTCGGCCTTTCAGGTGAGTTGGTCTACCATTCTCGCTATCCGCCGTGTGTGCTCCGCGAGCCGTTTCTCGCTCAGGGGGAGAGAAGCCTCCACTGGTCGGTCGAGATCCCAGATGCCGACGTTACCGGGACGCTCATATGGCCGGGCGGCAGGCGCAGCGTGACAGGCCGTGGCTACCGTGACCGTGTCTGGTTCGATCTTCCGCCGTGGCGCTTTCCGATTCGCGAGCTCATCTGGGGACGCGCGGTCGCTGAAGAACATGCCGCGATGTGGGTGCGCGCAACGACCGAGCAAGAGGTCATCGCGGCTGCGTGGCTGGACGGTCAGGTGGTGATGACCGAGAGCGCCAGTGGCCTACCGGCGAGAGTTGTGATTCGGCCAGGGCGCGTGTTTCGCGATACCGATGTGACCGCAATGGAAGGTCTGCGTCTCGACGGGTTGCGAGGCTTCGCCCGTCGCCTCAGCGGTGATCTCCATGAGACGAAGTGGCAGGCACCTTGCACGATCGCAGGTATAGACGGAGTGGCAGTTCATGAGGTAGTGCGATGGCGATGCTAAGAGCACTGAGACGCCTGATCATCATCACGGCATACGTAGTCGCGTTCTGGGTAGCGCTGCCGCTGGTCCTCATCATGCTCGGCCGCTGGCTAGATACGGTGCTTCGCCTTACCCTTGATCCGTTGCCGTGGTGGGGATGGATCCTTCTGGTGAGTGGCCTGGGGTTTCTGGGATGGGGGGCGCTCTGGCTGCATATCAAAGGACACGGCCTGCCCGTGAGCGCGCTCCCACCGCCGAATCTCGTCGTCAGCGGGCCGTATGGGCTGGTGCGACATCCAATGTATGTGGGCTATAACGTTGCGCTGGTCGGTCTGGCGCTCATACTCGGCTCGTGGGGGCTGTTCATTGTTGGCGGCCCACTCTTTTTGCTCTGCTGGGTCGTCTATGCGCGCTATGAGGAGCGCGGTCTGCTTCGCCGCTTTGGGGCTGAGTATCGCGCATATCAGACCGAGGTCGCGATGTGGCCGCGCCTGCCACTCTATCGCATCGTACAGATTCTCGTGGCCCTGCGCGTGCTGCCTGTGACGGTTGAAGGGCGTGCCTACCTGCCGCGCCGTGGGGCTTACGTGATTGTGGCGAATCACGCGTGCTATCTCGATCCAGTCTTACTCAGCCGCCTCACATGGCGTCACATCCGCTTCCTGGCGACTGCCGAAGCGTTCCGGTCTCGCCTCTTGGGTTGGGCGTTGCGGCGGTCTGGCGCGATCCCGTTGCGCCGCTATCGCATCGATCCAGTAGCCTGCCGGGCTATGCTACGGCGCCTCGCGTATGGCGAGATTGTCGGCCTCTTTGTCGAGGGCGAGCGCTCGCCCCTGGGTGTCTATGAAGGGACAATGCCGCGCACCGCCGCCATCATCGCGCGCCTTGGTGTTCCTGTTATTCCCGTAGGTATCTGCGGCAGCTATGATGCAGGGCCGCGCTGGTCCGGTCTGTTGCGGCGCCGGCCAGTTACGCTGCGCATTGGTCCGCCGGTCGTGTTTACCGGGAAAGACCCGGTACAGACGATCGATGCCGCGATCAGCGGGCTTCTGGACGACTCCGTCCCCCGCGTCCATCTGGAGGGTATTCCGCGCGAGCGGCTCGGCCGCGTGCTCTGGGCGTGCCCACGCTGCCAGGAAGTGTACCGGTGGCATGTTCTCATGCTGTACTGCGAGCGGTGCGGTGCGCGCTTCACTCCCACCACACAGGGCTTGTTCATTGATAGCTATGAAAACACGCAATCTCTGGCAGAGTTGGGCGAGGATATCGTGTCGGAGGCGTCCACAATCCCTGAAATCGCCTGCTTCGCATCCGGATACTATGAGCGGTCATTGGTTGGCGCTATCCATCCCCTGGAGCCAATGGGCACCGGGACACTTCGCCTCACACGCTCGTCCCTCACCTTTACACCCCTGCGAGATGAGTCGAGCACTCCCCTCACGATCCCCATGCGGCAGATTCGCTCAGTGACGACAGAGCGAGCGGAAACGCTGCAAGTTGCCACGCGAAACGAGGTATGGCAGTTCCAGCCAGAAGAGATGTCAGTCTTCCGTCTGTATCATATTGTCCTGGCCTGGGCAGAGCCATCCCTGGAACTACGACGCATGCGCGTCTCGTAGCGGCAGCCACTTATTCATGGCGATTCCACATCTTGAAAAGCCTGTTCAGAGCATGGCTGCGCGCGAGTATCCAAACAACGTGTATATCCTGAAGCTCCGGCTCCAGCCGGGGAAATGTCGCTAACTCACCCTTCAGATGTACCAGAGGCAGTATCACCTGGTTCGGCAGACCCAAAGGGTCGCATCGGCGGGGTCGCATTGATCTCGCTCAAGCGGGTAGTGACGTCATGAGCGCCGTTGCGCCGTAAGATGCGCAGCGCATCCTCGTAGCCACTCTGCGCTTTCACGGTCACCACTATGCGCCCTGCCTCTAATTGCCTGTGGTAATGACGCGCTTCCTCTTCAGGAATGCCAATGTCAATCAGCGCGCCAAGTATACCGCCAGCCGCGGCGCCGAGTGCCACGCCGCCGAGCGCTGCCGCCAGGATACCGCCCGCGACGGCCAGGCCAAATCCCGGTATCAGCAGCGCGACTGCCGCGCCGATCAATCCGCCCACCAGTCCACCCTCAATGGCGCTGCTGGTGATGTACGTGCTGGTCGTTTCATCTGGCTGTATGGTGCTGGCGCGCGTCAGGTAGCCTATCTCATCGTCGCTATAACCTGCCTGGCGTAGCTCTTCTAGCGCTGTGCGTGCCTGCGCGGGCTCGTGAAAAACGCCAACCGCGATATAACCCTGTGTCATGCCCATAGAGCCGCTCCTTAACGGTTGTGCAGTAGCTGTGCCAGGGGGAAGGATGCGCGCAGGGTGTAGCACGTAAGCATACCGCATACCTGCCACGACCTCTTCTGCTCATCCGCTTTTCGCAGCGTATCAGACGTTCATCACAGTCGTCTCCCAGCCTGGAAGGAAGAGTTCACACGTCTATCACATCGCGCCACTCCCGCCCCGCTCACGCGCCACCGCCGGTCATAGCCAGTGCCATTGCGCCAAGCGCTCCTGCGCGGTACCCCAATGTGGGCGCCTGGATGTAGTGCTTCACGTCGCCTATGATGACTGGGTGCTGTATATACCCATTGAGCAGGCTGAGGAATTGTGTGTGGATCTTCGGAAACAGGTGATCTTGATTCAGCATGACGCCTCCTCCAAGAATGATGCGCTGGGGCGAGAGAATCAGGGTGGCGACCACGGCAGCATAGGCGAGGTAATGCGCTTCCTCCTCCCAGATGGGGTCATTGGGCGGTATGGTCGCGGGCGGACGTCCCGCGCGCTGCGCCAATGCAGGACCAGACGCCACGCCCTCCAGACACCCGCCACCGTGATACGGACAGACGCCCTCCGGCGCGGGTTGAGCGACCGCGCCACCGTCAATGGAGAGTGCGACAGGAATATGGCCCATTTCGGGATGCATCACTCCATGGAGCGGTTGTCCATTGACCAGCGCGCCCCCTCCGATTCCCGTGCCAACGGTGAAGTACACCGCCGACTGAAGGCCCTGAGCGGCTCCCCAGCGGTGTTCCGCGATAAGCGCGCCGTTTACATCTGTCTCCCATGCCACGGGCACGTTCAGGCGAGAGCGCAAAAAGCCCACGACATCGCATTGACTCCAACCGGGTTTGGGTGTGGTGGTGATAGAGCCAAAGTGCGGGGAGGCAGGGTCTAGATCGATTGGTCCGAAGCAGGCGACGCCCAGGCCCGTGATGGCATATCGCTGACTATGGCGCTCGAAGAAGCTGGCGACAGCTTCCAGCGTCTCTGGTGGTGTGGTAGTCCGAATGGTCTCTTCATCAATGATCTCACTTTCTGTCGCCCCGCTTCCCAGCAGGCAGTGGAATTTGGTACCACCTCCCTCGACGCCGCCCCAGACGCGATCCACACGAGCCATAGCATTGCCTCGCCTTCTGGAATACAGGACAAAGCGCATACCTCTACGTACGTACGAGTGTAATCCACCTGTATCACGTTGCATGACTCATGAGCGCCCATCCAAAGAAGACCCGGTGCGCGTGTCATGTATCAAGCAAGTATCAAGCAAGTATCAAGCAAGTATCAAGCAAGTATCAAGCAAGCGTGCTTGACAGCCGAGCGTATGCTATGGGCAACGATATCTCATCTCATACGCCGTTATCTGGCGTATCTGGCGCGCCTCTCTGGTCATGCCGAGGGGCGAAAGGATGCCGTCACGTGCCCAGCAAATCCCTCTCGATCGAACAGATTCTCACCCTGCTTGCAGCATCGCCATCGCGCATGGCCACACTGACCGCCGGACTGGCACCAGCTCAATTGCATACCGCCCCCAACCCCGATGACTGGTCCGCAAACGATGTGCTTGCCCATCTCCGTGCGTGTGCTGACGTCTGGGGCAGCTGCATCGAGGCGATAATTGCCGAGAACAGGCCAACGCTGCGGGCGGTCAATCCCAGAACCTGGATCAAAACGACGAACTATTGTGAGTTAGACTTCCAGTCCTCGTTGCGCGCCTTTACCACGCAGCGTTCCGAGCTCCTGGCCGTCCTGGAGCCGTTGCCACCCGACGGCTGGTCACGCGCGGCGACTGTGACGGGGGCGGGAAAAGTCCTCAAGCTGACCGTCTACTCCTATGCGGAGCGACTGGCGCGCCATGAGCGGCCGCATGTCAAACAGATCGAACGCATCGTCAACTCAATGCACATCTAGCATATCTAGCATATCTAGCATATCTAGCATATCTGGCACATACAGCCGCTGCGGGAATTCCTCATCAGTATCGGGCGCCCCTGACATCGGGCGGGTCCACTGGCCACGGACCAGATACCACATCTGGAGCATGATGACCTCGTAATGGCCTACGCTGGCCTCGCTACCAGTGACTGGTTGCTAAACAGGCAGCTGCTCCTTGCTACAGTTCCGCATGCCTGCCTGACCTCTGCATCTCAATGGCGTGCCTTTGCAGTGTATCTACACAGCCTCATTGTGTGTGACGAACCCGTGAGGACGGCTCAACAACTCGTGACCGTTCTGTGGCGTCGATAGAGTACAGTACGTCGGATGGTCGGTAGACGCGCACACGGGGCGATCGCAGCCCGCGAAGAGCACTGGGCGGATTGAGTGAGGAAGAGAATTTGCGGCGTTCCTCATGGCGCCTGGCCCGCGGTCGTGTACCCCTGTAAGAGGACGAAGCCGCAATTGCTCCGTGCGACGGACCGAACACAGCAGCTAAGGAGGCAACTCATGCTGTGGCGACGCATTATGACAGGATTGGCCGTTGCCCTCTTTGTGGGCATTGGCTTCATGGATGGCACTGGGCAGGCGCAGGCAACGCAGGCAACGCAGGCAACGCAGGCAGCGCCGCTGGCGGCTCCGCACCTGGTCAGCAAACAGATTCTTGGAGAAACCAGTATCGACGGGCCAGGGCTCGCCAAGAACATTGTTGGCGCGGAGGCGGAGCGCACTCTGGTCCTCACCTGGACCGGCACCGATGCCCTTCACCGCCTGAACCTGCTCACGAGCACCAACGGAACCACCTGGATCAATAAGCGCACCCTCGGTGAAACCGCATTCGTGCGCCCGGCGGTCGAGCGCATGCCTGAAATGGCGGGCGGCGAGGTGGTGCTTGCCTGGTCAGGCACCGATACGCGCCATACGCTCAATGTTCTCTGGAATGCCTATAACAGTGGCTCTTCTGCCATGAAGAAGGTGACTTTCTGGGGGGACACGAGCTTTACCGCGCCCGCGATCGCGATGTCGGGCGACCGTATTTATGTGGTCTGGGCAGGCACCGACCCCAATCACTCGCTCAATATCATGGCACTGTCGCACCGCACGCTACAAGTTCTCGCTATCAAGCGATACCTGCCCTTCAGCAGCAACGCGCGCCCGAGTGTCTCGTTGGGTCCATCGGAGAGCCTGATGCTCTCGTGGACGAACCGGGCTGGGCAACTGTCCTTCGCCATCGGCGATGCGGCGTTGCGTTTTGAGGCGGCCAAGGTCGCGACTGCTACGAGCTTCGTGGGACCAGACTTCTTCTTCGCCGACAGCGTCCACATCGGAGATACCTTAACACCGAAGTACTGGTGGGCCTGGACGGGCAA
>DASUWS010000209.1:0-9733 GCA_036378295.1 Ktedonobacterales bacterium
TCTCGCCAAACGTCCCTATCCCCAGACATATGGGACATGAGATTTCATACGGCATCACGCGCAAACGACCCATGTGCTATAGTGCCTCGCATGCCTCGGCATGTTGAATTCCTCGCGTTTCGACGAAGGAGTATACCCGTCATGCCGCACGTCGTTTTGCTCGGCGATTCCATCTTCGACAATCAGCCATACGTCCAGCCTGGCGAGCCTGATGTCATTCGCCAACTCCGGGCGCGGCTTCCTCCCGGCTGGCATGCGACGCTCCTGGCTGTGGATGGCAGTGTCACCGCTGATGTCTCCCGCCAGCTTACGCGTCTCCCCACGGACGCCACGCACCTCATCGTCAGCGTCGGCGGCAATGATGCGCTGGGCCAACTCGACGTGCTCGGCGCGTCCGCCACGTCCGTCGCTGAGGTCTTCGCCCAATTCGCTGCCATCCAGGACCAGTTTGAGCAGTCCTATCGCCGCATGCTCGATGCCGTCCTCACGCGTGCCCTTCCTACTGTCGTCTGCACGATCTACAACGGCAACTTCCCCGATGCGTTGTTCCAGCGTCTTGCTACCCTTGGCGCTGCCATCTGGGACGACGTGATTCTGCGCGCCGCTATCGAGCGTGGGCTTCCGGTTCTCGAACTGCGCCTCATCTGTGCCGATCCTGCCGATTATGCCAACCCCATCGAACCCTCCGCGCACGGGGGAGACAAGCTCGCTGGCGCGATTGTCAACGTCCTCGCCGGGCACGACTTCACCCAGCGCCGCACCGCAATCTACACGCGCCCTGCTGCCAGCAGATAAGCAGCAAATGAGCATAGGAGGCTGTATGGCTGGCGCCATGCTGGCGAGATCATGGCACTCGCAGACGCTGACCCTATCGGGTTAAGCGGGTGAGCGGTGCTGTTTTGCGGTGGGTGTCCTCAGCCCCCTCCCTTGGAGGGGAGGGGGATGGGGGGAGAGGGTGGCCCTCGCTCAGCTCAATACTTCATCGGCTCTCAGCCAACGGCTCGAATCGAGCCTGGAAGAAGCGCAGGTACTTCGGCTCGTAGACCATCTTGAGCCCGCGTGCTTCGGTCCGCTGGCGATAGACTTCGGCGACCGATTCAGCCACGACATCCATATGCGCCTGGGTGTAGACGCGCCGGGGAATCGCCAGCCGCACCAGCTCAAGCGACGGGTGGTGATGCTCGCCCGTCTGCGGATCGCGCCCGGCGGAGACGATGCCCCGCTCCATGCCGCGCACTCCTGAGTCTATGTAAAGGTTGGCGGCCAGCACCTGCGCCGGGAACTCGTCCTGTGGGATATGCGGATAGAAGCGGCGGGCGTCCAGATACACCGCGTGGCCGCCGATCGGCGTGACGAGCGGTACGTCAGCCCGCATGAGCTGGCAGCCCAGATATTCCACCTGGCCGACCCGGGCGCGGATATGATCATCACTCACCGATTCTTCGATGCCGCGCGCCATCGCCTCCATGTCTCGCCCAGCAAGCCCGCCGTAGGTATGCAGCCCTTCGTAGACCACCACCAGATTGCGCGCTTCCTCGAAGAGATCAGCATCATTTAGCGCAAGGAAACCGCCGATATTGACCAGCGCATCTTTCTTCGCGCTCATCGTGCAGCCGTCGGTGTACGAGCACATCTCGCGCAGGATCGTGGCTACTGGTATATCGCGATAGCCCGGCTCGCGCTGCTGGATGAAGTAGGCATTCTCGATGGCGCGGGCCGCGTCGAGAATGACCCGGATGCCATAGCGACTGGCCAATTCACGGACCTGTCGCAGATTCGCCATGCTGATAGGCTGCCCGCCCGCCATGTTCACCGTCGCCGCCAGGCTCACATAAGGAACATGCTCCGCGCCCACGCGACGAATCAGCTCCTCCAGCTTCCCAAGGTCCACATTCCCCTTGAAGGGATGGTTGGCTGTCGGGTCGTGCGCTTCATCGATAATGATGTCCACGAACGTGCCGCCCGCCAGCTCCTGGTGAAGCCGCGTCGTCGTGAAGTACATATTTCCCGGCACAAAGTCGCCCGGCTTAATGGCGATTTGTGAAAGAATGTGTTCCGCGCCGCGCCCCTGGTGAACCGGCACGACGAAGGCGTAGCCATAGTAGGTGCGCACGGCGTCTTCGAGGTGGTAGAAGTTGCGGCTGCCCGCATACGCCTCGTCACCGAGCATCAGACCCGCCCATTGCCAGTCGCTCATGGCCGAGGTGCCGCTATCAGTCAGCAGATCGATATAGACATCCTCTGATCGGAGCAGGAAGGTATTGTAGCCAGCCGCCGCGATGTAACGCTCGCGATCAGCTCGCGCCGTCATCCGGATCGGCTCGACCATCTTGATCTTGAATGGCTCCGCCCATGATCGCCGCTTGTGCTCGTCCATGGTTGCTCTCCTCATCACGCTGCCTGATATTGCCCGGAAACAAGCGCATCCCGCCCCTGTGCCTGTGCAAGTGAATGGGCTTGTAGAGAAGCGGGCCGCATCGTTGCTGCAGCGGATGATAGCGAAGCAATCTCACGGGTATATCACGGAACGTCGTCACCGCATCACATCTGCGTCGCAGGGCCGCGCATCCTGGCGACCAGGCCAATTGGACATATGGACGGATGGGAACATGGAGGCGGTGCCGCGGGCGAGACCGTCGCATCGCTGGCTCCGCACATCTGGACAAACGTTTGCCTGTTCAGGTAGAGTGAACGTAATGACGTTGGACGGGGAGCGCTGGATAAGCAGGCGTGCTGGCGCTCGCCGCGATACGTCAGCAGGGACACACCATGGACACGACATCGGTACGACATCGATACGACACGGATGTGGCATGGGCATGACATGGGTATGACACAGATGAGCTGAATACAGAGAGGGCTGGCCTGTGGCAATTACCATTACCGTGAACGGAAAGCGGCATGAGGTCGCGGCATCTCCGGATACGCCGCTCCTCTATGTGCTGCGCAACGAGCTAGGGCTGAGCGCGCCGCTGTATGGCTGCGGACTGGAGCAGTGTGGCGCGTGCAAGGTGCTGCGCGGGGCGGAGGCTGTCACCACCTGCATGTTGCCAGTGGGCGAGACGGACGGGGCACAGATCACCACGCTCGAAGGATTGGTGGAGGATGGCGAGCTTCATCCCGTCCAGCAGGCCTTCCTCGACGAGCAGGCGGCGCAATGCGCGTATTGCAGCAACGGCATGATCGTGACCATCGCGGCGCTGCTCTGGCACACGCCACACCCAACCGACGAGCAGATCCGCACCGCACTGAATGACAACCTGTGCCGCTGCGGCTCGCACGCGCGCATCTTGCGGGCGGTGCGGCGAGCGGAAGTGCTGATGTGGGGCGATGAAGAGGAGGAGGCGAGCAATGAGTGATACTCCTGAGACGCCTCGTACGCCTCCCGCCAACCTACCAGCCGCCAATTCTCCCAACCAGCCCGATCTCTCGGAGGTCGCTGGCGGACCGCGCGCGGTCTGGGGCCAGCCGTCGCGACAGCTTGACGATTGGCTGGCCATCGAGCCAGGCGGCACCATCACGGTATATAGCGGTAAAGTGGAGCTGGGAACCGGGGTGCGCACAGCGCTGGCGCAGATCGTCGCCGAGGAGCTGGATGTCTCGCTGGCGCGTATCCGCATGGTGATGGGTGAGACGGGACGCACGCCGAATGAGGGCTATACCGCCGGCAGCAAGACCATCGAAACGGGCGGCATGACGCTGCGGCGGGCGGCGGCGACCGCGCGCCAGGTATTGCTGGAGATGGCCGCGGCTGAGCTTGGCGTGACGCCGGACGCGCTGACCGTGGAGGATGGGGTGATCACAGCGCCGGACCAGCCGGGGATGCGCGTCACCTACGCGGGCCTGATGGCAGGCGGACGCTTTGAGTGTCTGATCTCGGATACCGCGCCGCTCAAGCGCCCGGAGCAGTATCACCTCGTCGGAACCGCCGCGCCGCGCTTCGATTTGCCCGCGAAGTTCACTGGACAGCCCGCGTTCGTCCACGATCTGCGCTTGCCGGGTATGCTTCACGCGCGCATGGTTCGCCCGCCACGCCTGGGCACGACGCTGGTGAGCCTGGATGAAGGCTCAGTGCGGGATGCGGGCGTTGTGCGGCTCGGCAATTTCGTGGCCGTGGTCGCGCGGCAAGAGGTGGCGGCGATCCGCGCGGCTCGTGATCTGCGCGTAACCTGGAGCGAGGAGCCGACCCTTCCGCCTATGGAGACGCTCTATGAATCGTTGCGCCACGAGCCAACCACCGACCGCGTGGTGACTGCCAGCGGCGACGCTGACGCGGCACTCCAGCGCGCGGCGACTCAACTTACCGGGACGTATACCATCCCCTTCCAGGCGCATGCCTCGATTGGGCCTTCGTGTGCCGTGGCCAGCTTCGACGATGAGACGGTGACTGTCTGGTGCTCGACGCAAGGCGTGTATCCGCTGCGTGGGGCGCTCGCTGATCTGCTGCAGATGCCTGAGGAGCAGGTGCGGGTGATCCATATGGAGGGTGCGGGCGGCTACGGGCACAACGGCACCGACGACGTGGCGGCGGATGCGGCGATTCTGGCGCGCGAGCTGCGCCAGTCGGTGCGCGTGCAATGGTCCCGCGCGGACGAGTTCGATGGGGAGCCGAAAGCGCCAGCGATGGTGATTGCGCTGCGTGGCGGTCTGGACGGGCAGGGCGCGATCAGTGGCTGGACCTTCGAGGGATGGTCGCCGTCGCATGGCAACCGCCCGCGCCAGGCAGGCGACCTGATCGCGGGACGACTGATGGGGGTGGCGGAGCCTCCGCCGCGACAGTTTCTCCTCGGCGGCGACCGCAACGCGCCGACCGACTACGCCTTGCCCGATCAGCGCGTGACCCTCCACTGGCTGGCCCGCGAGCCGTTGCGCTTCTCCTCGATGCGCAGCCTGGGTGCGTTCGGCAACACGTTTGCCAACGAGTCGTTCATGGATGAGCTTGCGGCGGCTGCGGGCGCTGACCCGCTGGCATTCCGTCTGCGCTACCTGGATGATCCGCGCGCGCGGGCTGTCGTGGAGGCGGCGGCGCATCGCGCGGGCTGGGACGAGCCGCTGCCAGATGGCGTGGGACGCGGGCTGGCGTTCGCGCGCTACGAGAACACCGAGGCGTATGTCGCCACCGTCGCTGAGGTCGCGGTCGATACGGCGACGGGCGCGGTGCGTGTCCTCCGGCTCGTCGTGGCGCATGACTGCGGACAGATCATCAATCCCGATGGTGTGCGCAACCAGATCGAAGGGAACGCCATCCAGTCGCTCAGCCGGGCGCTGAAAGAAGAGGTACGCTTCACGCCCCAGGGTATCACCAGCCTGGACTGGGACACGTACCCTATCCTGACGTTCTCCGAGATTCCTGAGATCGTGGTCGAGCTCCTCGACCGTCCCGATCAGCCGCCACTCGGCGCGGGCGAGCCAGCGACCGTCACGACCGCTCCTGCCGTTGCCAACGCGATCTACGCGGCAAGCGGCGCCCGGCTGCGCGCGATACCCTTCACGCCAGCACGTGTGAAGGCGGCGCTGGAAGCACGCTAGCGAGGGGTGCGCGAGGCCAGCCCATATGAATGCTGCGCCTTGCTCGGCTGCGTCGCCTGGAGGAACAAGGCCCTGTGCGCGCGGCGGAGCAGGGCTGACGCGGCGATCACGATCACCTACCTACCGCACCGAACGTGCGAGCCGCTACCCAGGTCGGAGACATCTGGCCTGGGTGGCAGGTTGCCATGACGGCTGAGTTGACACACCCCTAGAGCGGCCCGACACCGAATCCCCCAGGTCCCATCTTCCCTAGCGCCGTAAGCTGATAGGCAATCGGCAGGCGCTGACCCGATGCCAGCGTGACCGCAGACGTGCCCTGCCCGGCTGCTATTCACCGGGCGCTGGCGACCAGATAGTCCGCGAGCGCTTCGCGGTGGCCGGGCGCGTTCAGATCGAATGCGATGGACTGGGCGCAGCCCGCGTCGCCAGTTCCCGCGCAATCGGCCAGCGGATTGCCGAAGCGGCTCAGCAGGGCACCCAGGTCATCGGGCAGGACGTAGACCGCGCCCAGCGTGAAGTCGATCAGGATCGCGTTGACGATCTCCATCAACCGCTCGCCCATCTCCGCCCGATAGCCTTCATGGACGTACCGCGTGAGCAGCTTATCCAGCGCCTGCTCACCCACCGAGCGCCGTCGCTGAATTTCCTCCGGGCTGAAGCGCGAACGGTAGCGGCTCCAGCTCCACCCCTGGAGGGCCAGGTCGGGGAGCAGCCCCGCGACGTCAATCCCCTCGGCGGGTGCGCTATCGAGTTCTTCGGGGATGCGGAGATAGCGGTAGAAACAGATCGCATCCCCGAAATCGGGGAGGTAGGTGCATCCGTTGCCTGCTGGCGTGGCGCGCGCCGTTTCATAGATCACGCATGATGTGGGCGAGAATCGTTCATCCCACGGCGCCTGTGTACAGCCAGGCGTCATGGCGTCGTGCCAGCGTTGCTGGTACTCTTGCGCTGTTCGGGGCATGGTCAAAGACCCTTTCTACGGAATGGATTAGGGGAGTGAGTAGCAGGCGATGGTGGTTGGGGGTATCTCTCGTCCTGCACTATCTCTATACGGCAACTGTCAGCTGAACCGGAATCTGGATGCGCGCGCTCCCATCTTCGGCACCAGCGCACGCGGAGGGCTGCTCGTGCCAGCGGAGCCGGTACTTTGCTTTGCGGGCAATGGTACGCAATCCACGGCGATCCCGGTAGACGGTGATGATGGGGCCATCCGCGGATGCGATCACGATGGTACCTTCCAGCCGCGCAGCCCAGCTTGCGCCACGGTCGGATGGCGGAATATCACGGCGGCCAAGGAAGAAGAACATGACGCCCGTGCGCTGTAGCACGCGCCCATGCGTCAGGACGTAGTCCACGGCGTCCGGGGGAAGATTGCGGCGCGCGCCGCGCCTGCGTGCATGGCGAGTGAACGATACCGGCGATACCAGGCCAGGAGCTTGTCCGGACCCCTGTTCTGGAAGACTCTCCTGGGTCTCCGTCTCCCTATCCGCTTGTGCCATGGTTGCCGCGAGCAGCGCATCCATCTCATCCTCCTGCCTTCACATGCTCCAGATCCGTATCTCCCGGACAAAATGGACATACGTCATGCGCGGACAAATGCGGAAGAATGAAGTGTAGGCCAGTGCAGGGTAGCGAATCCATGTGGGCACAGAGATCGCCCCGAAAGGTTATCTCTGGCTGGCACCGGTCTGGCATCGGTTATGCAGCTTTTCTCGTGAGTTCGCCAGCCCAACCTGGCAAGGATGAGTTAGTAGCTCCGCCTTTCTGTGAAATCGGGCAAGGAGAAGATGTCACTTCAGCAAATGACTGCCCCGGCAGGGGGCGGCAAAACGATGTTTCCAGCGGGATGAGATTCCCATCGAGAAGGAGTCTAGCCGTCTTTATCCTCTCGCTGGGCTTGTTTCTGGTCGCAAGCGTGCATCTCACGTCGGCCATTGGCTTAGCCGGAGACGAGCCGTGGTATGTGCTGCAGGGTCTTAGCATTGTCTATTATCATACGGTTGATATGTCGCACATACTCGGTAATCTCGCGCTGTTGCACCACTTTCTATACACCCCTGGTACCCATGTGGCACATTTCGTCGGTCATAGTATCGTTCTCACGTACCTGCCAGGATATGCGGCAATCGTAGGCACTCTCTATGCGCTTGACGGGCGATTGCTGGTTGTTGGCATACAGTCGGTCGTTGCGGCCTCTACCGCCCTCTTGCTTTTCCATGAGGCTCTTCGTCTGTGGCATTCTCAAGTAGTGGCCCTCTTCGCCGTTCTCGCCTACGTTACCGCAATGCCTACCATGCTCTACGTCGCTGAGGTATTCCCGTCAACGCTGGGGGCATTCATAGCCCTTGCCAGCTTCGTACTCGTCGTGCGCTACTTGCCTGCCGCGAAGAAGACAAGTGTGGTTGGCGTTGCGTGTCTTCTTGGCCTGTTGGCGTCGCTTCTCCCGTGGGTGCATATCAGATTTGCTTCTTTGGCTGTCATCATTACGGGCGCCGCTCTCTGTCAGCTTTTCCTGGCGAGAGCCAGTGATCATCATCAGGCTGCTCCAGCAGAGGAAGGACAGCACAAGCGCCTCACCCTGAACGGTTGGGATCGCTATACATCAGTTGCCATGGTCTTGATAGCCGGGTTACCAACGCTGAGTTTCGTGTCGATCTCTCGCTATGATCTTCGGTATTTCGGGACATGGTATCCGCAGTATTCCACGCAGACCAGCAGCGAATTCATCGTGCCCGATGTGGGCCACATGGCCCTCATCTATAAGCAGATACTGCTGAGTGGACAGGATGGGCTGATTCCGTGGATGCCCCTGGTCCTGCTCGTGCTGGCTGGAGCAATCCTGCTTTTCAGACACAACACGAACTATGCGCTATTGACCATGCTCTGGATAGCGGGATTGTTAGGAGCCTTTGTCTCCTCAGCGTTTGCGCCACACGTGAACCAGGCATTTGCTTTGCCAGCACGGTTTTCCGTGGAGGCCGTGCCATTCCTGGTGATCTGTTGCACCCAAGTCTTCTTTGTGTCGCTGCAGCTACTCACGCAACGCACGGGAGGGCGGTTGAAAGATCTGCTTCGGCTCAAGTCGCTGACGCTTCCGATCTGCGCAGGACTGGCACTGGCTGGGCTCTGCGTACTCCTGTTAACGGCAGATACCTGGTTTACCGTAGTTGGGGAGATGGGCCTGCCCCTGCTTTACCCGAGCGCTAAAGGCATCCGCATTGTCGTGGAGTACCACGGTCTGCTGCCAGGTTGGTGGTTTTCCCTCTTCGCGCCGTAGTGTCCACCTTGTCTCGCCATCCGGCAGAATAGACGAGTGAGTGGAGCCACCTGCTTACGCTGGCGCCCCGGCGCCCGTTGCTGTGGTGGTGTTCGTACTCTCGGGGTCGGATGGGCAGACGTAGCAGAACGCGCAGGCGGCGCACCGCCGCTCATTCGGATGAAGAGCGAACTCCTGGGCGAGGATGCCAAGCGCGGCTTCGTCCAGCTTATCCAGCGCGGAGCGTGTTTTGCGCAGCGGATTGAGATACTTCGTAGCGGCGCTGCGCGCTTTCTCGGTGACATCCTTCAGGCTGCCCGGCTCGCTCGCCTCGGCTGCTCCGTCTGTTCCCTCTGCTTCGTCTGTTTCCTCCGCCAGCGTCGTACCCGCATAGGCCAGGAGGATCTCTACTGGAGCGTCGGGGTGTTGTTGCTGATGTGCGAGGTAGTAGAGCGGCAGGGTGAGGTCCTTTGTGTGTTCGTCGAGAGGGCGTCCAGTATGCAGCCGCACGAGGACGGTCAGTTGTGTGGCGGCGTCAGCAATCATACGGTCGGCTGTCACTTCGACAATACACTGCCTGAGACGGGCGTAGAGTGGCTGTGCCAGGAGCATCCTTTCCGATGCCTTCGCGCCCTCTGGTGAGGTGATGGCCCGCCACTCCTCGCGCAAAATGCGTTCAGCCACCTGCCAGTAGAACGCGTCGTAGGCATGGCCTGCGGGGCCTTCCTGCTCCCAGAGTGTCCGCAGATGCGTCTCAGCGGTCTGCCAGCCTGACGCCGGGAGAGCCGTCTTCACGTCGCGCAGCTCCTGCATGCCCTTGCGGATATATCGGTGGAAGCGATAGACGGCATCCTCGGCGGGATCGAGCAGGCCATAGGAGCGCGCATATTTGTATTGCCGTGGGCATGCGAGATACTGCTCGAGCTCATGCAGACGGAATATTGGCAT
>DASUWS010000210.1:0-32446 GCA_036378295.1 Ktedonobacterales bacterium
CGCCCTGAGGCAAAATAGCGCCTGATGCCATCAAGCGCACAACGCGAAAGGGCAGGTCACTGAATACTCCGCGATCTGAGCGCGAGACGTGAGCCTTTTATTGCTCACCAGTGCTTACCACTGCAAGACACAGGTCAGTGCGCAATGTCGTGGGTCCGCATAGTCTACTATAGACTCAGTGAGCGCTTCGGCGATCGCATCAACGGAGCGCGTGTTTCTCGTATGTCGCGTGTGTGTCGTGACGATACGTGTAGCAGGGCAGGATCTAGCGATGATCGGCAATGCAGGGGTGATCCTGGCGGGTGGCAAGAGCCGTCGTATGGGCGAGAATAAGGCGGAGTTGCTTTTCAAGGGCGAGCCATTGCTGGCGCGAGTGGCGCGCAGAGTGGCGCCTGTCGTCGATGAGTTGCTGATCATTGGCCCGGAATCGCTTACGGCGCTGATTCCGTGGGCGCGGGTAGTGAGTGATCTCGTTCCGGAGGTCGGACCACTTGGTGGTCTCTACACGGCGTTGCGGGCCACGTCTAGTGCACGCGTCTTTCTGCTGGCATGCGATATGCCCTTCGTGCGACCCAGGCTTGTCCGGGCAATGCTCCAGCTTGCCGTGTCTGATGAGGAAGCCGAAGCGGTCGTGCTCAGGGCTGGCACGCGCCTGCACCCTTTGCATTCAGTCTATTCCGCTGGCTGCCTGCCTGTCGTTGAGCAGGCTATAGCCTCAGGCGATTATTCGATGCACGCGCTTCTGGCGCGGATCACAGTCGTCACGGTGAGCAGTGAGACGGTCAGCCGTGAGGATCCTGATGGCATCTCGCCGTTCAACGTCAATACGGCAGCGGATTGGGAACGCGCGTTGCGGCTGGCGGACGAGCTAGACGTACCAGACGCGGCTAGCGACGGTCGATAAAGACTTCGCCCAACGTGCCAATGAGTGTCGCGCCGATTCCGAACCACCAGAGATAGAAGCCAATGGCGGCGTGCGCTTCGCCAATCGAGGCGAAGCCGTGGTCGCGCACAAATGGCAGCTGGCTCAGAATACTCAGGCCGCCGAAACCCGCTGCCAGGGTAATATCGGCCAGGAGCAGCAGGATCAGCAACGCAAAGAGCGGAATGAACAGTACCCCAGCCAGGACGGACATCCCCATACGGTGCAGGAGCCGCTTGAGCAGGGCATAGATGATATTGATGAGCAGCAGCGTCCCCGCCATGATCACAGCCGCCGTAGCGATCCATGTAGCCGTCTGTAACGCAAGCTGCCCGATATTGACGGTCTGGTCCGAAAGCTGCGGTATCGAGAATTCTTGGATGTAGACTGGCGTCCCAGCGTCATTGCTGCCCCAGGGCAGGGTTCTGGCAAGCCACATTGCTCCCACGCCTGCAAGCAAGATGACATGGATGACGTGGAATCGCGGCAGGTGCGCTCGAATCGCATGCATCGTGTCCAGGATGCGTCGGTCACGCGCGGTGCTATAACGCCCAGGCGCCGGGACCGGAACTGGCCGATAGCCAGGCGTTGGCCGATACTTGGGCGCGGCGGATGCGGCGCGTGAGTATTGGCTTCCACGCGGCTGGCTCGACTTCTTGCCGGGAAATGGCCATCGTGGGGGCTTGCCGCGTGGCACAGGCGCTGGGAGAGGCTGCTGCGACGGTGCCAAAGATCGGGTCGTGTCGTCGGCAATAGTCGTGTCGTCAGGCATGGCTGGTGTCCACCCGTGTGCGCCGAGGTGCTGAGGAGTATTGTGCATCTATTCAAGAATCCTTTCCCGGTATCACACGATCAGAGGCACACGGACATGACAGGCGTTTTCATGAATACCTCCTATGGCATATACGCCTCTTCATGGTGCTATGTTCACACACATTTGCCGAAAGTGTGCCGTGGATCACACACCTGGGTATCTGAGTACTGCTCGCCCGTTTCCGTGCGTTGTCTCTTTCGCGTTGAATGGATGAGACAGAACCGCTGTTTCAGACGTATTGAATATGAACAAGACAGTGAGGCGCTGATCGCCCCGCTCGTGAGAGTTGACTTTGTATTATCGTGTACGTCGGCACGTTGCGATACGCCTGAAAGGACTAGACTCGATGGACCTCCTGACATGGCGTGATCGTGTCAGTGGCTGGCTCAGCCGAAGGCGAACGCACGGCAATATGCTGGCCATGGAGCGCGCTGTACGTCCGTCTCAGCCGCACCGCACAGCTTTTGTCCTGCTGGGTGGAGGCGCTCGTGGTGCCGCCCAGGCAGGGGCACTTTCCGTCTTGCTTGAGCACGGCATCGTACCAAATTACATCGTTGCTATCTCCGCTGGCTCGTGGAATGGCGCATTTCTGGCTCAGGACCCTACCCTTGAACGCGCTCGTGAACTCGAAGATCTCTGGGTGCGGACATCTACACTCGATATTGTCGGTCCACGTCGCTGGCGTGCCGCGATCAACGCGCTGGCACAGCGCTCGTCCCTCTATGGCAACTCCGGGATGCGGCGCGTCGCTGAGCGCTATCTGGGCGAGTTGACGTTCGAGGAGCTACGGGTTCCGCTTCGAGTCGTTGCTACCGATCTCAAGTCTGGCAGCGCCCACTTCTTTTCCGAGGGGGCTATCCTGCCGGCGGTTGTAGCCTCCTCGGCGATGCCTGGCGTCTTTCCGCCTGTGGTGACCTCCGAGCACGTGCTGATCGATGGCGGAATTGCCGAATGGGCCGCCTGTCTGGATGCGCTTCAATGGGGGGCGACGCGCATCTGTTTCCTTGGCTGTGGCTCGGTGGTGGAGCATGAGTCTCGCGCCCAAACGGTTCGCCGCGTGCTGGAGCGTTCGCTGGAAATCAGCCTGCGGAACAATTTCGACGTCATGACGTTTGCCCTCCGGGCCAGTGGGATTGATGTGCTGGCTGTCTTCCCTGAGCTACCACGCGGCACTATGCTCGACTTCGACCTGGCCCCGGCATTCATCGAGGTGGGCCGAGATGCCGCGCGGAAGGCTCTGGCTCAGTGGAACAAGGATTCTTCCGCGGACGACAGCGAGCCTCATGTGGGCATAGATAGCGTGAGCGCCTAGCACCATGAGGACCCCAGGACCGTCTCGCCAGCCGCTTCTGGCGAGCGGGTGGTCATGTCCCCGTTGTATCGTCTGCCAGCCGCAGGTATAATTGCTCGTGTTGTACGCGTACGGCACTGGCGCTATTCTGTTATGGACATCTTCACGTCCGCCGGTTATACGCAATGCAACGACCACGAGACGCGGATGGGGAAGAGAGGCAAATCGACGGCTATGGATGTCGCAGTTCAGCAGTTCATTGGCGCCTTGTCAGAGCAGCGAAACTCCAGTATCAATACACTTGGCGCCTACCGAACCGACCTGACGCAACTGATGCACTTTCTGCGGGCAGCGGGAGTCAACGACTGGCGGCAGGTGTCTCCCACGAACGTTTCCGCGTTTGTGCAGGATTTGCGGCAGCGCAACTACGCGGCTACTTCGGTCGCGCGAAAGGTTGCCGCGCTGAAATCTTTCTTTCACTATCTCGCTGAGACGGGCGTAGTTACAGTCGAATTGGCTGGCGAGGTTGACCCGCCCAAGCTCGAAAAGCACTTACCCAGTGTTCTCTCGCCCGAAGAGGTTGGCCGTCTGCTTGCGGCGGTAACCCCGGATGCTCCAGCGGGCCAGCGTGATCTCGCCATGCTGCATTGCCTCCACTCGACCGGCATGCGTGTGACGGAGCTGGTTTCCACGAACAGCAACCATCTCAACCTGGCGCGTGGTGAGATTCACTGCCATGGCCGCACCCAGCAGACACGGGTACTGCCGCTCTCGCCACTGGCCCAGCGGGCGCTGGCGCAGTATCTTGGCGACGGACGCCGCTCGCTCATTCGCGACGAGGCCGAGCCTGCGCTCTTTGTCAACCATCATGGGCAGCGTCTGACACGTCAGGGGTTCTGGCTCATTATGAAGCAATATGCGCGCGTGGCTGGAATCGAGAAGATCACGCCACACACTTTGCGTCACTCGTTCGCGCTCGACATGCTCAGCCGTGGCGTGGATTTGCGCGGGCTACAGGAGTTGCTGGGCCATCGCAATATCTCGACGACGCAGATCTACGCCCATATGCAGCGCGCCCATCCGCCCGCAATGGTCTCTGTGCTCGATGATCTGATTGCGTTTGGTGACGGGCCGGAGGATGTGCGGGTGGATACGGGCAATAAGGCTTCTGGCCGTGGTCTGGCACCATCCGCGCTGGCGCGCACGCCGACGCATATCTAATAGATGAGCGCGATGCAGTATCAGGCTCCCCGGCGATTTCGCAGGGGGCCTTCTTTGTAGCAGGGAACCAGCGCCGTGGAGAACATACCTGAGATTTCGCCGGAGGTCTCCCTCTACGACCAGGCTCGTGAGGCAGCCGACGTGATATCCCGCGCCTCACCCTTGCAGCCGCGGGTCGCTATCGTGCTGGGCAGTGGGCTTGGCGCACTGGCTGACGCTGTAGCGGTGAGCGCCACGCTCCCTTTTACCGCGATTCCGCATCTCTTGCCGACGACCGTGCCCGGCCATGAGGGCCAGGTTGTGCTCGGCAGGTTCGGCGGTGTGCCTGTAGCGGTGCTGCGCGGACGGCTGCACCTCTATGAAGGGTACACGCCGCAGCAGGTGACGTTCCCGCTACGCGTCCTCAAGTTGTTGGGGGCTGAAATCTGCATCCTCACGAACGCGGCGGGCGGTCTTGATCCCGCCTTAGCCCCCGGATCGCTCATGCTTATCCGGGACCATATTGGCCTGCCGACGCTTACGGGCCTCAATCCGCTCTTTGGCCGCAATGACGAGCGCTTTGGCCCGCGCTTTCCCGCGATGACCGATGCCTATGACCTGGCGCTTCGCCAGATTGCGCGGGCGGTGGCCAGTCAGCGCGGCATCACTCTCGCTGAGGGAGTGTATGCGATGGTCAGCGGCCCGACCTTCGAGACGCCCGCTGAGCTGCGCATGCTCAGGATGCTCGGGGCGGATGCCGTTGGGATGTCTACGGTGCCCGAAGTGATTGTGGCCCGACACATGGCGATGCGCGTGCTGGGGTTGAGCACGATCGCGAATCAGGCGCTCACGGATGGGCGGACAGACGAGATGCCTGATCACGAACATGTCTTGCGCACCGCTGCGCAGGCGACAGAACATCTGGTGGCGCTGCTGGGCGATATGCTGGCGCAACTTGCGTGAGCTTGCCGTCGTGGCTCAGCGCACGGTGACCGTGACGTAACGGTGGAACTCATAATGGTGAGCGCCAACCGCGTCAGCCTCAATTGCATAGGTGCCAGATTTGACTGATGGCACGGTCAGCGTCCAGACTGCTTCACCCGAATCGTTCGTGGTGACTGGCGCTGGCCATGTGTCGAACAGGCCCGCCGGACCACTCGTCGGCGCGCGGAGTGTGCAGGACAATCCAGATACGGGAGCGTCGTTCGAGGTGGCCTGGACGGTGACGGTAAATGTATCGCCTGGCGCAAGCTCTCGTGGTGAGACGGTGACGCTGAGCATGAAGTTGGTTGCCATATTGGCTGCGATAGCAGTGGCGGTCGCATCTGAGGTGACAGTTGCGGTGGCCGAGGCATGAGATGGGGGCGTTCCGCTAATCACGGGGCCAGAGGGGCCGAAGCGTGCTCCCAGTCCGGTAGCGAGCGCATGCGCAGAGATACCCGCAAGCAATCCGCTGGCAGAGCAGGCAACCAGAATGATTGCCACCATTATGGTGGAGAGATGTACTTGTAGGGCTGGCCTGGGTGCCATGAAGCAGTCTCCGTGCTGTCGCATAACCGCGGGTGCGCCTCGCCAATGAGACCCTGTGCCAGCGGTGTCTCCGACAGTATTGTACGGTGCGACGAGCAACCTCTCAAAGAGGTAGCCCAGCCGGGTTATCAGCGAACATGGCCATGCTGATGAGGGAGGTGGGCGCGCTCGAAATCCGCCAGTGGCACCTCTGGATCATCGAGCACCAGCGCTGAGAGGTCGAGGATTCGGGTATCGGGCGGCAACAGCGCGGGACCCCGCCGATTGGACGCCAGATGGCTCAGTCCCGCGTCACGCAAGAGCCACTCCGCCAGCAGGACGTACGCTGCCCAGTGCGAAGGATTGCCTGTGCGATCCCAGATCGCTTCGCCATAGCGAAATGCTTGCTCATAAAACTCGATCTGTTTGACCGCGAACGGGAGAAGCTTACGGCTCAGCACTTCCCCCTCCACCGCATCAGCCTGCACCAGGGTCTGCCAGATGTCGAAGACACGCCGGTTCTTGGGATCACAGCGCGTCATCAAAATACCGGCAAGCTCGATGGGATGCCCTGCACCACGCACACGGGTCATCAGCCGCAGCATCGCATCAACGCCCTCCAGCGAAGGCGCCTCAGGCACGAGAGGCATCAGGACTTTGTGTGTAGCCTTGAGCGCGGTCACCAGCAGGGGGCCGCTTTCCGCCGGAAAGTCTATCAGGACAATATCTGTTTCCCTGCCCAGCGCGGTGATGAGCCCTTCTAATACCCGCTCCGATTGAAGAAAGGCCGCAGCATCGCCCAGCAGATCATCCCAGGGAAAGATACGAATGCAGCCACCAGACCAGCTGGGTTGAGATTGGAGTGCGATGGGTAGTCCGGCGTCCGTGAGCAGTTTCACCACCTGCTGTGGATGCGGCGCCTCGCCAGGCGCTAACGCTCTCCATGCGAGCAGGGCGTTGGAGAGATCAGTGTGCGCGACCTCTGGCCAGAGATCACGCAGCGAGCCGCTGGTCGAGCCAGGCTGTGCCAGGTCAATCACCAGCACACGCGCGCCATAGAGCGCACAGATTCGAGCGAGCGTCGATACCGTCGTGGACTTCCCCTGTCCTCCCTTGCGTACTCCGATGCCATAGACGGTATACATAAGCGTGTGCTTCCTCGCCCTTCTACTCGTGTAGTTGTGTGCTCTACGCTGACCCTTTGGCAGCCAGATCAGTATTACAACGGGGTGTCGGCGCTGTCAAGCCAGACCGCTGGTCGCAGGGTGGTGTTTGTCGGTACATAGTCGCGTTCGACGGGCCGCGCATAATATACTCCGCAGCTTGTCGCGAGGGGGACCATTGGCCTGTGTAGCGTTGAGTGCCCGGCCGATGTGTTGTACGATAGGGGCGGATTGCAGAGCAAGATAGCAGCAAACACGCCAACCAGGTGACCTGAAATGGCGAACTACATCGGCAGGTCAAGCCGAATCATCGCGAATAACTTCCACCTGCGCGTACAAGAGGTTGTGCGCCTATTTCTCTACCTGCTCCTTGGTGGATTCTTGCTCGCGATCGAAGTCGTGCTCGTGCTGGCGGTTCACCTCATTACGTCCTCCTACGACTCCTGGAGCGCACAGGTGGCGCTCTATCTCGCCATTGCTCTGTGCGCGATGGTGTATCTGCCGACGTTCGCCCGCCTGCGCTGGCTGGTAGATAGCGCGATCTACCATGAGACGTATGAACTCGGAGCGGTATTGCAGTATTACAGCCAGGAGTTTGGCTCCTTGAGCGACCAGGAGCATATCACTGGTTTCCTGCTGGATAGTCTCGAGCGGACGCTTGGTCTGGTAGCTATTGCCTATGTTGCTCTTCCTGAGGGGTTGGATGCTGGAGTCATGCAGGTTCTCGAGGCCGGGGATATTCGCGCCCGCGGTCTCTATGGCACCAGAGACGGCAAGGAGGCAATGCTTACGGGACTTGCTCACCTGCCCAAAGAGGCCGAGGCACTGCTGTGGCAGAAGAAGGCTGTGCGTAATCCGTGGCCAGGGTGCGAGGCGCTAATATTGATCGAATCGGTCTCCGGTGGGTCTATCGCGGGCTTGCTGGTCGTCGGCCCAAAGCGAGTGGGCGGGTCACTGCGGCGAAAGGATCGCTCGCTGCTGGTGACGGTGGCCCATCTGGTCGGGACTGCGTATGCGAATGCCTTGCTGATTCAAGGTTTGCACGTATCACTCGTGCAGGTGCAAACATCCACCAACCAGTTGATGGCTGCGCGGGCGGAGCTTCAGCTCTTGCTTCGCGAGCTGGTCAGCGCGGAAGAGCGCGAGCGTGCCGCATTGGCGCGCGACCTGCATGATGATGCGCTGCAGGAGGTACTGTATGTTATCCGCCACGCCCAGTTCTCTGCACGTCTGGCGGGCGGACTGGAGACAGCATGGCGTGGCCGGAACGTACAGGTTGCCGATCAGTACACCGCGCTGGCCCATGACCGCGCTTCCGGCGCCTCCATGGAGCGGCTACGCGACGAGCTGACACAACTGGTTGTGCGATCCCATGTGCTCGAACAGAAGCTCCGTGCGCTCTGCCTGGGCCTCTATCCTGAGGCGCTCCGGGTGCTGGGTCTGCCAACCGCGCTGGAGGAGCTTGCTGCGCAGGTGACACGCACCACAGGCATGCAGGTATCGGTCTATTATGATGATGCTGTCGCACAGGCGACGGAAGATCTGGAGCCAGAACGCGCGGTGCACCTATATCGTATTGCGCAGGAGGCGCTGACGAATGCTGGGAAGCACGCTCGTGCCCGCACATGCATGATCTATTTGTCGCTCCTGGCAACACTGCCTGGTGATAACCGATTTGCTTCTGAGGCAGATCTCAGCAGGTTGTGGATATGCCTGACCGTTATCGACAATGGCGAAGGGATGCCACTTCCGCTCGATATGGGCGCTTTGGTGCGGAGTGGCCATCTTGGGCTTGCGGGAATGCGCGAGCGTGCCGAGCAGTTGGAGGGGCGGCTTGAGTTTCGGCGCGAGCCTTCTGGTGGCACGCGGGTGTTGATGATGTCTCCGCTTATCGCGCGTACCCAGGCGCCCGGTAATCTTATGGCGGGACAACAGGCGCGGGCTGGTCTCCAGCAAAGCGAGTAGGTGAGTAGATGAGTGGGGAGGAGGAGTAATGCCATGGAGCACGCGCAGGTGATGTTACCTGGCGATCAGCCGATGATTCGCATCCTGCTCGTTGATGACCACGCGGTAATGCGCGCGGGAACCCGGCGCTTTCTCGAAGATGAGCGCGACTTTCTGGTGGTGGGCGAGGCGGCGGATGGCGATGAGGCGCTGGCGCTTGCTGATCAGGTTGAGGCTGATGTTGTGCTCCTCGATATCAATCTGCCGCGTGTTGACGGGGTCAAGACCGCGCGGCTCCTGCGGCAGCGAAAACCTGACTGGCGTATTCTCATTCTCACAGGCTATAACAGTGAGGCTGCGCTACACGCCCTTCACCGGCTCGGCGTTGACGGCTATCTGATGAAGACGAGCAGCGATGTGGAGTTGGTGGCCGCGATTCGCAGCGTGATGCGCGGGGACAAAGTGCTCTCGTCAGTGGCATCGAGCATTCTCGATCAGGCGAGCGCGCAGGAGGTTTCGTTGCCCACCCCGAAGGAGATGGATGTGCTTCGGGCGCTTGCACGCGGGCTAAAGAACAAGGATATCGCCGACGAGTTGAGCGTCAGCGTGCATACCGTCGAATACCACGTCCACAATCTCTTTCTCAAGCTGAACGCAAGCTCGCGCGCTGATGCACTGATGCGCGCTCAACGGCTGGGATGGCTCGACATGAATGATCCCCTATGTTAGAATAGCGGGGCTTCAGCGGGCGTGCGTCTAGGCAGAAAGACGCTGAAACTCTAGAGTGGCTCTCGCGACAACATTGGGGGAGGTGTTTATGGCGGACTGGCAGGGTCAACTGGCAGATTTGCTGGCGTCGCTCAATGTTTCGCTTGATCCGAATGAGTCGGTGCCACGTGCTACTGACCTGCGCGCCGATAGCCTCTCTCGTATGCCGATTCCTACCGACGAAACGCCGCCTCCAGTGCTGAGTGCGGAGGAGATGCCCGTGGAGGGCGATGAAATCACCGCGGTGCGGAGCGAGATCGAATTCATCGTTGCACGAGTCGTCCGGCTGGAGCGTGCCGGAATGATTGGCCGGGTGATGCGTGATGACGTCATATATGTGCTCCAGGCGCTGACTCGCCCGGCCCCACCAGCGCCTCGCCCAACACTCACGCGCCGTCGTCGCTCAGATCCTTACCAGGAGTGGAACCTCGCCTCAGCGGCGGCAGTGCTACGTTTTTGTCGCCTTATCCATCGCCAGCTTCCGCCCTTACCAGACGAGCCTAGAAAGTGAGCCAGTCAGGTGCTGGCCATCTAGCTCCAAGGGGTTGCATATCGCGTGGGTCGGCTCAGCGCTCGACGGACGACCGCAAAACGGTCGAGCGGATCACATGGTATTGGGTCGCGCGTCGGGACATGAGGCGGTGATGGCGCAGCGCGCGACGCGGTGTCCGGATAGGGGCTGCCTGAGTCCTGGCCGGCGACTGCGGGGAGGGAATCACCTGGGGCATAGGCTGCCACATGATGGGTTCGGTAGGCATGATCTCTGCCTGAATGATACGCTCGGTGGTTGCTGGCGCCTTCCCGTGATAGGTTCGATGCTCTTTGCTGGTCAGGGCTGCTGCCAGTAATCCGCCGCAGACGGCTCCCGCGATGACGAGCGGCTCGGCGATCAGGTGGCCAGGAGACACTGGAGTGCTGGTGCGCGCAGCGAGTGCGGCGATAGCCTCCACGATACTCCCGCCCGCGAGTGCGCCGCATAGTGCCACGACCACTACAAGCCAGCGGGATGTGCCAGTGGTGCTGGTTGTGGTCCCTACCGAACCCACTGGATTCGTCAGTTCGTGTGCAGCGCGAGAATCACGATGCATGACCAGTACCCCTCTCTCTATCCGGCTGCTCCATTGGATGCTGGGAAGCGCCTGTGGCTGTGGTTTTCATGATGAAGCCAGCGGCTGAAGGGCAGGTGAAGCGAATCTGAGACAGGAATAAGAGTTCACTCGGTTGCGGCGGCCTTCACGGCATCGAGGAGTAGAGCATCCTGCTCTGGGAGTACCGTTCGCGGATCGAGCAACACCCGTTCGCGCAGGACGCGAGCGACTACGGGTGTCTGAGATGTGTGCAGCCGGGCAGCGAGCGCTGAGGCGGCGTCGCCATTGGTCGCGGCTGGTGCGATCTGTGAAGGAGTCGGCGCAACGGCGCAGTGCCAGGTCGGGAGAGTCTCGCCGGGCATAGATCCGCCGCCGATAGTCGAGTGCCCTTCCTGGACGCTCGCGCCGATTCCTGCCTGCTGGAGTACTTCTGTCCAGAACTGGGCGCGCGATTTAATCGCTGGCAGCGGAGTGGCGATCATGCGCCAGACGGGGATCTCTGCTTCGGCGGTGCCATCGCTATATGCACGTAGGGTTGCGACAAGGCCTGCGAGCGTGAGTTTGTCGATACGCATAGCACGCATGAGCGGATGGTGCTCCAGGCGCGCAATCAATTCGGCCTTGCCTGCGAGAAGACCGGCCTGTGGTCCCCCAAGGAGCTTATCGCCGGAGAAACACACCAGATCGGCCCCAGCGGCAAGACTCTCCTGTGGCATCGGCTCATGCGCCAAGCCCCATTGCTCCGTGCGTAGCAGCGCCCCACTGCCAAGATCATGCACCAGTGGGAGGTGATGCTGATGAGCCAGGTCGGCCAGTTCGTGGAGCGCGGGAGCGGCGGTGAATCCGACGATGCGGTAATTGCTGGGATGGACGCTGAGCAGGAGCGCGGTCTCGGGCGTGATCGCAGCCGCGAAGTCGCTCATACGTGTGCGGTTGGTCGTGCCAACCTCGATAAGCCTGGCACCACTCTGGCGCAGCACATCAGGAATGCGGAATCCGCCGCCGATTTCGACCAGCTCTCCGCGCGAGATGACGACTTCTCGCCCAGCCGCCAGCGCGGTCAGCGCCACCAGCATCGCGGCGGCATTGTTATTGACCACTAGCGCATCCTCGGCACGAAGCAACTCCGAGAGGAGCTTCCGTACCGGCGTCTGGCGGGAGCCGCGCTCCCCACGCTCCAGATCGTATTCGAGTGCGGAATAGCCAGCGGCCACGTCGGCAATCGCTTTCAGGGCGGCGTCGCTCAGGGGGGCACGTCCTAGATTGGTGTTGATGATGACTCCGGTTGCGTTGATGAGGGGACGCGGCGACGGAAGTGCCTCCTGTCGTACCTGCTCGAACGCATCTGCCGCGAGTGCTTCGATGCTGGTGTCGATGGGGCGTCCGTCGAGAATCGCGGTTCGGGCGGCCTGCAACGCCGCTCGCGCCGCTCGGATGAGACGGGCCTGTGCTGGAAGTGGCTCGCCAGCCGTACCGCGTTCAGTCCAGTAGGCAGTGAGCGGCCGAAGCACGGCATCTACCGGAGGCAACGTGCGTAGCGCTTCAGCCGTGGACTGGTTTTTCGGCGAATGATGTTGCCGTGCCATGGTGCGGTGCGCCTCTCTCTCGTGCGTCTCGCTCACACTTTATTGTAGTGTAGCGTTTGTCTGGCTATCGGGGGAATGGTCTTCGCTGCTCTTTTCCCATATGGTATGCTTCCTCCGCATGGCAGCGGCATCTGGTGGATAATGAATAACGCACAAACAGCGATGGATATTTGGAGGGTGGGCATGGCTCTTGGAACATTCGCCACGGTGATCAATTGTATTGACGGGCGGGCGCAGCGGCCTGTCTCGGAATGGATACGCGTGCAGCACTCGGTAGATTACGTCGATACGATCACCCACCCGGGTCCGGAAAAAGTGCTCACTCAGGGACCCAGCTCCGTCATTGATGCCTTGCGTGAGAACGTTGGTGTCTCTGTTTCGGCGCACGCGTCGCGACTCGTCGCCGTGGCGGCGCATCATCAGTGCGCGGGTAACCCGGTCTCCGACGACGAGCATAAAGCGCAGATTCTCGCGGCCTGCAAGGTCGTTGCGGGGTGGGGCTTCCCGGTGCGAGTCATCGGCCTATGGGTCAACGAATGGTGGCAGGTTGAAGTCGTCGCGGATTCAGGCAGGGATGCGGATTCAGCACGCTAATGCTCGCCCGCAATCGCGGCATAAATACCCGCTCTATGAGCGGTGCGAAAGACTGTTATCGATTATCGTCAGGAAGTGGTGGAAATGGACCTAGGACTTAGCGGCAAGACTGCCATCGTCACGGGCGCCAGCCAGGGCATTGGCCTGGAGATCGCGCGTGCACTGCATGCTGAGGGTGTCGCGGTCGTTATGGTTGCGCAGACAACAGGAAAGCTCCAGGATGTCGCGCATGCCATCGCCGCATTGCCGCATGCTGGTTCCTCGGCTCCGGTCATTCCCATAGTTGCTGATCTAACCCTCCGCGCCGAAATCGAGCGAGTGGTTGAGGAGAGCATCGAGCGCCTCGGTGCCGTGGATGTGCTGGTGAATAACGCCGCTCGCGCGTATAGCGGAAACTTCTTCAAGATGGCGATTGACGACCTGGAAAAGGTCTGGCAGGTCAAGGGGCTGGGGTATGTCCGATTCGTGCGCGCGCTCGCTCCGCACATGATGCAGCGCCAGGCTGGCAGCATCATCAACATCGTCGGGAGCACGGCACGGATGCCTGCGTCTGACTTTGTCGTGGGGAGTATGGTGAATGCCGCGCTGGTCAATTTCACACGCGGCATCTCTCGGGAACTGGCGCAGGCCAACGTGCGTATCAACTCGATCAGCCCAGGCTGGACCATGACGGAACGCCAGGAGAAGAGTATCGCCCTGCAGGCTGCCGCCCGGAATCTCTCATTCGAGCAGGTGGAACGTGAAGAGGCGCGGGGCATTCCGCTGCATCGCCTCGTGCGCATGAGTGAGGTGGCGGCGATGGCCCTCTTGCTCGCCTCCGATCTTTTCGCTTCGATGACCGGAGAAGATGTCGTAATTGATGGCGGTGCCGTTCCAGCCGTCTGACGCCATGGGCCAGCCCTCTCCTCAGCGCACGTGAGGAAGCAGACGCCGACCCTGGCGTAAATGCGCTGAAACCATCGAATTCGCTTGCGATAGGTTGGGAAGGCCGGTATAATGGCCGGGGCGGCGATCTGGCTGTTTGCATCCAGGCGGCGCTTGCTCGCTGGTGATTCGCAAGCCGCCTGCGGTGAAGGTCAGGAGTGCCGAACGATCTGTTCAGTTTCTGGAAAGGGTACGAAGAAGCACATGGAGCTCAAGGGTAGTCAGGAATTTTCGGCAAGCCCTCAGGCAGTGTGGGATGCGCTACATAATGCTGACGTGCTGAAGCAGGCCATAGCGGGCGCCGAGGAAATTCGCTGGGATGCTAACACGCTCTTTGCGCGTGTGAACATTGGCCTGGGACCGGTCAAGGGCAGCTATAGCGCGGAGGCCCAGGAGACCGAGAGCAATCCGCCAAATCATATGAAGCTCTCATTCAATCGGCAGGGATCAACCAATGGTATCGCAGGTGATGCCACGGTTGATCTGGCACCCAACGGTTCCGGGACGACCCTGACCTACGTCGTGAATGCGACTCTGAGTGGCATGATTGCCGCCCTCGACAATCCGTTGACCCGGCCGATGGTGGACAAGGGTGCCAGTCAGTTCTTTGCGAGTCTGGCGCAGAGAGTTAGCTAAACCAGCTTTCGGGCGGATGCAGGAGGGCGGCTCATATGGGCCGTCCTCGCTGTATGATGGAGACAATTCCGTCCATCATGATGTACCCTGTCGTCTAGACAGGGAGTAATGTGGGAAGCAGGATGGCGTATCCCCTGATGCCGTGATTCTCTGGATCGAGTGAGCGGAGGTGAGCGATGCAGCCAACGGTGCTATCTGGTGTGCGAGCGAACTTCGACGTGCCCGCGACAATGCGTGATGGCGTTGTCTTGCGAGCGAATGTCTTCCGCCCCGATGACGGCGGTGACGGGCGCTATCCTGTGCTGCTCATGCGTCTCCCGTATGGGAAAGACTTTCCTCTGGGAAGTAGCCTGATCAACCCGGCCCAGGTGGCGCGACGCGGGTATATTGTCGTCGTGCAGGATGTTCGCGGGACATTCACGTCCGAGGGCGAGTTCGATCCGATGCGTAACGAAGATACCGACGGCGCGGATACGATTGCATGGGCAGCGGCTTTGCCGGGCGCCAACGGCATTGTAGGCATGTTCGGTGGGTCGTACATGGGGTTCACGCAGTGGGCGGCAGCCCGCGAGGCTCCTCCGGCGCTGAAGGCGATGGTGCCGCTGATTACGTGGGCCGACCCGAACGAAGGCGTATTCTCGCGCAATGGTGTCTTCGAGCTTGGACTGGAAGCGTCATGGCTGCTCCAGCGTGGCCTGGATGTCGTCTCACGGCGCCATCGCGGAAGTCCGGTAGATCTGGGGCGCGCGTTCGCAACCCTCGCGCAGGAGTATGATTGGCTGGCCCAATCTGGGTACGCGGAGACGCCGCTACAGCCTTTTGGGCCTCTTGCCCGGCTGAACCTGGACCGGCCAGCGACGGAAGGGCTTGCGCGTCGCGAGGATTTGCAGTTTCAAGATCCCGCGCGCGTGAGCCCTGCCTATCAGGTGGCATCCATTCCAATGCTGCATATTGGCGGCTGGTACGACATCTTCCTGAACGGCACGATTCGCAATTTCAACGCGATGAGCGCGACCGGGAACCCTGATCAGTATCTGCTGCTCGGGCCATGGTCGCATTCCAGCTTCACGTCAATCGTTGGGGACCTTGATTTCGGGTTTGGCGCTGGTGCGGCGTTGATTGACCTCCAACTCGATCTCGTCAGCCTGCACGTCCTGTTCTTCGAGCGTTACCTCAAGCAGCAGCCCAACGGCTTTGCCCAGTGGCCACGCGTCAAGTATTTCATGATGGGCGCGAATGAGTGGCGCGCAAGCGAGACGTGGCCTCCTGCGAATATGCGGCCGGAGGCATGGTATCTGCACAGTAGCGGCCATGCAAATTCCGCGAGCGGCGACGGCCTGCTCTCGGTAGAGCCGCCAGCAGCCGAGGCAGCCGATACCTATGTATACGACCCGGAGAACCCTGTTCCCACGATCGGCGGCGCGACGCTGATGCATCCGATGTTCCGGGCCGGGGCGCTGGATCAGCGACCGCTTGAGGCGCGGGATGATGTGCTGGTGTTTACGTCGGCGCCCTTGAGCAATCCTCTGGTGCTGGCGGGTCCGGTTACGGCAAGGCTCTTCGTCGCGACGGATGGTCCAGATACCGATTTTGTGGCGCGTCTGGTAGACGTGTATCCTGATGCACGGGCTATGACGTTGACCGACGGTGTGACGCGGATGCGCTATCGCGATGGTATCGCCGCGCCCGCGGGACCAGTCGAGCCAGGGCATGTTTACGAGATCGATGTTGACCTGTGGGCAACGGCGGTGACGTTCCTGCCAGGCCATAGGGTGCGTCTGGAGATCACGAGCAGCAATTTCCCTCGGTGGGAGCGCAATCCGAACACGGGCGAAGATCCCTCTCTGGCTACAAGCTGGCGCGTCGCACGGCAGACGGTGTTGCACGATGGCGAGCACCCGTCGCGTGTCGTGCTGCCAGTCTTGCATGCGTGAGCGGATGTCGGCGGCTGTCGTTTTCTTATAGTCACTGACTACAACAGCGCGTCGTTGTCGTGATGTTGTAGCGTGAGAGTATCTGATACGAGTCAAGTCACCTGGAAATGATGGAGCAGAATGCGACCTTTGATGCAGCGCATACGGCGTGCACTGATCGAGCTGGCCCCACGGATGTACGCCGAGAGCGTTCTGCTTCGTGACCTGCGCATGCTCGAAATTGGCCTGGGCGTTGATCCCGCAGAGATGCCTATCCCATCCGCTGAAGGCGGCACGTGGATGGCTGTTCATCCTGGTAGCCACTGGGGCGGCTACGACCAGAATGCCTGGTTCCATTCGCAGGTGGCGCCGCCTGCCTCATGGCTCGCCCAGCTCGATGGCGGTGAGCGGACGGTTGTAGCGAGGCTGTTACTCGGCCTTGGAACCGAGTTTGGCTGGCCGGAGGGCCTCCTCTATGTCAATGAGCGGCTTCAGCAGGGAATCAACCGTCACCATCCCGATGTATTGCTTCGGCCCGAAGATGTGCGCGGTGGCTCCCTGACCTTCGATGTGCGCGCCTGGAGCGGTATGCTGCCTGACGAACATCGCATCGAGACAGCGGAGATCGCATTGCTTGATCGCCCGACGGAGCGGCTCTATCATCTGCTGCGTGCCGGAGCCGATCTGGTTGACGCGCTCGATCAGGGTGATCCACTGCTCTATGCGCTGGCAGGCGCGCTGGATGCCGCATATGACCTGGTAGAGCTGTCGCCAGCGAGCTTCTATGACTCCGTGCGTGCGGCACAGTCTCAACTTGAAGCCGCGCTCAGCGAGCTTGCGCAGCGTTACCAGCCAACCGTTCGTCCCACTGTTACGGCGATTGGCCACGGTCATCTCGACGTTGCCTGGCTCTGGCAGACGCGGCATACCCGCGAGAAGGCTGCCCGCACATTCTCCATCGCAACGGCGCTCATGGACGCATACCCTGAGTACGTCTTCCTGCACACCACGCCGCAAGTTTTCGCCTGGCTCAAGCAGGACTATCCCACGCTCTATGAGCGCGTGCGCGCGCATGTGGCCGAGGGACGATTCGAGGCGGCGGGCGCGATGTGGGTTGAATCTGACTGCAATCTTGTCTCGGGTGAGTCGCTGGTGCGACAGATTCTCTACGGCGAGCAGTTTCTGCGCGAGGAGTTCGGACGCGCATACGACGCGCTCTGGCTCCCCGATGCGTTCGGGTATTCCGCTGCCTTGCCGCAGATTATGTTGCGCGCTGGAATCCCGCTCTTCATGACGACGAAGTTGAGCTGGAGCGAGACGAATCGTATCCCCGCCGACACATTTCACTGGCGTGGCATCGATGGCAGTACCGTGCTGGCACACTTCATCACCACTCCGACCCTCGGCGGCTCATCATTGTTCGCGAACATGGACACATATAATGGGGCGCTGAACGTTCCAGCGGTCCGAGGTGTCTGGGACCGCTACCGGCAAAAGGCGCTCAGCGGTGAGACGCTGCTGGCGTACGGGCATGGTGATGGCGGCGCGGGGCCAACGCGACAACATCTGGAACAGGCCCGCGCCATCCAACAGCTTCCTGGTATGCCTGAGCTTCGTCTGGGGCGCGCGGACGAGTTCTTTGAGCGCCTGCGGGCGGCGGTAGATCTCAACCCAGCGCTGCCGACCTGGGACGGTGATCTCTACCTGGAGTATCATCGCGGCACGTATACCACGCAAAGCTGGCTGAAGCGAACGCACCGCCAGCTTGAAGGTGCGCTGCTCCTGGCTGAATGGCTCGATGCCTGGCAGTGGGCGTTGGGCCCTGAGCAGGTGCCGGACCGCCGGGAAGCACTCGATGCCGCCTGGCGCATGCTCTTGCTGCATGAGTTCCACGATATTCTGCCAGGTTCATCGATTGCGACGGTCTACTGGGATGCGCGTCAATCGCTCACCGCTCTGGGAGAGCAGCTTGGCGCACTCACCAGTGAGATACTTGTGGCCCTCTTCTCCGCGGCTCCCCAGGGCAGCGTGATTGTAGTGAATCCTTCTCCGTTGGCGCGTCGCGAGCTGCTGGCGCTCCCCGATCCTGGCGACGAGCGCGTTCCGTTGGTGGATGGCCAGCCGTTGCCAGTGCAGCGAGTCTCCGACGGCGTGTCACCAGCGCTGCTGGCGGAGTTGCCCGAGGTGCCAGGGCGTGGGTCGCTGGTCATCGAGTGGGGAACGCAACAGACGCAGGCAGGTGAGCAAGCAGGTGAGTCGGAACTCACCGCAACTGAGGATGAGTCGAGTATTCGCCTGGAGAATGCGTACTTCTCCCTCCATCTGGATCGCTCAGGCGAGATCGTCTCGCTACAGGATCGGCGCGTGGAGGGCGGCCGCGAGCTTATCCCCGCTGGTGCGCGTGCCAATGTGTTGACGGCGTATGAAGACCTGCCACGGGAGTTTGACGCCTGGGATATCGACGCCTACTACACACGCAAGCCGTATCAGATGGAGACGACGGGTGTCAGTCTGGTCGAGCGGGGACCGTTGCGGGCTGTGGTGCGCGTCGAGCGTCGCTTCCGTTCGAGCACGATCACTCAGCAGCTTGTCTTGTATCGGGCGAATCCGCGGATTGACTTCGAGACGCACATTGACTGGCATGAGAAACATGTGCTGCTCAAAGCGGCATTCCCGCTGGACCTACGGACACCTCACGCGACCAGTGAAATCCAGTACGGGGCTATCGAGCGGCCCGTACACCGGAACGCCAGTTGGGAGCAGGCACGGTTTGAGGTGCCCGCGCATCGCTGGGTGGACCTTTCTGAGGGTGACTATGGCGTGAGCCTGCTGAACGACGGGCGTTATGGGCACGACGTGGCTGATGGCAGAATCGGTCTGACGCTGCTTCGATCGCCCACATGGCCCGACCCACAGGCGGATCAGGGAGAGCATACGCTCATCTACAGCCTCTATCCGCACCTCGGAGACTGGCGCAGCGGCGGCACGATAGCGGCTGGCTGCGCCCTGAACCGTCCCCTTCTCACGCACGCGAGGGATACCGGTGACACGGCGGATCTGGAGCACGCAGAGGACGGGGAGTCGACCCGAATGCCATCTGCTATCATGTTCACGTCGGGAACCGGGAATGTCGTCATCGAAGCTATCAAGCGGTCACAGGATGGCAAGCTCGTTGTCGTGCGCCTGTATGAAGCGACTGGCGTCCGGGCTCGCGCGGTCATTCGCTCTGCGCTGCCACTCGCTTCGGTCGTCGAATGTGACCTGCAGGAGTGTCCGTTGACGCCGGAAACCAGTTCCGCTTATACCTTGTGGCAGGCATCGAACACCGCGTCGCATGATGAGCCAGTCCTTGAGGAGCAGTGCTGGTCGTGCGATTTCCGGCCATTTGAGATTCGGACATTTCGAGTCGTGTTCGCAAAGTGAGGTCGTTTGCGGGCAGTCATTCATATAGTCATAAGCTACAAACAACGGACTCATGAGCCCGTCTACCCAGCAGAATAAGCGGCAGACAGCAGCAGGAGGGTCAACGATGACAGCGATCACTGAAGGGACGATTCTTTGGGAGCCATCAGCTGCGACGCGGGAGGCCAGCAATATGGCCAAATACATGCGCTGGCTGGAGGACCATAAGAAGCGGCACTTTGAGTCATATGATGCGCTCTGGGAGTGGTCGGTCTCGCACCTCGAAGAATTCTGGGAGTCGATGTGGCAATTCTTTGGGTTGACATCCCCAACCCCGTACACAGCCGTGCTCGAAAGTCACGAGATGCCCGGCGCGCGCTGGTTTCCAGGAGCGCAGTTGAACTATGCTGAACAAGCATTTCGCGCTATGTCGGAGGAGCGGCCCGCTATCATCTTCCGCTCGGAACGGCATCCAGTGACTGAGGTTTCGTGGCAGGAACTCAGGACCAGTGTAGCCTCGGTGGCTGCCGCGCTGCGCTCGATGGGCGTGCGCCCCGGTGATCGTGTTGTCGCGTATATGCCTAATATTCCCGAGACGCTTATCGCTTTCCTGGCCTGTGCCAGTCTCGGAGCCATCTGGTCGAGCTGCTCGCCCGATATGGGCACTGCCAGCGTCGTAGACCGCTTCCGCCAGATCGAGCCGAAGGTGCTCTTCGCCGTGGACGGCTACCAGTACAACGGCAAGCCATTTGATCGCCGCCAGGTCGTTCATGAGCTGCAGGGCGCGCTCTCCTCGCTCGAACATGTGGTGCTGGTGCCATATCTCGATCCTGAGGCGTCGGCGAGCAACTTTGCCCATGCGATCTCCTGGAAAGACGCACTGATGCATGATAGCGATACCCTTGCCTTCGAGCATGTCGCGTTTGATGCCCCGCTCTGGGTGCTCTACTCCTCAGGTACAACGGGCCTTCCCAAGCCAATCGTGCAGAGCCATGGCGGGATCGTGATCGAGCACATGAAGTCACTTGCGCTACACATGAACCTCAATCCAGGCGATCGGTTCTTCTGGTTCTCGACGACCGGCTGGATGATGTGGAATCTTCTGATTGGTGGCCTGCTCGTCGGCTCTACCGTGCTGCTCTACGACGGCAGCCCCGCCTATCCCGATCCGGAGGTGCTCTGGTCGTTCGCCGAGGAGTCCAGCATGACATTCTTCGGCGCGAGCGCCGCCTATATTGCCTCTCAGATGAAAGGACACGTCGAGCCAGGAGCCAACTTCCATCTTGAGGCGCTGAAGGGACTCGGCTCCACCGGCTCACCGCTCTCCGTTGAAGGCTTCGAGTGGGTCTACGCGCACGTAAAGGGTGATATCTGGCTGGCCTCGGTAAGCGGGGGGACCGACGTTTGCTCTGGATTCGTCGCGGGATGTCCGATTCTGCCGGTGCGCGCTGGCGAGATTCAGTGCCGCTGTCTTGGGTGCGCGGTATACGCGTTTGATGAGAATGGTAAGCCCGTCGAGGACGAAGTAGGTGAACTGGTCATTACTGAGCCCATGCCTTCGATGCCTATTTATTTCTGGAATGATAGCGATCACAAGCGATACCGTGAAAGCTACTTCGAGATGTATCCTGGCATGTGGCGCCACGGCGACTGGATCAAGATTACGCCCTCAGGCGGCATCGTCATCTACGGACGCTCAGACGCGACGATCAATCGCATGGGCATCCGGATGGGCACGAGCGAGATTTATCGTGTCGTGGAAGACCTGCCGGAGATTCTGGACAGTCTGGTAGTTGATCTGGAATACCTGGGGCGTCCCTCCTATATGCCGTTGTTCGTGGTTCTTGCGCCCGAGGCGGAGTTAGATGACGCGCTCAGGACCCGTATCAACGAACGGATTCGCGCCGCGCTCTCGGCGCGGTATGTGCCCAACGACATCTTCGCGATTGCCGAGGTGCCACGGACCCTGAGCGGTAAGAAGATGGAGTTGCCCATCAAGAAGATCCTGCTCGGCGCTACAGCGGAGAAAGTAGCCAATCCCGACTCGATGAGCAACCCGCAGACGATTGCCTACTTCGTCGAGTTTGCCGAGCGCACCCGGCTCCCTGACGAGCTTGAGAGCGGTAATCCACACTAGCGACTGCGAAGAGCAGAGCGGGAGAAACAGCGGCAACCCGAGAAGCAGGAGACACCCGATGGGAAACGTCGAGTTCTGGTTCGGCATTCTCGCTATCGTCCTTACCGTTACCGCCGTGTTCTCCGGCATTGTAGACCGTCTCCCACTCTCGCTGCCCGTTATCTTTCTGGTGCTTGGATTGATTCTCGGTCCCGGTGGGGTGGGACTCATCCAACTCGATGCAAACAATCCAGCGCTCGTAGCGGTGGCTACCCTCAACCTGGCCCTGGTGCTCTTCCTGGATGCTGCCCGCTTCGAGATCGATGAGCTGCGCCGCGAGTGGCGCACACCTCTGCTCGATCTCGGCCCAGGCACGCTTCTGACCATCGCGGGTATTGCTATCGCGGCGGCTCTCCTGCTGCATACCAATCTGATTCAGTCGCTCTTGCTGGGCGCTGTCCTGGCGTCAACCGATCCGATTGTGCTGCGCGATATCGTGCGTGACGAGCGGATACCACGGTCGGTGCGCCGGACGCTTACCATCGAGGCAGGCACCAACGATATCATCGTTCTGCCTATTGTCCTGATCGCAATCCAGATCTTGCTGGCGCATGGCGGTGATGGTGGCTACTGGCTCGGTTATCTCGGGCGACTGCTCATCCTGAGTCCAGGGGTGGGTCTGGCGGTTGGTGGCATTGGCGCGTGGATCATGGGCAAAGCCGATGCGCGCTACTCGGTCCGCCGGGAGTATCAGGCGCTGTACGGCATCGGGCTAGTGCTCGCTTCCTACTCCGCTGCCACGGTCTTAGGGGGTGATGGCTTCCTTGCCTCGTTTTTCGCGGGATTGGCCGTTGCCCTGTTCGACGTCACCCTCTGCGACTGCTTCATGGAGTACGGCGAGGTGACAGCTGAAATGGCGGTGCTGCTGGCGTTCATCCTCTTTGGCGCCGTGCTTGGCCCGCTATTCGGGACGATCGGCTTTGGACTGGCCCTGGTGTTTGCTATCGTCGCCATCTTCATCGTGCGCCCGGGCGCGATGTGGTTGGCGCTGCTTCGCGCCAAAATGAGTCCCATTGCCCGCGCGTTCATCGCCTGGTTTGGCCCGCGGGGTCTTTCCGCTCTCCTGCTTGCACTCCTCGTGGTTGAGGCGCGCGTGCCGAACGCGACACAGCTTCTCGCCGTGGCGGGTGTCGTGGTGCTGCTATCGGTACTTGTCCATGGGGTATCGGCGACACCCGCGTCACGCTGGTATGGTGAGCAAGTCGCGAAGGCGCGCAACACGCTTGCCGAAGAGCGTGAAGGCGACCTGGGGGGACTCTTCGAGGGAGAGGCCATCGACGTTCCCCGCATAACACCCGAGCAACTGCACGCCTGGCTGCAGGAGCCAATCCCTCCCATCGTCCTGGATGTCCGGTCGAGGGGACACTACGCCCGAGACGCGGGGCAGATTCCCGGCAGCATACGTGTGCTGCCAGATCAAATTAGCGAATGGGCGGCGAATGAGGACCCAGCCGCGAAGCACCGGAGAGTTGTCGCGTATTGTACGTGACCCAACGAGGCTACCAGCGCCCGTGTGGCGCGTAAGCTCCGCGAGATGGGCTTCGATGCCAGTGCCTTGCTCGGCGGCTATACCGCATGGGCTGAGAAGTACGAAATCGAGCCCAAGACGGCTGGAACGGTCTAGAACAGCGGGCGACCAGTGATGCGCTGCTCCCTACCTTGCCAGCCCTATCAGCGGATGAGTATGCTGATACTATGACGATCAGCGCAGTTACGCTACCTGGAAGCGCGATAGGCTCCAGGTCAGACCGATCACACCGATTCAACCGATCAGCAACCAGGAATAATGAGACGAAATGCTACAGACCCCTCTGGATACACCCGATTCACCGGATACACCCGATTCACTTGACGCGGCAAATAGACCAGGTAAGGCTACACGTGACTCGGCGCTCATCGAGCCGACCACCCGGCGAAGCGTCCTACGGCATGTACCGTTTACGATCTCGATCTGTGTGCTCGTCGCGCTTACACTCGTGCTCTTCAGCCAGATAGCTGGGGCAATGGAGCGTTCCCAGGGCCCCACCGTTGCGTCGCAGGGGAAGCCTGTCTCACCACCCGATGTACGCACCACAGGCGATGTGGCGACGGTGGTCGCCCGGATGCAAATCTACCCTACTGCCGACCCACGCGCATCGCTCATGCAGCCTGTCGTGGACCGCAAAGGCTATGTCTGGTTTGGCGAGATGCGCGCCAATAAGCTGGCCCGCCTCGATCCGCACACCGGGGAGATAAGGGAGTGGGCGCCGCCAGATGGAGGGTATGGCCTGATGATGAGCGCGCTCGGTCCAGATGATGCGATCTGGTTTGCCGAGGAGAACAGTAATTACATTGGGCGCTTTGACCCGGTTACCGAGCGCTTTACGACCTACCCGCTGCCTTCGTACCAGGGCAGAACGTCGCAGCCTCAACACCTTCAATTCGACCGCGCCGGGCAACTGTGGTTCACGCTCAACAGGAGTGGCAAGATAGGGCGGATGAATCCCGACACGGGTGAGATACGCATGTGGCAGGTCTTGCCACCCGAGGGTGACCAGGCATCGCGTCCCTATAGCCTCGCCGTCACTCCAGAGGGGAAGGTCTGGTTCGGCGCGGCCCTGTATGGCGGGGTGGTCGGGAGCCGCGATCCAGAGACTGGCATCGTCACCACCCACCACCTCGACAGGCCGACCGCGCAGGTGACCTCTATGGTCAGTGATACGAGAGGCAACGTCTGGTTCACCGAGTTGCAGTTCAATCGCCTGGGGCATATCAATACCCGTACAGGCGAGGTCAGCGAGCTTCCATTGCCCGAACCGGTCGGCACCTCCACGGGTAACTACGCGCTCGACGTCGCGCCGGATGGCGCGGTCTGGATCAGCAGCTTTGACGCCAACGCGATCATCCGTTACGCGCCAGACAGCAAGAAATTCACGTTCTACACGCTGCTGGTGGCCAAGAGCGTGCCGTTTGGCCTTGTGGCCGCTCCCGATGGCAGCATCTGGTTTACCTCCGATGGTGAGCCAAACGACTACATCGGGCATATCTACCCATCACGAGAGACGCGCTAGGACTCGTCCGGCGCATCTGATGGCGGCTCTGGCGGACGTTTCAGGCGATCCTCCAGGCCATAGAGGTGGCTCAAGCGCGCCAGATGAGGATTCTCTCCCGCATGCAGTTGGGCGAGGTAGCGGCCAGTCGTTCCAAGATCGGCATGGCCCAGGCGTGCCTGAATCTCACTAACCTTCGCGCCCGCGTCTTCCAGGCCACGGGCAAAGGTGTGCCGTAAGGTGTGGACTTTGCTGGTACCCAGGCGCTGCTCGCAGATCAGCGCGATGGCGCGAATCGAGAGCGGATGGCCGAAGGTGCCGTTACGCGCCGCGAGACTGATCCAGATCGGGCGCTCCCGGGGCAGATCGCCTGCCTGGCCCAGCCCAAGCGCGCCCGCACGCTGAGCGAGCATGAGCAGATTGTGGTCGCCGCTGTCTTCTGCTGGTGAGTACTTGCGCTGGACCATCCGGCGCAGAGCGTCGGGTGAGAGGAGCGGCTCGGTCTGGCCATCTTCACCGTAGAGACGCATTACCCACGCGACAAGGGCCTCCGCAGCCAACCCCTGCGTACCTTTGCGCGGGAGGTCGTCGCGCATGGTCTTGCCGCCCTTGCAGCGCACCCAGGTGATCTCGACACGGCTGGCACGAATGACGATATGCTCGCGACGCAACCCGGCAAGCTCGGACAGCCGCCGCCCCGTATGCAGGCCGAGCAGCAACAGCGCATAATCGCGCAGCCCGGCGGCAGTAGTCAGATCAATCGCCGCCAGAGATGCGCGCAGATCGTCATAGGCAATGGGGTGCGCTGCCGCATACGACTGAACTATCTGCCGCTCGACCCGTTCGACTGGATTATCGCCTCGCAGGAAGTCATGGCGCAGAGCGTAGCGATAGAAGCTGCTGATGGCCGCCAGGCGAAGGTTTGCCGTAGTTGCGGCTACCGGGCGAGCTCCATAACGGGTGTTGGCAGGCTGCGAAGCATACGCCTGGGCTGCGAGGGCAAGTGCCCGCGTTCGCTCTGCCACCAATTCGGCGAGAGCCGCCGCGCTCAGCGAGGACTCCGCACTCGCCCCAGGCGTGCCAGCGACACGGCGAGGATCGGCGGCGTCGAGATCGAGTCCGCGTGCCAGCAGAAGCGCGCGATAGGTCTGGAGAATGGCAGAGTAGGTGGCTTTGGTTTTCGTGCTGCGGCTGCGCTGAAACTTGGCATGGAGCCAGGCGGCAATAGCCAGGTTGATCGTATCATTAGCGGACATCTGGCTCTGATACCCAACGACATGCGCATCGTGCGCCGCAGAAGAGAAGGGCTGCGGTACTGCGTATTCCGGGTGTTCTTCTGATTCAAAGGAACTTTCATCTGCCATGCTGGATAGTCTCCCGTGTTCGCTGCTCGCTGGGCTTTACCACAGAGTATCACTTCCCTACAAACCTGTCGCTCATCAGTTGCTCGTCAGGAGATGGGAAGATGCAGCACCCGGCGGCACGATTACTGCCATGAGGCGACTGATGTGACGAGACTGGGATATTGTGCCGGCTAGCTGTGGCCGCCCTGTGAGTCCAGTGGGCCACAGTAAAGGCGGTGGGAGGCCACCCTGGCGGGCGCACTCGCGACACGCGTGCCTACTCGCGCGAAGGTTCGGAGGGATATCACGATGAATTCGCAGATGAATTCGCAGCCGACAACTCCAGAGACACCGACTCAGATCCCGCCTGCTCAGCCTGAGACGACGAGCGAGCAATATCGCCTGACGGGCAACGAGATCATCGAGAAGGCCAAACAGATCGTACACGAGGGCAATGTGCGCCGCGTGCTCATCAAGAACGCTGGCGGCCAGACCATCGTGGAGTTCCCGCTCACCCTTGGCGTCATCGGCACGGCACTCGCTCCGATGTGGGCCGCGGTTGGGGCAATTGTGGCGCTTGTCACCAACTGCACTATCGAGGTCGAGAAACGCGCATAGCGTTGGCTGCCCTATGACTGCCCTATGGCTGCTCGGTGGGTTCGACTGGCTCGAAGCAACAGCGGGGTGTCTCCCCGCGACTGCAGCATTCACGGACCGGTATACCAGCGACTTCACTGACGAACGCCTCGGCGAGATGACAGGCCTCCGGGTGAGTAGTGACGAGCGCTGCCAATGGGCAGTCATACCCTTGAATGTGCATACCAGGTGCCTCATCGTCAAGCGCTGCCAGACCACCAAGCTGGTTGAGCGCTTCGGTAGCTGTGGCGAGCCTGGCGCGTAGATCACCGCGCCCTGAGCGGTACCTCTGAGCGAGGTGCCTGCCAACCTCGCGCATCATCTCCTCAATCTCGCGGTTTGACATCTGCTTGTCTAGCCTGTCCAGCACCTCGCCGAGCACAGCCGCGTAGGGCCTGGGAAAGATCTGCTCGGCGGCAGGGGTTAGCTCATATGCATAAGCGGGCTTGCCTACGCCACTCCCGCGCCGCACGCCAGACTGGCGCACGAGACCATCGCGCTCGAGGGCGGCCAGATGGGCGCGGACAGCATTATCGGTTAAATGCAGCTCTGATGCCAGTTCTTCGACAGTATGTGTGTCGCGTCGGAGGAATGCGATCAGGCGCCCACGGGTGCTATTCAGGAAGCGTAGATACCAGGATGCCGACATGGATAGCTCCTTCATGGACAGTTCCTTTTGCACGGCACCTGTCATGAATGAAACGCGAATGAAACATAGTGAAACCCGAACCCGAACGTCATCAATAGAAGCCGTGTGGTTCTCTGGCGATACGCCAGAACACCGTTGATAGCATACGCAGTGCCGCCATATTTGTCAAATATACACAGTAAAATATTGACAAATGCGGCGAAGTCAGGTATAGGTCTATGCAAGGCCGCCGTACTCGATCACGAGCGATTGCGGATGCGAACGGTGACGCAGGCGGCGCGTAGCGTTTCCTGTCATTTCCCGGCAAATGCCTTAAAACGGTGGATTGGTGGGTTTCCCGGTGGCCCTGTAAGGAGTGTGGATCATGCACGAGATTTCAGACGGTACCACGGCGAGCAACAGTCCTCAACAGGAGACGCCCTCGGCGCCTCCACCTCTGACGGATCGCATCAGCGATGCGCTACAAAACGGCGTCAAAGCGATCATTGGATCGAACCGCAAGCCACCACGCCGCTTTCGCTCGTTGCTGAACGGCACCTGGCTGGGACATCCGCTACACCCGGCAATTACAGACATCCCGATTGGTGCGTGGCTCCTGGCGGCTATCCTTGATATCGTCTGGCTCGTCTCACCGGATGCAAACGCCTGGGCGGCGCGTGGGGCGGAAGCCACGATACTGATTGGCATCATTGCCGCGGTCGGAGCAGCCGCCACCGGATTGACCGACTGGAGCGATACCTACGGCTCGGAGAGAACCGTTGGGCTATACCATGCGGGGCTGAATACGCTGGCACTCGTCCTCTATGTCATCTCCCTGATACTTCGGCTGGGGATCACATCTGGTGAAAGTGTGGCCGCCGCTATCATCGGGTTCGTTGGCCTTGTCGTCGTCCTGGTAGCAGCGTATCTTGGCGGCGACATGGTCTTCGGCAAAGCTACTGGCGTAAACCACACCGCGTGGCCCGAAGGCAGCGCCGACTATGTGCCTGTGCTGCCGGAAGCGGATCTGCCCGAGAATACCCTGCGCCGGGTGGATGTAGCGGGCGTGCCAGTCGTGATCGTGAAACTGCGCGGAAAGTATAGCGCCATCGCCGCGACTTGCTCGCACGCGGGCGGTCCGCTGGATGAGGGCGAGCTTCAGGGCGACGTCGTTCAGTGTCCGTGGCATGGGTCACGGTTCCGTATGGGTGACGGAAAGGTGCTGACCGGCCCGGCGACGTTCCCACAGCCGCGCTATGATGTCCTGGTACGCGATGGCCTAATTCATCTGAAGCAGGCGTAGGATGTGCTGGCAGCAGCATGAGAGCACAGCTAACGGATAGCGCAACGTAGTGGGAAGCAACTAGAGGCAACCGCACGCTGCATGCGAATCACGAGGTGGTGATTCGGGAGAGTAGGACCCGACACCGCCTCGTGTCATATGTACGTCAAAGAGAAGCCCAATGGCGGCTCTGGAGGCGCTCCTTACGCTCAATGCTGGCAAGCGTCCCAGTGGAACGTAGCAGTCGCGCGAGTACGCTGGATTTCCGCAATCGGGCTGCTCATGGAGCCCCAGGGGCATAGATGTTGCGATGTTATGTTCTGCCGTGCACAGCATTGTGATGAACTGCCAGCCAGCACCTGTGCATTACAGGCGATGGGATACTTGCCATGAAAGGGGCGTTCGGTTGACTTCAGGAGATCCTAACTACGCCAACCAGAATCCATCCAACATCGGAATGACAGGAACTCAGGAGACCAGTGGGACCGGCCAGGCGACCCAATCGGCGAATGAGATCGCCGATCAGACGAAACAGGCCGCGGCACAGGTCACAGGCGAGGCAAAGCAGGCGGCCAGAAGTCAACTGGCAACCCGCAAAGACCAGACGGCACAGGGGCTGAATGTAGTCTCTTCGGCCATAAGCGACATGGGCGACAAGTTGCGCCAGAATGACCAGACATCGTCGTACGCGGGATTCATGGACCAGGCAGCGAATCAGGTCAAGCGTGCCGCTGGCTATCTGCAGAACCATGATGTCCAGCAGATCGTTGGAGCGGCCGAGGATTGGGCGCGCCGTGATCCGGCCCTGGCGCTCGGCGGAGCTTTTGTCCTCGGATTGGTTGCCGCCCGCTTCCTCAAGAGCAGCGGCGTTCAGGGGCGCTCCAGCCACTCCCAGGGAAGAGGCTACAATCCAGCTTCTCGGTACAACTATCAGTATTATCGCCAACCTGATCAGTACGGCTACAATCCGCGCTCTGGCACCACATATCGTCCTTCGGGCCGGTTTTGGAGCGAGCCAGAGGGTATAGGCACGGAATCCGTGGACGGCGTGGACACGCGGGAGTCGCGATACTAGCGTCGCACAACTCACTCTGTCACCCTTTCAAGGAGGGAGAGGTAGGTGTATGGAAGCACGAGAGAGGCCGCAGGAGCTCTCGCTTGGTGAGTTGTTTTCCAGGCTCACACAGGACACGAGTCGATTGATACGCCAGGAAGTGCGACTCGCGACACAGGAAATGACTGACAAGGCGACGAGCATTGGCAAGAATATGGGAATGCTCGCGGCGGGCGGCGCTGTAGTATATGCCGGGTTCCTCTTCTTGCTGGGCGCATTGACCTATGGGCTGAGTAGTGCATTTGGGCTTCCGATATGGCTGAGTTTCCTCATCGTAGGAGCCCTGGCAGCTATCGTCGGCTATTTCCTCGTCCAGCGGGGCATCAATGCGCTGAAGCACACACAATTCACGCCGCAGCAAACGGTTGACACGATCAAGGAGGATGTCGCGTGGGCGAAAGAACAGACGACCTAGCACCTCGCAATAACGAGTTTCTTACGCGCTATGAGCGTGATCAGGAGATTGCGGGCCGCAATCAGGAGTTGATGCGCGAGCAGCTCAGCTCGACTCCCCCTGTTCCCGGTGAAGTCCCTGAGGCAACAAGCGTGAGGGGCGCCGATTATGTCGTCGAGAGCACGGCGGCCCCGGACGAATCCCGGCGCGACCAGAGCACAGCAGAGATCCGCGAGAACATCGAAGATACACGCGCCAGGATGGGATCAACGATTGATGCTATCCAGGAGAAGCTTAGCCCGCAGAACCTGATGCAGCAGGCCAAAGATACCGCGCGCGAGGCGACCATTGGAAAGGCTCAGGAGATGGCGAGCAACGTGGCTGACACTGCCAAAGAGACCAGTTCGACGTTAATGGATACGATCCGGCAGAATCAAGTGCCGGTTGCGCTGACGGCGATCGGCCTGGGGTGGCTGTTGATCGGGGCTCGCCGCGAAGCTTCAAACCGTCGCGACCGCGACTACAGGTATGGCCAATACGGCAGCCGCTACCGCGCTGGATATCCTGGACCGTATGAACGACCGCTTCAGCAGCCACAGCAGCAGGGAAGTGGGCGCATGAGTCAGATGGCGGATCAGGCTCAAGAGGTGGCTGGGAAGATCACTGACCAGGTTCAGGGGACTGCCAGTAACGTGGGCGAGCACATGCAAGAAGCCGCCGGGAATGTTGCCGACAAGGCTGGGGATATGGCGGACTACGCGCAATGGCAGGCCCAACGAACACGTGGCTGGCTCCAGCAGACCTGGGAGGACAGCCCCCTGCTCATGGTAGGCGGGGCATTTGCCCTGGGCACCATCGTCGGGCTTGCGATACCTGAGACGAAGATGGAGAACCAATTGATGGGCGAGACGCGCGATACGCTCGTGCAGAAGGCCCAGGGGGTTGCGCAGGATACCGTACAGAAGGTGCAGAGTGCCGCAACCAATGTGACCGACCAGGTGAAGCAGCAAGCCCAGCAACAGTCGCAGACAAGGAGTGGTCAAGGCTCTGAGACAACCCACTGACGCTAGAGTCCTTCGGTCAACGAGGACCAGTCACAACGGAGCATGGCATACCCGGCTGTGCTCCGTTGTGCTTTGCGGACCAAGCGCAGGGAACCATGCTGGAGCGGTTCCTCACTATAGCGCGGCTCCCTGCCTGTTGGCCAGCGACTTCCCGGATCTGTCACACCTCTCTCGCGAGAATATTCCTCCTACATCCGCAGATCCATCCATTGTTGATCCCAAACAAATGTCGCATAGCAATATTTTCGTCCGTATTCTCATCAATCCTCATTCCAAGCGCAAGAATGAGTAATGTAACTATATTAGTCCAATGTGCGGACTTTCCCCAATGTACCATGACATATGCGAAGAATACAGTTGATGATCAGGATACAATAGATAATCGCCGGTAATAGTGAATATCCGATAGCACATGATACTAAGTCGACATTACCTGCATCATATTATCAACTGAAGACTGTCGAACAATTATTTGACCTATAGTCAGCGTATGTGTCGTTTATGCAGTATTGAGACGTTACACGCCGGAAACCGCGATTTCTCGGGGCTACAGCAAGGGTGAATTTAACTTCAACTAATGCCTCTTAGTTGCAGATAACTTCCAAATCGCGATTGGCAGAATGGTCGCATGTGCGGATATTTGTTGAGTGTGGGCACTCAATCTTCTTCTACCCGACTATGTTCTTTGCCACATCTCACCGTGCTTGTGGTGGCTCATTAGTCGAAATAGAGTACTAATATTCTGCTCGTAATTCTCTAATCACCTGATAGGACTGTTGGACTTTGATCGTCCACAACGACCAAACAAGAGACAAAAGTCTTAATTCATTGATTGTTTCCTGAGGTTCAGGTAATGTCGCAAATATCGGATATTGTCTGAATAATGAAGGGAATACATGCTATGGCAAGATGGCGACCGTTTGAGGACTATAGTCCGTTTGCCCGCATTCTCGTTCAATATATGTGGGAGCAACGACCACCTCTCCTGCCCAATCAATTCGCTCACCGTATGGGCGTGAGAAAGCA